>JBEHXI010000186.1:0-15142 GCA_048498775.1 Actinomycetota bacterium | reverse complement strand
ACACCGACGGTTCGGAAGTGGTGCGCGGCTGGGAGTTGGCCGACGGCTGGGCCAAGGCGTGCAACGCGGCCGAGGTGTTCGACGCCTATTGCACGGACCAGACGACCGGCGAGCCCGTCCCGCCGGAACCGGGCGTGGACTACCGGGCCGGTATCCCGCTTCCGCACCCGCTGAACGGTTGATCCCCACCCCGTAAGCGAGTATCATTGGATGCGTCGGGAAGGGCGGCAACCCGGACCGACGTCCAACCCACCAGCGGGGCGGCTGGACCACCGGCCGCCCCGCCCAACCGAGGGAGTCACATTGGGAGAGGTCAAGACCGGTCCGGACGGCGGGATCGAGCTGCCGAGCGGACGCTGGGGCGTGCAGCCCGAGGTGAACCGGCAGCGTCGCGGGCACGACTTCTACCCTCCGTTCGACCAGCTGGCGGAGATTCCCGCGCTGTACGCGACGGAGAACACTCCGACCGCCGACAAGATCATCCACCTGCACTACTTCGTCGGCGCCTGTGACTGGTACATCTGCGAGCTTGACCCCACCGAAGGTCTGGCGTTCGGGTGGGCGCGGCTCGGTGACCCGATGAACGGCGAGTGGGGATACATCCACTTGACCGAGCTGGAGGAGCTGAACTCCGGCCTGTTGGTCGTCGAGCGTGACCTGTACTTCGCGCCGAAGCGCGCCGCCGACGCTCTGCCGCCCGAGGCGAGGCTCTAGGCATCGCTGGTGCGGGCCCCTGCTCCGGGGCCCGCACCGCCCCTGCGGATCGCTCTGCGGGCCCGGCAAGGCCCGCAGAGGCCCAACCCACCAGAGAGGTACCCGCGCCATGACCGCAGCGCACCGCCCCGCCTACAGCGCGCCCCTGTCCCGCGCCGAGTCGGAAGAAGTCGGCGAGATCGTCGGCCTCATCATCGCCACCTGTGCCCGCGCCGTCGCCGCGAAGACCGGCCTGCCTCCCGCGTTCCTGCTTCAGCGCTACGTCACGGACGCCGCCCTTGAAGCCGTGGCGCTGGAGTACCTGCGCGCAACCGAGGAAGGGCAGAGCAAGGCCGACGCCGCCGGAACCGCCGGCCGTTGGCTCCTGGAGGCCACCAACCAAGCCCTACGCGAGGCACACGCCCGCATGTCCGCGCCCGAGACCCCGCCCACCACCTGACCCGTTCCCCGGCGGTCCGGGCGCACGTTGCGCCCGGACCGCTCCCGGCCAGGCCGGCCTCCTCCCCCAACGAATCGAAGGAGCATGACCGTGCTGCGCTTTCCGAACTTCCCGACGCACGAGCCGATGGGCGGGTACACCTGGTTCGGTGTGTACGCCGAGCTGTCCAATGGGCAGGAGCGGACGATCGGTGAATGGCAGGGGAGCCACAATGCGAAGAAGGCTGGTGATGCCGCCTTGTCCGCGTGGCGCCGCTACCACGGCACGGCGAGCGTGCGCGTCCTGGTCGACGGGAGCCCGTGGGCATACGTGACCGTGAACCCGCGCACCCACGACAAGACGCCGTTCCTGTGTCAGGCGGGTTTCTGCTGGCACCCCGAGTGCGGACAGATTCCGCCCGAGGAGTGCGGCTGTCACGGTTGACCAACCACAGTAAGCGAGTATCATTGGATCCGTCGGAGATGGGCGGCAACCCGGACCGGCAGCCAACCCACCAGCCAGGAGGCCCGCAATGCCTGAGCACACCTTCCAGGTCGGGGACTACGTCCTCACCCACCGGTCCGCCACCTTCCCCGTCAAGATCGTCTCTGTAGACCAGTTCTCGATCACCTACGAGTGCTCCGACGGAGTGCGCGAACTCGTCGACGCCACGGCCTACCGGTCGCTCGCGGAGCAGACCGCCGAGTGGCGCATCGCGCCGCCGGAACTGGCCGCCGAGTACGAGCGCCGGTACCGGCCCGCGCCACAGAACTGGTTCTGAGCGGCAACCGCCCTGGGCGCAGCGCCGCGCCCAGGGCCCGCGAGACGGCGCCCAAGACTCCCGTCCCCTGCCCGCCCGGGCAGACCAGAAGACGGGCCCGCCTGCCGAATGACGGCAGGCCGCACAGCGGGCACCTGCGGCCCGGCAAGGCGCAGGCGCCCCCAACCCACCACGGAAGGACATCACGAACCATGAGCGATCAGCTCACGTTGTCCCAGGTCACCGCACACATCGCCGCTCACGCCACCGAGGGGGATCTTGACCGCATCCTCGAAGTCCTCAAGGAGCGCCGCAAGACCCTGGCCTCCATGGCCGCCGCCGCGGTGACGGTCGGCGCCGCGGTCGAGATCGTCAACATCACCCCGGCCGCCTACAAGGGCAAGCGCGGCACCGTCGAGTCCATCGACGGCGCCCACGCGGCGGTCAAGCTGGACGCCGACTCCACGGAGGAACTGCGCTGGGCGCGCAGCCGGAGGGTGAACGTCCCGCACGGCGTGAAGGAGTGGACCGTCCCCGGCATCCCGCTCACCTGCCTGCGCCTGTGCTGACGCACTCCCCCCAGCGGTCCGGGCGCGGCGTGCGCCCGGACCGCCCTCCCGCCCACCACGCCGGCACCCAGGGCGGCAATCCCTGCCGGAACGGCATCCAACCCACCAGCCAGGAGGCATCGTCGTGACCCAGGCCACGGCCGCCAAGCCTGCCGAGACCATCACCGCCGCCGACGACGTTCAGGCCCCCGCCCGGTTCAGCGTCGCGCACCACAAGCTCACGGAAGCCCTCAACGTCCTGTCCATCGCGGTACCAAGCCACCCGCCCGTGCCGGTGCTGGGCGGGATCATCGCCCACGCCCGAGGATCAGCCCTCACCCTGCGCGCGTTCGACTACGAGGTGAGCGCCGCCGTCCGCGTGGACGCCGAGCCCGGCGGTATGGGCATCAGCCTGCTGGACCACAGCGAGCTGAAGAAGCTCGCTGCCGCGTGCGTCGCCGGTGAGACCAAGGCCGCCGCCGCCCGCACTCCTGTCGGCGTGTCAGGGGACGTGCTGGCCACGCCGGACCTGGCGGTGCCGCTGACGCTGCTGCCGCTGGCGGAGTACCCCTCCTTCCCGCAGGCCGCGCCGCCCATGGTCACCATTGACGGGCCGGAGTGGTTCCGGCAGTTGGCGCGCGTCCTGTCGGCCGCGGGGACCGACGAGACCTTGCCCGCCCTGACCACGGTGCGCTTCGAGGTCAAGCCGACCGCGCTGCGTATGGCCGCGTGTGACCGGTACCGACTGGCCATCGCCGAGGTCCCCGCGCAGGCATGGGACGAGGACCAGGAGGCGCCCGTCGTCGCCCTGGTTCCGGCCGACGTCTTGAGGCTGGTCGCCAAGCGGCTGGGGAAGTACTCCGGCCCCATCTCGGTGGGTGTGCACACCGCGCAGGCCGACATTCTGATCACTTTCTCGGTCGGACCGGTGGAGCTCACGGTACGCAGCCGCGAAGGGGACTTCCCCAAGGTCGACACCCTCATGCCGACCGAGCGCCCCACGGCGGTCGAAGCGGACCGAGCCGCCCTGGCGAAGGCCGCGAAGAAGGCTCGCGCCCTCGCCAAGTGCAAGGGGAGTGAGTATCTCGGCATCGAGTTCGCACCGGGCGGACGGATGACACTCACTCCGACGATGGACGACGTGTCCGAGCAGGACAAGGTCAAGGGGGTGCACGTCGACGCCCGCGTCGTTGCCGGAAGCGACCAGTTCCTCGGCAAGCCCCTGGGGCTGGACGGCCGCTATCTGCTGGACGCGCTGGAGACGTTCACGGGCGACTCGGTCACCCTGCACCTCGCGGATCCGACCAAGTCGGTCGTGCTCACCGACGGTCACGCCATCTCGGGCGAGGGGTACCGGCACCTGCTCATGCCGGTCCGGCTGGAGGAGTAGCCCAGGGGTGTGCCCGGACGGCGCCCGTCCGGGCACACCAGACCCAGGCCAGGTCGGGAGTTGCCAGCCCACCCGTAAGCGAGTATCATTAGATGTGTCGGTGAGGGCGGCAACCCGGACCGACACCCAACCCACCAGCCAGCGCCCCCGGGCCCTGATGGAAGGAGCCACATGGACAGCCAGCAGACCACGGCCCCCGCCGAGCCGGTCACCGTCACCGTGCAGGTCGAGGAGGAGACGGTCACCTTCACTCTGACCGTGCGCAGCATGGCGCGACGTGAAGAGCGCGACTTCTTCGGCCACAAGAAGGGTCTGGAGGCGCAGTTGGAGGTCACGACGGGGACCGGTCAGCGGCCGACCACGTTCTTCCTGTCACGTCTGGCCGAGGAGACCGAGTGGGTCATCGACGCGAAGTTCGGCGCCAACGGCTTCCCGCACTTCTCCCACGGCTTCGGCGCCCGCTGCCTGCGGCTGAGGACACCGCTTCCGGAGATCTGCGACGTGCTTGACCAGGTCGCGCGGGACCGGGGACTGGTCGAGCAGATCGGCCGGGACGTTCCGCTGATCCTGCTTGGCGTCGAGCGCTGACCTCGCCGGCTGGCCCGGGGCGGCAACCCCGGGCCAGCTGGCCGACCAACCCACCACCGCAAGGAGCCGGCATGTCCCTCCGCCGCTGGACCGCCTCCACTCGCACCGACCAGGGCCCGCGCCGCCACATGGCCGATGCCGCCGGTCACTTCGCACGTCTGGCCTGGGCCGTGGCAGACGGGATCGGCGACGACTACGAGCCCGCCGACGCCGCCGCCATGGCCGTCCGGGCCGCCCCGCGCGCAGCGGTGACCGGCGGAGCCGCCCGCGGCATCGCCGCCGCCCGCGCCGTTTTGCAGGACTTCTACCAGCACTGCCCTCGCGGCCAGGAGGGAGATTGCGTCATGGTCACCGCCGTACCGATGGCCGACCGCGTCGGGGGCGGCTGGGACTTCGCGTGGGTCGGCGACTGCCGCGCCTACGTCGTCCAGAACGGCCAGCTGCGCCAGGTCACCGAGGACCACACCGAAGGCCAGGAGATGAGGAAGTGGGCAGACCCCTTCTGGTCGCAGATCGCCGAGGGCCGGGACCACATCGTGACCCGCAGCGTGCTGCGCGACGAGCCGATCGCCTCGGTACACGTAACCGGCCCGGTCGAGCGGGTGCTGCTCTGCACTGACGGGATCTCGAAGATCCTCGGTGAGCAGGACATCGCGCGCGTCCTCACCACCACCGTGCACCCGCGCCACATGACCCGCGCCCTGGTCGCCGCTGCCCGCGCACGCCCGCACGGCGACAACATCGCGGTCACCGTCATCGAGCCGGGCCACCCCTAGCCCGCACCTGCTACCGCGCCGGCCCGGGCGGCAACCCAGACCGGCGCCCCAACCCGCCACCTGCACCAAGGAGCAGCCGCATGGACCGCACCGCATTCGCCGCGTTCGCCGACCGTGTCGCCGCGCTGCTGGGCGCCCAGCTGGACGGAGCCCAGTGGCGCACCGAGCCCGACGACACGTACCGCACCGGGACGGTGCGGCTGATCAGCGATGCCGGGCCCGGCATCCGCCTCACTCCCCACGGCGACCGCATCGCGGTCAGGGGAGTGCTGCCCGGGGACCGCCGTGGCCCGAGCGCTCCCGAGATCAGCGTGGCCG
This sequence comes from Actinomycetota bacterium, assembly GCA_048498775.1. Lineage (GTDB taxonomy): Bacteria > Actinomycetota > Actinomycetes > Streptomycetales > Streptomycetaceae > JBEHXI01. The sequence goes on along the minus strand of JBEHXI010000186.1, from coordinate 9,630 downwards.
CCCGGTCGGCCGAGCACGTGGCCGCGCACATCCGCCGCCGCCTGATGCCGAAGTACGAGACAGCGCTGCTCCAGATCCGCGAGGACCTGAAGCAGCGCGAGGACGAGCAAGCCGCGCGCAGTGCCGCCGTCGCATGCCTCGCCCGGTCGCTCGGCGCCGAGCGCCGATGCGAGGACTTCACCGCCGATGTGCACGTCTCCCCCGGCCACCGCTACGAGCGCTCCACCACCGTGAGCCGCAACCGGGACTGGAGCCCCGGTCAGGTCTGCGTGCGTGCGGGGGTCGCGGCCTACGGGGAATCGGTCAGCCTGCACCTGACACAGCTCACCCCGGAACAGGCCGGGCAGGTCTGCGCGCTGGTCCGCCGCATCTCCCCTTGCCCTTCTGCCGCCCTACGGCGCCCCGGCCGGGCGCGAACCAGCGCCCGGCCCCATCCCCGCATCAAGGAGGTACGTCATGGCCCGACCCCGCCCGAGGCATCCTGCCGACCCGCACCGGCAGACCAGCCCGACGACGCTCGCCGCTGCCCGAGCCGTCTTGTCCGCCGCCGGCTGGAGGGAGGAGGAAGACTTCCGGCTGCGCCCGTCCGGCATGCGCAGCGACGAAGTGATGGCCGCCCCTGTCGTCGGCGGAATCGACACCATGCCTGGTACCGGTTGCGCCGAGTGGACCGACCAGGAGCACAAGGCCGCCTGGTTCGCCGCCGCCCGCGCGCTGCGCCAAGTGATGGCCGACGCCGGATGGACCGACCACGGCTCCACCGGGCAGGGCACGTACTACCGGCGCCCCGACCTGGACGGCCCCGATCAGTGCGTGAGGGTCGAGGGCATGGGCAGGCTCTCTTCGGCCAGCCATGGCGACCAGCCCTGTCGATCGGCCGGGATCGTTGAGCGTCCCGGTCCTGTGCCGGCCGGCCGGCCGTTTTCTGGCGGCAAGTCTTGGCCTGGTGGTGTGTACGGCGCCGCTCCTGTGCGGTGGGCAGAGCCCGGCGAAGGACGGGTGAGAGGACGGGCCGCGGATCCTTGGCCGTGGTCCGTCCTGGGGCGGTAGTACGGTGCCGCCTGGGGTTCCGAGGGCCCTGGGGCTGGCTGGTATCGGTGCTGTGGCGGGCGGGCCATGGTCTGATCCTGGCCCGGCTGCGGCCCTGGGCGGCCGGGTGCAAGGGTGAGTCGGTTGTTGTCGTCGGTACCGCAGAACTGCTCGAGCCGCACCGGGATTCCCAGGGCTTCGATGGTCAGTTTGCGGTGGGCTGCCTCAAGCGTGCGCAGCTTGGCTCTAACCGCGGTCCGGGGGACGGTATCCCCGGTGCGGATGCGGCCAGGGCTCGTGGTGATCCACAATCCCTCTTCGTGCGGCGCCGCCGGCGGGCCGGCCGTCAGCGTCCGGCGCGTGGCCAGCCAGCGGATGAGGATCTCACGACTGAAGGCATCGATGGGGTACCACTCGCCGAGTACACGGACGCGGGGCAGAGCCCGGTCCAACTCGACGTCGCGCAAGCGCATCCTATGCAGATACGGCAGACCGCGGCGGGTGCACACTGCCAGGGCGACGACAGCCACAGAGCGTTCCCAAGCGGCGGTCCGCATGCTGACCGGCTGGTAGCCGGCAAGCAGGCGCAGCGTGCGGTGAGCTTCGACGAAGGTCAAACGCTTGGCGGTGTTGGTTCGGGGGCGCCGCAGCGCGAGGGGGGTGCCGCAGAAGCGGGAGAAGGTATTGATGGTGCTGGTGCGAGCCGCCATGGAGTTCGCTGCGGCTAAGGCGTTCGGGCCTTGCATCCCCTTACGGCGGCGGGTGGCCCCTCTGCCGGCCGCGGTCATCCAGGCCTCAATGTTTCGCCGATCAAGGATATCACTGACCGTCAGTTCACTCTCCGAGCAGTCCCGATAGACACCCAGATAAGCGAGATATTCTAGAAGGTACGTGCGCCGCTGATTACGGGTGCTGGCTTTGTCGAAGGTCTCGAGGAACTGCTCGATAGCAGCCCGCGCGGCACCTGCGGATGTACTCATAAGTGAGAATATGCATTACCCTCAAGCCCTTCCCGAAGCAGCGTCAGGCGCCGTGTCGAAATAACAGCAGGTATTGAACTCCGCTATCCGGTCGACCTCTCGCCCTCTTAACTCGGCCTTCGATATGAAATCCGGAAATCCACCCCTTGCTGTTATTTATCAGGCGTCTCGCCGAGCGTAGAAGCATTCCCTCGCAGATTTCCCTGATCCCCCAGGATGCGCAGGGGAGTTGATACCTCCAGGCCGCGGGAAGGGATTACCGCGAAGGTTCGCCAGCCGAACAGGTCAAGGCCTTGCCAAACTCAAGGCGCCCCTCGGCGTTCGCTGGGATCCGGCAGCGGAAGGGACGTCCCGGCGAGGGGAAGGATCACCGGGACACAGCCCCCGAGCCCCTCCGTGGCACGCCCGCGTCGGGCCGCACGGGCCGGCGGTCGAAGCGGACAACGGGGCCCTCGGCCGATCCCGGTCGGAACCGACGTCCACCTCGCCTGTGAGTGGCCAAGGAGCATTCCCGCCCTGCTGCTGACGCCGGGCCAACGCGCTGCCGATGCCCGCCCCGGCCACCCCGCGTCCGAGCGTTCCCGCCCTTGGCGCGCCTGCGCCCTTGTACGTCGCCGCGCCGGCCCGGGCCGACCGCGTGGCCGCCCCATCACGTCATCGCTGGCAAGGTCCGGTTCCCGGGGCCTGCGCGGAGCTGCCACCGCAACGGCCAGCCGTCCTCCACGACACACCGGGCCAGACGCAGCCTGCCGGTCGGGATCAGCGGGGCACCTGGCTGCGCTGCACTTGACTGTGTCTGTGTTTCCTGCCGCGCGGGTCGCGCCGGGCGGGGACGTGCTGGTGGCCGCATCGACGGACGTCGGCCTGCTTTTGGCCTGCGGCAGGGGAATGCAGCCGGGTCGATCCGGTGCATTGCGGGTGTTCCCTCTGCTTTCCCGGAAGGTGCTTGCCGCGCCGGCGTCGCTGCATGCTGGGCAGATCCGGGCGGACGCCGCGCGAGGGCGGTGTGGCCCCTGGGCGGTGGCCGCTCAAGCAGGTCGTCACGTCCATGGAGGGAGGGGATTGTCGGCGGCGCCTGAATCGTGGTTCTGGATCACTTTTCAGCCGTCGCCGACAGGGATGTCGGTGGTGCGGGCGTCGGGGCAGTCGGATGTCCTTGCCCGGGTGTTCGACGATGTGTGGGTGAGCAGGTAGTGGCGTGCGGTGGTATGAGGCCGGGCGGCGGGCCGAAGGGGGTGGCAGGTCGGTGACGGCCGCAATGGACGGTGGCCGGCCACGGGGATCTTGGGGGCCGCGCCGTGGCCTGGAGGTGTTTCGGGGCACGGGGAAGGACGTGGGGAGTGCTCCACGTAACCGGGGTGGCTTCGGTGAGGCTGATGGACGTCGCGGATGCCGGTCCGGGCGGGCGGCGGGCGGCTCTGGTACGGCGGTGTCGGCCGGAAGCCGGCCCCCTGTGCGTCACGGGTGGGTCGCGGCCGGTGGCAGGGCACCGCTCGGGGCGGGTTGGTGCACGGTGAGCGGGGGATGCGGCCGTATGGGCTTATCAAAGACGGGGCGCGGTGTGGGGTGGAGGTGTTGGGTGGCGCCGCTTGCCGTGGCCGGGCGTTCGGGGCGTGGCCGTGGTGGTCTGTTGCGCCGGCGCCCGGCCCAGGGAAGGCCGGGATCTCGCCGGTACCGGCCGGACGCCCTGGCAGCCGTGGGCGCTCGTCCACCCCCGAGCAGCACCGTTGTCAGTTCCACCTGACTGCCGTGTGACGGCCCTGGCGCGCGGAGGGGCTACCCACCACGGGTGGCGGGTACTGTCGTCGGGGCTCGGGGCCTGCCGCCGGGGCCGGTGAGACCGCTCTCGGGGGCATCGGTCGGTGCGGGCGGGCCGAGCCGGGCCCGCAGCGCGGGCGGCACCGTCGCGCGGCCACGAATCACACGACGAAGCGGCGGCTGGGAGCCGACACCGCAGGGGTGGTGGACCTACCAGGCTCACCGCGGTGGGTCCCGCGAGGCTGGTAGGTCCACCTCATCTGGCTCGTGGCGGTGCTCGCCCCGCTAGACCAGTTTGGCTGCCTGCAGGGTCTGACGCTCCGCCGGCGCCAGCGAATCGGCATACGCCGGCAGATTGGCGGGGCCGTTTTCCTTCTGGTCCTTCCGGATCATCTGCACGGTCTGGTCGATGAGGTCCGGCGGTGTGCCGATGAGCTTCATGGACTGACGAATCTGCACTTCCTTCGGGCAGTTCTCGTAGTCGAGCAGCGACTTTCTCGCATGGTAGGCCATGGCATGCGTCGCTTGCTCGACGACCCCTGAGCTCTGCAGGTCGTACACCCAAAGGCAGTAATCGATGCGGACCGGCGTATAAGTCTCAGGGTCGCTGGCCGTAGCTGCATGACCGTCCAGGGCGATCAGGTAGTACTGTTTTTCCACGGCGGCTCCCCTGGCCTGCCCCAGGAGCGTGTTCACGGCACCGGACACCAGGTGCGATACGGAATCTCTCCACTTCTTTTCCGGATCCGTCAGAAGGCCGTCCAGTGCCTCGCTGATTCCTGCCGCAGGCCCGGAAGAGCTCAACACACGCATCTCCGAAGCCTCGAACATCTTGAATCCCGCGGGGATTTCATGGTTGGTGTTCGTCTCGGATATCCTCTTGTCCGTCTTGCTGATCATGTCCGCCAGTTTCGCCTGGGACAGCTCCTGCAGTAGATGCAGGTTGGACTCCACCTGCTTCGACGTCTCGTCCTGCTGCTTTTCGACTGCACTGATCGCATCGCGGATCATACCCATGAGAACTCCTCACTCATCTTGAGAGGGGACGGTTCGGCCTTGTCAGGGAGTTACCGTCCCGTTTAGTGCCAGGTTTCCCGGCTGTAATGTCCCGCACTTTGCGTACGGCAGCCCGTACGGGGGTGCACGGGGGGATCGGCGAGCGATCCCCCCACCCCGCGGGCGTTTTCGCCTCGCGCGGCTTCCGGTCGGCCGCCGGATGCCTGACACACCATCACCCCCCTTTCGCGTCATCGGTCGACCCCAGGCCAGTGATCGGCCACCACGGACACGTCCCACCCGGGGGTGTTCTTGTACTGCTTGGCGACCGCACCGGGCGGAATCTTCGGCTTTTCGTCGTACTGGGCGATCCAGTAATTCGGCTCGGTGACGTTCGCCTTCTTGAACGCGGCGCGGACCTCCGGCCAGGTCGAGGCGTTGCAATACACCGTCAACTTCGAGTTATCCGTGTCCCTCATGGTGTCGGTGCACCACGTGACCGCCTCGGCCGGCGTGGCGTCGCCGGGCTCCACATCGAGAACCTGCGCCTTCGTTTTGGGACGGACGGCGATCGAGACGATCGTGGCGCTCGGGAACCGGGCCTTCATCTTGTCGAGGTTGGCGTACGAGCCGTCGGCGTACCCGGCGACCATGGTCGCATCATGCGGGATCTTGGCCGGGTCCACCGAGTCGTACATCGTTCGGGTCATGAGGTCTACCTCCGTTCCCGGGGCCGGGACGGGTCACATGGGTCTTTCCGGTACGGCGGGACATGACAGGGCAGCGCGGCCAACGCACCGCAGCACCGGCTCTTTTCAGGGGGTTCTTCGGTCTGGTGCCGGGTTGACGCCCGGCCAGTAGTCGGCGACGATCGACTTGTCCCAGCCCGAAGTGGACTGGTACTCCTTGGCGATAACGCCATCCGGGAGCCGCGGATCGTTGTCGTGCCGAACGATCCAGTAATTGGGTTCGTCAACCCGCGCCTCCCGGAACGCCGCGCGCAGGTGAGGCACGGCCACCGCGTCGCAGTGCACCGTCAGTTCCCGGTTTGACTTGTCCGTCATGGTGTGGGTGCACCACAAGATGGCCTCGGCCGGGGTGGCTTCGCCCTTGCCCACATCGAGGACCTGCGCCCGGCTGGTATAGCGCACAGCGATCGACACCAGCGTGGCGTAGGGGAACCGCAGGCGCAGCGGACCGAGATTCGCATGCTTGCCGTCGACGTAACCGGCCACCAGCGTGGCTCCCGGCGGGATGGTGGACGGGTCCACCGCGTCGTACAGCGTTCGCCTCATCAACCGGTCCTCCCTCCTGATCGCGGTCGCGCCGTGGTGCGGTGCAGTGCGGTGGCGCAACTGGCCGAGCCGGCAGTGGCGGCAGGCGTGCGGCGGTTCACGCGTCAACGCCCGGTAGGGCATCTGATCGTGCGCCCGGCGGCGAGGGCGGTCAGATGCCGGCCTGTACCCAACTGCGATCGCCCGGAGGCGGGATGGCACCCCCGATGGCACCCTCGTGCCCGTAGACGCGGGCCGACGCGTGGTGAGCTTGCAACTGTGCCTTGAAGACCTCCGCGAAACTGAACGCGCCCCGGGGGATTGCTGCAGACTCGCACGCGGACACATACACCCCTCCGTGATAGCCATCCGGAAATATCGGTTCGAGATTGGCGAACAAGTCGACGGCGTTGTAGTAGTGACCCTCCTCCCGGTCCCCGATCACGGGATTCCCGTCATCACCGGCCATCACACCGTGGCCGATGATGAAGAGGTCCTCATCCGGGGCAAGGCGGGGAATCCGCGTAAAGGCGCGATGGCAGCTTCTGAACACCGCGGGATTCGCCAGCATCTGAGCACGGCCCACCGAATACGTGCCGGGGTCGTCGTCATGGCACACGCACAGAATCATCACTTGCTCCTTTCTCGCGTGAGTGCCACCGTATCTCTCCGCCGGCGCGACCGCACACGTCGGTGAAATAAAAGCAGCCGATACCCGGCGGCCGCCGGCCCGACCTTGTCTGATGAAATGTCACGTGCTGCTTTTATTTCGGCGTCTCCGGAATGCCCGACCTGCTCCCCCGGGGTCTTCTTCGCTCATCCAAGAGGGCCGGCCTTCCGGTCCGGCACGGCCGTTGTCCCCTGTCGAGAACCTCTCCGGTGGGCGTCACCGGGCCCGCGCAGTGCCGTTGGAGATGGGTGCCGTCGAAGACCGGTGGTGACAAGTGCGGCCACCGCCCGGCCGGGCGCACGGCCCGGCATCCCGCGGGCGGCGGGTCTGCGTCACGGGGATCCGCGCATACGGTCCCATCGCCCTGGCCGACACCACCCGAGACCTGTTCGCATGGACGCGTGGTACGACAGCGACGGCGCGGGCGTCTTCCCCTGGCCTGGACGTCGGCGGCAGCGCCCCTCACGGACACGGGTCGCAGGAGAACGCCCGGGGGCCGCCCAAAGGGGCATCCCGAATGCGCCGCTGCGAGCACGAGCATCAGACTGTGCCGCCCGCCGCCCGGACGGCCGCGTCCGCGCGGGCCGACCGTCGGCGGCGGGGCGCCCAGCCGGCCGAGGGGAGGGAGGTGATCCACCAACGCCGCGCGGGGATCGACACCGGCGAGGCGCCGACGTCAAGGCACGCAAGCGGGTGCCAGGTACTGGCGGGCGGCCTGGCAGTCGAGTGCGGGCCTCATTCCGCGGCCGCCCCGGGGACTGTAGGCCAGGCGGAGACGGCCGCTCGCCGAGGGCCTCACGCTGACCAACACACAAGCCACCAGCGTGTACCGCTTCAAGCAGGATGGCCATACCCTCGCGGGAGAGCTCACGGGCCAAAGCCCGTGTTCTGCCCAGGAAGCGCTGGCTGCCCCACCTCCGGCACCTCACGGAGCTCCCCGCCACACGACCGAGGCCAAGCACGCGCAACGGATCGCCCAAGCTCGTCGAGCACGGCTTGGTCCGGCCCCGGCACCGTACCGGGGCGGAGCCGATCCTGCGGCTGGCAGCCGTCACCAGCCATCGCACCTGGGAGTCGCCCGCGCACCACCCGGCACACCCAGGCGCCTGGACAGGCTCGCGAATCACGCGGGCATCACACCTGTGCCACGTCCTCCACCGCCCCCAGCGCGCCCGAACCGTCAACCGGCCTTCCGCGGGCGCGTCGAGCACACCCCGGCCACGAGAACCCCCGCACATGCCGAACCTCTCACGGTCCGGACCGCCGCAGCCTCCTCCTATGCCACCCGGCAAAAGTCATCCCACGCAGCACGAAGATAGCTCTGCAGCACAACAGGAGCCGCCCGGTTGAAGATATCGATCCGCCCGTAATAATAAAGGCCGGTGCTGTGCACCACACGATCACGCCTGGGATCTCCCACGCACCAACTGATATGCAGATTAGGGAAACCCGGGTTCGTGTGGTACACCCACTCGCCCCCCAGGCCCACTCCGTGGCCCACAATGCGCCAATCCTTCATGGACACTTCGGCTCTCCGTTCCCGCCCGGTACGTGAGGCAACCGTCACCTACCACGGACATCACGAAAACCTCGTACACCGGCTTGAAGGACCACCAGCCGGCCCCCGGCCCACCCTTCCGGGCCCTTGCGCGCACCTCTTCCACCGCTCACCCGGAGCGCCGCGCTGCCCTCGGCCACAAGACTCAGCCCGGGGAAAATCCCCGACGCTTCCACCGGATAACCACATCCCCCAGCACCCCGTCACCTGTCCCCGGGCAGCGATCCCCTCCACCGCTGCGCGGGCACACAGGGCACCAGCGCCATTCTTCGGCGGGTGACTTCCCACCCGTCTTCTCGGGCGGCCAAGATGCGGACCAACGCGCGTCCCCTTGTCCCTGACAAGCCGGCCCGCCCGCGGTCTCCCCCACCCTATGCGCGGATCACCCCTACGGCACGGCGGCCCGAGATAACAGCAACACCCACGTGTTCCACAGCCCGTTCACCCACCCGGTCGAATAACCACATCCGCCGCTGCACGTTCTGTTCGGCCGTTGCGTAGGGTGTTGCGGCCATCCAGTGCGTCAACTGCCGCATGAGCCGATGCCGCGGCCTGAAAATCGCCACAAGCCACCGCTGTATCCGCGTTGTTCGGCGTCCGAATCCCGCCCGAGCGGCACGTCGAGGTACAGCGCACCGCGAAGGATGCCGCCGGCGAACTGGTGCCGTACAGCCTGCTGACGTTCATCGCAGAGCGGGGGATGTTCCCCGCCCGCGGGCGGCAGTTCTGCACATCGGACTGGAAGACCCGGCGCATCTTCGCCGCGTGGGCGCCGCTGGTCCGCCAGCTGCGCCCGGCCGTCGGCCAGCCGGTGCGCATCTTGAATGTGCTCGGCCTGCGCGCCGAGGAGTCCTCCGAGCGAGCGAAGCGTCCGGCCCACCGCGCGGTGCTGTCCACCCGGGAGCGGCACGTCGACGAATGGCTGCCGATCCGGGACTGGAGCACGCGAGAGGTGCGCGCCGTGTGCGACGGCTCCGGCATCGAGCACAGCTGGACGTACGACTCGGTTCCGGGTGCCGGTGACTGGAGCGGTTCGACGCGGTGCAGTTGCTCGATCTGCATCCTGGGCGGCCGCCCGGACCTGCTGCTGGCGGCGCGTCGGCGGCCGCGGCTGACAGCCTTATACGCCGAGGTCGAGCGGGTCCGCAGGCACCGCTTCCGTCAGGACCTCGCAATCGCCGAGCTGATCGAGCTGGCGAAGCGTCCGAGCGGCCCGGCCGCCGGGATCGTGCTCGCCGATGACGGCCCGTAGTTCGACGCCCTGGAGGCGGCGGTACGCGCTGCTCTGGCGCAGCCGCCGCGCCGGAAGCTGGAGGCCGACCCGAACGAACAGCTCGAGTTGGGGTTGCTGTCGGTCGGGGACTG
>JBEHXI010000185.1:0-15264 GCA_048498775.1 Actinomycetota bacterium | reverse complement strand
CGCCACGCATGCCACGCACGCCACGAGCACGGTGCGCACCACGAACGGCCCGGCACCCGCCGAAGACCCGGTGCGGGAGGTGGTTCGACGGGTGTGGTCCCAACTTCTCGGCGGCGTCGAGTTGCAGGAACACGACGACTTCTTCAAACGCGGCGGACATTCGCTGCTCGCGGTGAACGCGGTCGGCCGGATCCGCACGGAGCTGGGCCACCGCGTTCCGGTGCGGATCATGTTCGAGAAGACGACCCTGGGTGAGTTCACCAAGGCGGTCACGGAGATCGTCAGCGGCGAGTGAGCCCGCCGCGCCGGGACACGTCTTCAGGACGTACGACCCTGGGAGGTTCGTACGTCCTGAAGGCGGCGCGCCCCGGGCGGTTTCCCGAGATCACTGCGACCCGCCGGGGCGGGCGGCCGGATCACCTCCTCCCGGAACAGGTCCGGGAATGAGAGCGAGATGCTCGGGGCGCACCAGGTCGAACTTCAACGCCAGCGTCACCAGCGTGTCCCGCTTCCACGCCCGGGTCATCCCGCGCGGGGCCACGATCCCGAGTTTCGTGGCCAGGTAGTCGATGTGATAGTTGACCGCGGAGCGGCCGAGCGGGCGGTCGGAGGCGGACAACCGGGCCGAGACCTGCGCCGGGGTCGGTACCGCCGCCCCACCGCAGTCCCGCAGTCTCGGCTCGCACAGGCAGACCAGCACCTGGAAATACCGGCTTTCCTCGTCCAGCAACGGACTCCCGGCCGGCTCGGCGGTGGATCGGCGTTCCGGGGCGTAGACGGTGAAGCTGTTGTCTCCGGCGCCCACGGTCAGCGTCACCCGGCTCAGCTCGAAGGGGATCGGCACCCCGACCCTGCCCGCCCGCACCTTCACGTACTCCCCCGCGCCCTCCAGGTTCTCCACGCAGTAGGTCCCCGCCGCGCCGCAGTTCGACATCAGCCAGTAGTCGCCGAACGCGTGGATCCGGCCCGCGGACAGCGCCTGGTCGGTGCCGACGGTGATCTCCCCGCCCCGCCAGCCGAACAACACACTGTCGCCGTTGGGCAACTCCACGGCCGGTGACCGCCCGTCAAGGCAGATCAGCAGTGACCGGTCGGTGAGTTCAGCCCGCGACATGGCCGGCGTCCACAAGGGATTCACGGAGTACGTCGGCGATTCCGGTCGCGGCGGCGCCGGGCACGATCGTGGGATCGTGATCGACGCGCAGCGACAGCGCGCCTTGGTCCTGGACGGCCGTGACGATCACCGGCTCCTCGCTTCGGTTGCCCGGCGGATACGTGAACCGGCCCGGCACGCCGTCCAGCACCGGCGCCGGGCGGCGCGTGCGGTCGATGAGGGTCAACACGAGATCGAGGTGGCCGGTCCACGGCGCATGAGACGCTCTGGCGGCCCGGACGACTTCGTCGAACGGGGTGTCCACGAATTCCAGGTCCTCCCACCAGCTCTCGCGAACGCCGTCGCCCTGGGGGTTGGCCAGCACCGTGTTGATGAAGCAGCCGACCACTCCCTCCCCCTCGCCGGCGTGGCCTCCCCAGGTATAGGCGACCGGGGCGGTTCCCGGTATCCGGGTCAGCGCCGTATGGCAGGCGGTCAGCAACACCGGGAACGGCCGGTCCGCGGCCGATCCCGGCAGCGCGGCGCGTTGCCAGGTCGAGGCGGGCGGCCCGCCCGGTTGGCCCGCGTCCCTGCGCCACAGGCCGGGTCCCGCGTCACGCACCCGGGATGTCCAGTGCGCCAACGCCTCGGGCCCGCTCGCCGCGTGTTCCCTTTCCAGTTGCCGCTCCACCACGTCCCGGTAGCGGCGCAGTGCGTCGGCGGCCAGGGAGTCCGGCACCCGCGCCCCGCTCTGATAGGCGGACATCAGCTCGTCCAGCACCAGGCCGGTGGACTCGCCGTCACAGACCAGGTGGTCGAATCCGATGGCCAGCAGATCCCGCCGGTCGTCCCTGGCCAGGAGCACCCGGAACGAACCGCGCTCGGCGGGGTCGTCCAAGGCGGCCCATACGGCGCCGTCGTCCGAGGCCGCGATTTCCCGCACGACCGGACCCGCGGGAACCGGGCCTATCCGCAGTACCGGCACCCCGCCGGCGGTGTCCGCCACTCCGCGCAACGCCGGATGCCGCAGGAGGACCGATCGCGCTGCCCGTTCCAGCCGGTCGGCCGACAACAGGCCGGGCGGGAACTCCAGAAAGACCGGCAGGATCCTGGCCCGGTCGAGTGGATCGGCGGACCTGGTGTGGTGGAACCTCCGCTGCGCGCCGGTCAGTGGCATCAGCTCGTCGGCTCCGTTGTGGACGTTCGAGTAAAGCTTGAGGTAGGTGCCGGTGATACTCCGGTGCACGGCTGACTCCACTGTGTTCTGTCCCCACGTCGGGTTGTCCACCCTCGTGGGCGGCCCGCCGACGTCCCTGCCGGTGCGCGATCACTCCGGCAGGCCGGACGGCCTGCCCTCGCCGGAGCGCGGTGAACACCGCTTCGATGAGGTGATCCCGGCGGGGACGACGGCCACTCAAGGTCGGTGCCGGCGGTCCACGACCGCACGGGCGACCCTTACGCCTTTCATCCGGTCACGCCTCGCTCGGCTCGGATCAGATCGGAGCGCACTGTGTCGCTGAGCAGCCTGCCCAGGCCATCGAGGCCCTCCCGGGTGTGGAAGTGACCTCCTGGCCGCTCGCGCGGATCGAAGGCGCCCGCGGTGTGTTCCCGCCATCCCGCCATCCGCGCCTCGCCGTCCGCCTCCTCCGTACCGGCGATGGCGGTGATGGGGCAGGACAGGCGGGGGCCGGGCACGTACTCATAGGTCTCCAGTACCTGGAGATCCGCGCGGTAGCAGGCCAGTGCGGCGGAGAGCAGCTCCTTGTCGGAACTGGTCGCTGCGGGCAGCGGGCCCCAGCGTCGTTCGATCTCGGCGTGCAGCCCGGAATCGTCCAGCAGGTGCAGCGGCTGGGCCGGCTCGCGCAGTGGCGGAGGCGGGCACGATGAGAGGAAGAGCCTCAGGGGCGCCGGCTTCAGGGCCCTGGCCACCTCGTACGCGACGAGCGCGCCGAGGCTGTGCCCGAACAGGGCGAACGGTGGGGTGAACCGCACCTGCGCGACGATCTCGCTCACCAACTCCGGCATCGCGGTGAACGCCCGCGCCCCGAGATTGTGCGCCCTGCCCGGTGGTTGGATCGCCACAAGTCGCAGGCCGGGCGTGTGCGCCGCCCACCGCGCGTACTCCCCCGCCGCACCACCCGCGTGCGGGAAGCAGTACAGGGTGGCCACGGCGGTGGCCGGCGCCGGGCGCTCGATCACCCGTATGTCAGTCATGCCGCACCGCCGAGTCGCGCATCTGCTCTTCGATCAACGCGGTGAGCTCCCGCACCGACGGCGCGCGGTATATCGACCGGATTTCCAGTTCCACCGGCAGCAACTGTTCCAGCTTGCCCAGCACTTCGGTTGCGACCAGCGAATCCCCGCCGAGATCGAAGAAGTTGTCCTCCGGGTCGACCTTCGGCAGACCGAGCATCTCGGTGAACAGCATGGACACCGTCTGTTCCGTGTCCAGCTCCGCGTCGGGAGCGGACGACGACGGCTGTGCGGCGGGCCCCGTCTCCACCAGATACGGCTGCCGCTGGAACGGATAGCCGGGCAGGGGCACCCTTCTCACCTGTTCCGGGTGGGCTGCCGCCCAGTTGATCGGCAGCCCGGCGAGCCACAGCTCACCGAGTGCCGCCAGTGGATCGGCGACCGTGACGGCGATGTGCTCCGGTGTCCACTGAGGATGCTCCCACAGCCGTGCGGACAACCCCGAGTCGCCGACCTCCAGGAACACCCGGCCCGGAGTCTCCAGGGCAGACCGGATCTCCGCGTCGCCGCAGTCCGGACCCAGGATGAGGTCCGGGTTCAGACCGAGGTCCTTCCAGCGTCGCACCACGTCCCCGTCGGCCGTCTCCGGCACCAGCAAGGCCACGGCTCGCGCGTCTCTGGCGTGGTCACCGGTGACCAGCCGCTCCGGCGCGTCCCCGCCGAGCACCCGCAGCGCGTCCTGCCGATCGCTCACCACCGCGTACCGGCGGTACCCGTGCAGCCGCCTTCCGACCTGGAGCGTCCACGCCACATCCCGCAGTTCGACCTCGGGGTGATCGGTCAGATGGCCGGCGATCCGTGCCGTCAGCTCGTCAAGGGCGGCCGGGGTGTGCGCGGACCACACCAGCACCTGGTCATCCACGCTCTCCGCCCTCGGCAGCGGTGACGGCGGCTGCTCCAGCACGACGTGCGCGTTGCCGCCGCCGAGCCCGCGCGCGGTGACACCGGCCCGGCGCGGCAGCCCGACGGGTTCCCACGGCGTGGGCTCGGTCACCACGGCGAACGGGCCCGCCGCGAAGTCGATGTCCGGGTTCGGCTCGGAGTAGTGAAGGCTCGGCGGGATGACTCCCCGTTCCACGGCGAGCACCGTCTTGATGAACCCGGCGATGCCGGCGGCGGCATCGGTGTGCCCGATGTTGCCCTTCACCGAGCCGAGCAGGCACGGCTGCTCACGCGGCGTCCCGTCGGCGAACGCGTGGTTCAGCCCGGCGACCTCGATCGGGTCTCCCACCCGGGTGCCGGTGCCGTGTGCCTCGACGTAGGTGATGGACGAGGGCGTGACGCCCGCGGCTCTTTGGGCGGCCCGGACGACCTCGACCTGCCCTCGGACTCCCGGCGCGGTGAACCCCGCACGGTCCCTGCCGTCATTGTTCACCGCGGAACCACGCAGCACGGCAAGGATGTGGTCGCCGTCGGCGATGGCCTCGGACAGCCGCTTCAGCACGGTGATCCCGCATCCCTGACCGCCGATGACCCCATCCGCGTCCGCGTCGAACGGGCGGCAGGTGCCGGTGGGCGAGGTGATTCCGCCGACCCGGTAGTTGTCCAGCATGGCGGGCAGCCGTACCGAGCTGCCGCCGGCCAGGGCGAGATCGCATTCCCCGGTGAGCAGTGCCCGCGCGGCGAAATGCACGGCGTACAGCGAGGTCGCGCACGCCGCCTGGACGTTGGCGGCCGGTCCCCGCAGCCCCAGCTTGTAGGCGACGCGACTGGCCAGATAGTCGCTGGTGGTGCCGGTCAGGATGTCCCAGCTGGTGATCGAGCCATCTTCCTGTTGCCTGGCTCGCAGGGCCTCCGTGTAGGTGGACAGGCTGCACCCGGCGTAGATGCCGATCAGGCCGGGGAACCGGTCCGGGTCGTAGCCGGCGCCCTCGATCGCCTCGACCGCGCACTCCAGCAGGACCCGGTGCTGCGGATCGGTGAGCAGGGCCTCACGCGGGGTATAGCCGAAATAACCCGCGTCGAACCATTCCGGAGCCTCGAGCAACCCACCCGCGGGCACATATTCCCGCGTACTGCCACCGGGACCGGCGATACTTTTCGGAGATAATCGGCTGACACTGTCCACACCGGACACGAGATTGCCCCAGAACTGGTCGGCATTCACCGCGCCGGGGAACCGGCAGGCCAGTCCGATGACGGCGATGTCCGTCTCACGCCGGCCCGCTCCCGAGTCAACGGAGTTCGAAGTCCCAGCCGTTTCGCTCGAAACCGCAACCGGCTCCTGCTCTTGTGTCGACCCGTCAAGGAAAGCGGCGCAGGACCGGATCGTGGAGTGGATGAACAGTTCGGTCAACTTCGGCCGGACACCGATGCGTTGCGCTATCTGCTCCCGCACCAGCTGCATGAGCATCGAGTACCCGCCGACTTCGAAGAAGTTGTCGAGAACGCCGACCTCGTCGAGTTCGAGCACATCACACCAGATTTCGGCGAGGATTCGCTCTGTCTGGGTGACCGGGGGCTGACGGGTGCTCACCGCACCACATCCCGGCGTCGTGCGTTTTCGTGATCAGTGGATATCGCCCAGCATAAAGAAGCCATCACACCATCCAGTCCGATGAACCCCAGCAGCTTTCCCGATCAACACGACCGCGGTCAACCATACCCACGAACCGCCGCCGCACACACGTAACTTCGAGGATCTCGTGACTGGCCGACGAGAGAGACCGAAAAGAGCACGATCGATGCCTTCGCCCATATTTTATGGCGCAACCGTCGGCGCGATCCACGAACGCGTCGCGGCCACTGTACCGGATCCGGATCGGCTGCGCGGCTGGTCGCATCCGAGGCGACGAAATCTCCTTGCGCAATCGCCACCGATACCTCACCCTGGTGTTGGACCACGGCCACCGGCAAGATCATCCGGGGCAGGCCGACCGCGACACCGACACCCTGAACGCGTTCTTCGACACGCCGCCCGACTGCGGCGCCAACGGCACCGAGGCGGCGTCGACGGACATGGAACCGGCCCACGAAGGCCGTTCACGAGAATGCGCCAACTGCGGTGACCTGCTCGGATCCGTTCCATGTGGCCAGAATCGGCCACCGACAGCCTGGAGGCGCTGCGCACCGTGCTCGCCGACGACCTCGACCCGGCCACCGCCGCCCGGCCGCGCCGGACCGCCGGTGCTCCCGCACCGGGCGCAGCCGCGTCCCCGCGTTCGCCAAAGCCGGCCGCACCATCCGCAAACGCCGCGCCGGTATCGGCGCCGCGATCGGGCACGGACCGTCCGACGGGCGCCAGGAATGCCTCAACAACAAGGTCCGACTTCCCACCCGCCGCGCCTATGGCCTCCACCGGCCGAACCGCATTTACTTCGGTAGAGCCACCCGTTATTCGCGGTCTTCACACTTAGCCATTCATCGGGCTACGCTGCGAAGTGGCACTGGGAACCGGGGTCGTCGGGACACGTCATGAATGACGAGGAAAGATGGGGTCCATGAGTGCACAGCAGCTCTTTCTCGCCTGCTTACCCTTCGCGGGCAGCGGTGCCGGCTTCTTCCGGGAATGGGAGAAGTCAGGCATGTCGGAGTTCACTTTGCTTCCGGTCCAGCTGCCGGGGCGCGAGGAACGATTCCTGGACGACCCGTTCACCGAGGTCGCCGTCGCCGTCGCCGAACTGACGCCGAGGATCGTGGCCGACGCCGGCGAAGGAGCGGCCATCATGTTGTTCGGGCACAGCCTCGGCGCGGTGCTCGCCTACGAGATCGCCAGGGAACTCGAGCGGATCGGCCACCCTGGACTGCGTCACCTGTTCGTCAGCGGATCACCGGGGCCGCACAACGGACGGGCCGAACGAGCGACCGGCCTGCCCGACGAGGAATTCCTGGCCGGGGTACAACGGTTCGCCGGTTACCGGCACGCGGCCTTCGACGATCCCGAACTGGTGGAAGTTCTCCTCCCGACACTCCGCGCCGACGTGGAAATGCACGAGAACTACCGGGCGACCAGCACCGAGCCGCTCTCGGTACCGATCACCGCCCTGCGCGGCGAACAGGACGAACTCGTCTCCCGGGAACAGGCCGAACAATGGGCCGGGGTGACGCGAGGTCCCTTCGCCTACCGGGAACTTCCCGGCGGCCATATGTATCTGGTCGACGAGCCGGAACGGGTGCTGCGCGTGATGGCCGGGCGTCCGGCATGAGGCTGACCGGCAAGACGGTGATCGTCACCGGCGCGGCCCGCGGCCTCGGCCGCGCCTGCGCGCTCCGGTTCGCCGACGAGGGAGCCGACCTGCTGTTGCTGGACATCACGCGGGATCTCGCCGACGTGCCTTATCCGCTCGGATCATCCGGCCAGTTGGAACACACCGCGGCCCGGTGTGAACGCGCGGGAGCCGCGACCGTGACCGCCGCCGTCGACGTGCGGGACGCCCGGCAGTGCGCGCTGGCGGTCGACCAGGCGCTGGACCGGTTCGGCACGGTGGACGTGCTGGTCAACAACGCCGGAATCGCCTCGCCCTCCGGGAAGATCGCCCATGACATCACCGAGCGGGAGTGGTCGCTCATGCTCGACATCGACCTCTCCGGCGCCTGGCGGATGATGAAGGCGGTCGCGCCGGTGATGGTGCAGCGCAGATCCGGCAGCATCATCAACGTGTCCTCGACCGCGGGCACGGTCGGATACCGTCACTTCGCGAGCTACGTGGCGGCCAAGCACGGGCTGATCGGACTGACCAAGGCCGCGGCCCTGGACTACGCCCCGATGCGGGTGCGGGTGAACGCACTGTGCCCCGGCTCGGTCCGGGACGATCCGGTGCTGGAGGGGCGGATGCTCGCCGAGATCGCCCGATCGCTGGACGTCCCGGTCGCCGAGCACGAGCGGATCTTCGTCCGGGACCAGCCGATGAACGCGCTGATCGAGCCGTCCGACATCGCGAGCGCGGCGCTGTGGCTCGCGGCGGACGAATCCCGCCAGGTCACCGGCAGCGTGCTGACCGTGGACGGCGGCTTCACCTCCCGATGACCAGGAGCACACCCGTGACGACATCGACGATCGATGATCCCGCCGCCGGATGCCACAGCCTCGTGCTGCGAGTTCCCGGCACGGCGGATCCGGAGCGCCTGCTGTCCGGGGCGATGCCCGATCCGGTCCAGGTCTGGCAGACCTCGGTGCCGGCCGGCGCGGACGAGCCGATGGCCGAGGACCGCAGGCGCGCCGAGTCCCTGCGGCCGATCCACCGGGACAGCCCCCCCTTACGGGTCGTGGCCCTGCGGTACGCCGACGGGACCGTGGACCTGGTCCTGGTGGCCGTCCGCGCGGTGATCCCGCCGGCCGCGCTGCGGCGAATCGCCCGGCTGCTGCTCGACGGGACCGGGACCGGCGACGGCGTGCCGCGCCGGCCCGCCGCCGCCCGGCCGGGCTTCGCGTATCGCGGGGGCCTGGAGTGGGGCCTGGGCGATCCGGAGCTGCGCGGGGTCGTCGGCAGTGCGCCGATCGATCTCACCGCCCTCGGCGGGCAGGCCGAACGGCTCTTCCTCCCCGCGATCGCGCTGGCCATGAGCCGGTACGGCGGCGGGAACCGAGCGGAGCTGGGTGTGCTGGACCTGACGGACGACACGGACGAGGACATCCGCGTTCACTCGGTGGACGAGCGTCCGGAGTGCCCGATCGCGGACTTCCTCCGCCGGTTCGACGAGGCGCCGGTCACGCCGCAGGAGCCGCCATCGGTCGGGGTCGTCCTGAGCCCGGCCTTCGAGGAGGGCAGCTATACGGCCTGCCTGACGCCGGTCTTCCCGCTCACCATCCAGCTGGATCGGGGCTCGTCACGCGGCATCTGCCGGTTCGACCGGGGCATCGTGGACGTCTCCGTCGCGCGGCGGTTCTGCGCGCATGTGGCGTATCTGGCCGCGCAGTTGGCGGGCGGCACGGCGGATCGGCCACTGTCCGGGCTGGAACTTGTGCCGCGCGCCGAACAGGCGGCGCTCCTCCGGGCGGGCGGAGCGGGTGACGCTCCGCAGGTGCGGGGGCGGATCGATCGCGCCTTCGAGGAGGTGGCCGCCAAGCAGCCGGAAGCGGTGGCGTTGCTGGCCGGCGATGAGCGGCTGACCTACCGGCAACTGGACGAGCGAGCGGACGCGGTGGCGGCAGGCCTGTGTGCGCTGGACATCGCGCCGGGCAGCCGTGTCGGCGTCTGCCTGGAACGGGACACCGATCTGGTGGTCACCCTGCTCGGCGTGCTCAAGGCGGGCTGTACGTATGTGCCGATGGACCCGCGCTATCCGGCGCAGCGCCTGCGCTTCACCGCGCAGAACGCGGAGATGCCCGTCATCATCACGTCCGCACCGGAGTTCCCCCCCGTTCCCGGGATCCGGCTGCTGACCCCCTCCGCGCTGACGGAACTCGGAGCAGGTCGGGCGATGGCCGGTGCACGGCCTTCCGACACGGGTGACGACCCCGCCTACGTGATCTACACATCCGGTTCCACCGGCACGCCCAAGGGCGTGGTCGTACCCCATCGCAATGTGCTGGCGTTGCTGCGGGCCACCGCCGACGACTTCGCCCTCGGCCCGGACGACACCTGGACGCTGTTCCATTCCAGCGCCTTCGACTTCTCCGTATGGGAGATCTGGGGTTGCCTGCTGACCGGCGGCCGCCTCGTCGTCGTGCCCTACTGGACCACCCGCGACACCGAGGAGTTCTACACCCTGCTGGCCGAGCGACGCGTCACCGTGCTGAACCAGACGCCGTCGGCGTTCGCCCAGCTCATCCACACCGATCACCGCGTCCGCGGAGACCTCGCCCTGCGACTGGTCATCTTCGGCGGCGAACCACTCGACGTGCGCATGCTGGCTCCCTGGTTCGCCCGGCACTCGGCCACCGATTGCCGGGTGGTCAACATGTTCGGCATCACCGAGACCACGGTGCACGTGACCGCCCAGACGGTGACCCCGCGGGAGGTCGTGGCGGGCTCACGATCGGTCGGCCGTCCGCTGCCGGGGTGGTCGGTGTCCATCCGGGACGAACGGGGGCGGGTCCTTCCGCCCGGTCCCTCGGGTGAGATCTACGTGGGCGGCGCGGGGGTGGCCAGCCATTACCTCGGCCGGCAGGAGCTGACCGAGCAGCGGTTCATCCTCGATGAGCCGACCGGTGAACGGATCTATCGCAGCGGCGACAAGGGGCGGCTGCACCCCGATGGCCGCCTTGACCACCTCGGTCGGCTGGACAACCAGGTCAAGGTGCGCGGGCACCGCATCGAACTGGACGAGATCCGCACGGTGCTGCTGGGTGCACCCCAGGTGACCGCCGCGGTCGTCGTGGTCAACCGGGACCGGCCGGATGATCCGGCGAGCAGCCGGATCGACGCCTACATCGTCCTCGAGGCAGCCGCGGACCCCGCACAGGTGCTCGCGCACGCCAAGGCGATGCTTCCCGACTACATGATGCCCGCGACGATCACCGAGGTCGCCGAGATTCCGCTGACGATCAACGGGAAGCCGGACATCTCCAGGCTGCCCGACCCACGTACCGGATCGGCCGACGCACCGGACGCGCCCGACGCACCCGACGCGCCGGAGTCCACCTCCAGCGGAATCGCCGATGACATCCTGAGCATCTGGAGCGGGCTGCTGAACACCCGGGTGAGCTTGCAGGACAATTTCTTCACCCTGGGCGGGAACTCGTTGCTGGTCGTCCGGGCTCTCGCCGAGATGCGGGAGCGAAACCTGCCGAAGGTGTCACCGAGGCAGTTCTACGGTCATTCGACCGCGGCGGAGTTCGTCGAACTCGTCCGGCGGCTCAGCGAAGCCGACCGGTGACCTCGGGCGCCGGACCCGATCACCTCTGGGAATCGGCCGACATGCCGGGTTCACGGCACCCACGGGCGCTCACGACGACGTGAGCCGGTTGATCGCCCCGAGCGCCGCGATCGGGGCGATCAGGGTGTGGTTGTATGGGTGCCGAGCCGAAGAGTGTCACCGCGTATCAGAGATGATCGGCTGGTCCGGACATGGGGGAGCACATCGGTGCAGACCGAGTTAGAGCCTGAGATCGAGACCACCGACAAGCGATCCTTACGGCACGCGCTGTTGATCTCTCTGGCGAACGGGATCGGCTATATGCCGTTCGCTCTGACCATCCCGATCCTGCCCGGCTACGTCACGGACCGGCTGCACGGTGGCCCGGCGGAGGTCGGCGCGGTCATCACCGGTTACGCACTGACCTCGCTGCTGTCCCGCCCGGTGTCCGGCGCGCTCATGAACCGCCTCGGCGCGCGGGCCCTGACCATCGGCGGCACGGTGCTGACCATGCTCGCCACCGTCTGCTACCCACTCGCCGGATCGATCGCCGAACTCATCGGTCTGCGCCTGCTGGTGGGCATCGGCATGGGCGTGATGCTGGCCGCGACCGGGGTCTGGCCGGTGCAACTGGTCGCCAAGGACCGGCAGAGCTGGGCGCTGGGACTGGGCGGCACCGTAAACTACGTGGCCATCGGTCTGGGCGCTCCGCTGGGTACGTTGATCGCTCACCTGGTGGGCGCGGCGGCCGCGTTCGTGATTTCCGGGCTGATCGCCCTGCTCGTCATCCCCATCGCCCTGTGCGTACCCGAGGTGCGCTTCCCTCCGAAGGCGGAGTGGACCGGCAACGAGCAGGACCGGGCACTGCTCGGCATCGTGCTGCCCAGCGTCGCGCTGGTCTTCACCGCGTTCGGCTTCGCGGCTGTCTCCAGCTTCGCGGTCGCGAAGTTCAACGACCTCGGTATCGCGGGGGGAGCAGCCGTGGTCACCGCGTATTCCCTGACCGTGGTGCTGCTACGCGTAGCGGGCACCTGGATTCGCTGGGAGGCCACGCGGCCATTGGCGCTCGCCGGCCTGTTCCTCGTCGAGGCTCTGGGACTCGCGCTCGTCGGGGTGTCCAGCGGCCTCGGCCTGGGGGTGATCGGCGGTGTGCTCATCGGTGTGGGCATGTGGCAGATCTACCCGGTGCTGGGAGTGTTCGTGGTGCGCTCGGTCAGCGAACGCCAGCGCGCCGCGGCGGTGTCGACCTTCGGGGCCTGCTTCACCGTGGGCCTCGCCGTCGGCAGCGGCTCCCTCGGGCTGGTCGCCCAGGCCACCGGATATCAGGTGATGTTCCTCGTCTGCGCGGCCTGTGTCTGTATGGGACTGCTGGTGGCCGTGGCCGCGACCCGCGTTGCCCGGATCGGCTGACAAGCGCCGGTTCGCCGCATTCCGGCAGGGCGACGGGACCACAGGTGGTCCGCCGACGGCAGTCGGGACGAGTTCGACTCCCGGATGCCCTGGCGGCCTTCGCCGGCGCCGCCCCGCGCCGTGCTCTCCCTCGCCCGCCGACGCGTCGACGTCGTCCGGGCCTCCTCGGTGACCGACGGTGCCACCACGTCGCACCAGCCGGCGAGCACGGCCCTTTGGCATGACCCGTGCATGACCGGCCGCCCGCCGGTCCCGGAGGGCGCGCAGCGCCTGGGCGATGGCGCGATGCCCTTCAGGTCGCCGGAGCCCCGAAGGTGACGTGACCCTGTATGTCGCGGTCACCAGCGATGCGTGGCCTCGGAACCACGGTTTCGCACAGCGCCGGCACCGGCGCTTTCGGCCAGAGGACCTGGGACTCCTGGCCACCCACGAATGAGCGGTCCCAGGGTCGGGGTCTCGCCACCCCGTCGAGGCGTTGTGGTCCGGGTGAGGTGCTCCTCGGCCACGCGTGCGGTGGGATCAGGTCGCGTCGACGGGTTCCGCCTGGCCGAGGCCCTCGCCCTTCCGGTCAGCCGGTACGGGATGGAGGTAGCCCGGACCACACAGCGGGCATCGGGCCACTGGCCGTGCTCCGCGCGAACCGCGGTGGTTCTCCCGCGCGTATCCGCATGCGTCGTGACTGTCCGGGTGGCGTGCCACACTGGCGGTTCCGGCAGCGGTGAGCGGGAGGTGATCCGGTTGGCTCTGGAGATCGAGAGCCGGTCGTCGGAGCTGCCGTACATCGAACGGGTATGGCGCAGCCGCAGCGACGGCGTGCGCTGGATGACGTCGATCGCGACGTCGCACTGGGAACTCGTCTTCTGGGAGCACGACGGGCGCGTCCAGGCGGCCGTGCTGGGCCCGGAGCCCAAGGCCTGCCCGGCTCCCGTCCCCAAGGACGCCACGTTCTTCGGGATCAGCTTCGCCCTCGGCACCTCGATGCCGCATGTGCCGATCAGCCGGCTGGTGGGCGCTGCCGCGGAGATCCCCGACGTGACCCGGCGCTCCGTCTGGCTGAAGGGCTCCGCCTGGCATGTGCCCGATTACGACAACGCGGAGTGGTTCGTACGGCGCCTGGTGCGTGAGGGCATCGTGGACTGCGACCCGATCGTGCCGGCCGTGCTCGGCGGCGCCACCCTCGATGTCTGCGAACGCACCCTCCAGCGGCGCTTCGTCGCGGCGACGGGTTTGACACGGGGCGCCATCCGACAGATCCACCGTGCCCGCCAGGCGGCGGTACTGCTCCAGGAGGGCATGCCGGCCAAGGACGTCGCCCACCGGCTGGGCTACTTCGACCAGCCGCACCTGGCACGATCCTTGAACCGGTACATCGGCCGAACCGCCACTCAGCTCAGCGCTCCGGACCGGGCGAAACCGCTGTCGCTTCTGTACAAGCCCTCATCCCCGGAGCCCGCATAACCTTCCTGGCATCGCCGACGGGGCCGACTCATCCCGGCCGGGACCGACCGGCGACCCCGACTGATCACGGAGGAATCATGCGCAAGGTCGTTTCGGGTCTGTTCGTCTCGCTCGACGGTGTCGTCCAATCACCGAACGAGTGGCAGTTCACGTTCGACGAGGAGATGGGCGCGGCGCTGGGGGAAACGCTGGAGACGGCCGACACGATTCTGCTGGGCCGGGTGACCTTCACCGAGTGGGCCGGCTACTGGCCGACGGTGACCAGCGGCGAGGACGCCGGCTTCGCCAAGTGGATCAACGAGTCGCCCAAGTACGTCGTCTCCTCCACGCTGGACAGCGTCGAGGACTGGGCGAACAGCACGCTCGTCGACGGCGACCTGGCGGCCGCGATCGGAGAGCTCAAGGCGGGCGAGGGCAAGGACATCACCGTCGCAGGCAGCCCGACGCTGGTGCGTTCGCTGCTGGAGCAGGACCTGCTGGACGAACTGGTCCTGCTGATTCACCCGGTGGTGGCCGGTGAGGGCCGCAGGAAGCTCTTCGCCGACGACGCCCCGCTGAAGAAGTTGCAGTTGGTGAGCGCCCGGCCGACCAGCAGCGGAGTCATCATCGCGACGTACCGTCCCACGCGCTGATCCGTTGTGCCGGTCGGGCCACCAGACCGTGCGTACCGCGGTCCGAGGGGGCCGCGCTGCGGGTGTGGCGGCCCGGCGCCGGATCAGCCGGTGGCCGGGGCCGCGGCGTACTCCTCGTCGGTGACGGGGTTCAGCCAGTGCACGACGTCGTGGTCGTCGTCGCCCTCGTTGATGGCCACGTGGACCATCAGCCGGTTCGGCGCGGCGCCGTGCCAGTGCTCTTCGCCGGCCTCGAACAGGACGCGGTCGCCGGGCCGGATGACTTCCACCGGTCCGCCGCGGCGCTGGCACAGGCCGATGCCTTCGGTGACGAAGACGGTCTGCCCCAGCGGATGACGGTGCCAGCGGGTGCGGGCGCCGGGCATGGAGTGCATCAGGGACGCGGTGACCCGGGACGGGGCCGGGGCCGCGGCGACGGCGTCGATGTAGACGTCACCGGTGAACCAGTCGGTGGGGCCCTTGACGGTGTCGATCGAGCTGCGGGTTACACCGCCGCCTGCTCGCCTCCTGGGCCGCCACACACGAAGCCGCGGCCTCCCCCTCGCGCACGTCCGCGGCCGGCTGACCGCCTCCTCGCCCACCGCGCCCACCTCTCCTCCGAAGGGGACATGACGCGGCTGATACCGGCCGATGCGGACTCATGGTCTCGTCAGCCCGGCCATGCCTGTCGCCGAACAGCGG
>JBEHXI010000184.1:0-15351 GCA_048498775.1 Actinomycetota bacterium | reverse complement strand
GTCGGCGACTACATCGGAGACAGCACCCGAGCCGAAATCGCCTACGCCCGGTCGCTGGGCAAGCCCGTGCGGTTCACGCACCCCGAAGTCGACCCTGACGCCTGACCGCCCGCTGCCAGCTCGACGACCACGCCGGCAGCCCGCCGCCTGACCGTCTCGCGGTGGCTTCGGCCGCCGCCCACCCCTGCACCCTCCGCAGGCATCCCTTGGAATTGATCATCTGGTGCCGCGTCAGGCAACGTTCGCCCTGTCGGCGACCTCGCACAGACGTTGGTGAGCCCTCCGTGGTACTTTTTGCGTTGCTGTGCGCTGCTGCGAACCGAGGAGGTGAGACCGATCAACGCTGTGACAGGTCGGGGCTCCCTCTCTTGCATGGCCTAGGGAGTGCCCGCAGAAGGCATCCCGAAAGGCTTGAAACGCTATGCGCTTCAGCTCTGAGACGTCGTCCGACGGCGTCTGCGAACAGCTCTTTACGCTCGGTGAGATTCCCGGCGTGCTGTGGACGCCAGAAGGTGCCGCCGGTACTCGGCCCCTCGTCCTGATGGGACACGGCGGAGGCCAGCACAAGAAGGCTCCCGGCATCGTGGCCCGTGCGCGCCGATTCGTGGCGGAGTGTGGCTTCGCGGTGGTGGCGGTGGACGTGCCCGGCCATGGCGACCGACCGGTGGATGAGGAGTACAACCGGATCGCGACCGAGAACCAGGCTCGCGTGGCTGCCGGGGAGGAGCTGGCTCCGCTGGTCGCCGGTTTCCAGGCACTCGTGGCTCGCCAGACCGTCCCGGAATGGCAGGCGGTTCTGGACGGGGTCCAGGATCTCGACTA
The DNA here is from genome assembly GCA_048498775.1 of Actinomycetota bacterium. Classification (GTDB taxonomy): domain Bacteria; phylum Actinomycetota; class Actinomycetes; order Streptomycetales; family Streptomycetaceae; genus JBEHXI01. The sequence goes on along the minus strand of JBEHXI010000184.1, from coordinate 14,529 downwards.
CGTCGGCGTTGGTCCGGTGGGCTATTGGGGGGTGTCGTTGGGGTGCGGACTCGGCGTTCCGTTCGTTGCCGACGAACCCCGGGTCCGCGCGGCGGTGCTGGGGTTGGGCGGGGCGTTGGCATCAGCGGAGGCCGCCGCGCGGATCACGGTCCCGGTGGAGTTCCTGGTGCAGTGGGACGATGAGCGGGTGCCGCGGGCCCACGGCTTGGCGCTGTTCGACGCCTTGGCCTCAGCCGAGAAGACCCTGCACGCCAACCCTGGCAAGCACGGGGAGATCCCGGCATTCGAACTGGACAGCACGCTACGGTTCTTCACCCGGCACCTCGGCTGACAGATACGCCTGCAGTCCGCGACGCGCCGATCGGGATCCGTTCTCGATCGGCGCGTTCAGCGAACACCGGCGGCGTGGCCGGCGGAGTTCAGGTTCGGGAGACCGATGACGACGAGGGCCGACGGCTGCTGCGGATCATCCGCAGAGGCACAGGGTCGGTGGTGACCTGGCGGCTGGCCCAGATGGTGCTGCTGTCTGCGCAGGGCATACCGGTGACGAGGATCGCCCAGGTGACGTTCACCAGTGCCGACCGGGTCAGAGACGTGATCCACAACTTCAACGCCGACGGCTTCGACTCGCCGTATCCGAAGTACTCCGGTGGCCGGCCCAAGACGTTCACGCTGCCCGAGCGCCGTGCGATCAAGAAGATTGCCAAGTCCAAGCCCACCGAGCACGACCTGCCGTTCTCGACCTGGAGTCTGACCAAGCTGGCGGACTTCCTGGTCGCCGAGGGGGTGGTCGACGACATCAGCCACGAGGGCCTGCGCATCCTGCTCCGCGCGGAAGGCGTCTCCTTTCAACGCCTGAAGACCTGGAAGAACTACCGCGATCCGGACTACGCGGCCAAGAAGGCCCGCGTCGAGCACCTCTACGCGATCGCCGACGGCGAGGTCGTACCCGAGGACGGCGAGCCCGACGTCATTTTCTGCATGGACGAGTTCGGTCCCCTGAACCTGACGCCCCACCCGGGCCGGCAGTAGGCCGAACGCGGCGGCAAGCACAAGGACACCAGCCGCGAACCATGCCGCAGGCGGCGGGCGACCTACAACCGCTACGGCGGGATCCGGCACCTGTTCGCCGCCCTGCGCTACTTCACCCTCGACGGCACAGATCACGCCGGCCACAAGGAGCAGGTCAGCATGATCCGCCGCTACATCATCTGGCGGAACCGCCACGCCGACGACAGGCGCCTACGCGCCGTCGTCGACAGGGCGAACGTTGCTTGATGCGGCACTAGAACGTGCCGGACGCCGCCTGGACAGGCGTTGCCGGACCGGCATCGGTGTTCCCGGCCTGACGAGGGCGAAGGGAACTCAGAGGCCGAACAGCCGCTCGGCGGTGCCGTGGGCGATCTTCTCCCGGTCCTCGGGGCTCAGCGGGGCGCTCTCGAGGAACGCGGCATGCCGGGCCGGGTCGCCGAACGGGTAGTCGGTGGAGAACATCAGCCGGTCGGCGCCGAACACCGCGAGGGCGCACTGCAGGGGCGGGACCGTGGTGTATCCGCTGATCGTGAGGTACAGGTGCGAGCGCACCGTGTCCGCGACGGACTCGTGCTCCGGGCGGCAGGGGCTGAGCACGGCGTCGGCCCGCATCAGGGAGAACGGCAGGTTCTCCCCCATGTGTCCGACCACGACCCGCAGGGACGGATGCCGGTCGAACACTCCGCCCAGCACCATGCGCAGCACGTGCATCCCGGTCTCGGCATGCCATCCCCATCCCGCGGTCATCAGGGCGGCCGCGGCCCGCTCGTCGAGTCCGGCGCCGTAGGCCTGTGCGACGGCGGCCGGTGGATAGGTGGGGTGCAGGTACACCGGGACTCCCAGTTCCTCCACCGCGGCGAGCACGGGCTCGAACTCGGCGCCGTCCAGGAACCGGCCACCGGTATGCCCGTTGACCATGACCCCGCAGAAGCCGAGGTCGCGCACGGCACGCTCGGCCTCCGCGGCGGCGGCGGGCGGATCCGTCATCGGCAGGCTCGCCAGGGCGCGGAACCGCTCCGGGTACTGCCGGACCGCCTCGGCCGCCCGGTCGTTGAGCGCCCGGGCCAGCGTCACCGCCTGCGCCGGGGGCGCCTCCTGGGCGGCCGGGGCGACCACCGACAGCACCTGCACGTCGATGCCCGCCGCATCCATCACCGCGATCCGTCCGGCGCCGAGATCCGCCAGCGGGCCGGCGGTGCCGGGCACCAGCCCGTAAGTGGCGGCCACCTCCGCGACGTGCTCGGAGGGAAGGAAATGCTCCTCGAGCGCAATGAGCCTCACGGGTACCTCGCTCCCACTGTGCACGGGCGCCCGACGGTCGGGCGCGGGGTAGGGCCACGCTGCCGATCGCACCTCCGGCCCGGCGGCCGGCCGCCGGGCAGCGGGGGCTTCCGGGCGGAACGGCGCGGTCAGGGAAGGGCGGCGGCCATGCGCCGGACCGCCTCGGTGATGATCTCCGGTGAGGTGGCCAGGTTCATCCGGACGAAGCCCGCGCCACCGGTGCCGAACGGGATTCCGGAGTTCAGGGCGACGCGGCCGCGCCGGAGGAAGACATCGGCCGGGTCGTCTCCCAGGCCCAGACCACGGCAGTCCAGCCACGCCAGGTAGGTGCCCTGCGCGGGCGTGCAGCGGACGGCGGGCAGTTGCTCGGCCAGCAGGCCGGCCAGCAGACGACGGTTGTCGTCGAGGCCGGACAGCACGGCGTCGAGCCAGTCGCCGCCGTCGCGCAGGGCCGCGGTGTGGGCGATGATGCCGAGGTGGCTGGGGCCGTGGCTGACCTCTTCGGGGAGGCGGGCCAGGTCGTCGGCCGCGTCGGGGCCGGCGATGGCGAGGGCGGCCTTGAGACCGGCCAGGTTCCACCCCTTGGACGCCGACATCAGCGACAGCCCGCTCTCCCCGCCGGGCACGCTCAGGTAGGGCACGAACGACGCGCCGGCGCCCACGATCGGGGCGTGGATCTCGTCCACCACCACCCGCACGCCGTACCTGCCCGCCAGGCGCGCGATGGCGCTCAGCTCGGCGGCCGTGTGCACGGCCCCGGTCGGGTTGTGCGGGCTGCACAGCAGGTACACCGGCCGGTCCGCGTGCCGGGCGGCCTGCCGGAACGCGTCCTCCAGCGCGGTGAGGTCGATCCGCCCGTCCGCGGCGAGCGGCGCTTCGACGACCGGCCGGCCCATGCTCCCGACGAACTGGTAGAACGGCGGGTAGACGGGGCAGTTGACGACGACGGGGTCGGCGGGCCCGGAGACCAGCTTGAGCATCTCGACGACGCCCAGCATCACGTCGGGCACGATGGCGGTGCGCTCCACGGCGACCCCGTCCCAGCCCCACCGCTTGCGGGCGAACTCGGCCAGCGCCTCGGCGTACGCCGTCCCGACCGGGTAGCCCGTGTCGCCAAGCGCCACCGCGTCCGTCAGCGCCCGCGCGACCGGCTCGGCCGGCAGGACGTCCATCTCGGCCACCCACAGCGGCAGCACGTCCTCGGGGTAGGCCCGCCACTTCGCGCTCGTACGCCGTCGCAGCTGCTCCAGGGTGAGCTGCCGCAGCGGGTTGACATCACCTGACGGGAAGGCTTCACGCGACGTATCGTCCACAGACCAAATGTAGGCGGAACAGGGCGGGGCATGGTCGTCTTCTGCACTGTTCTGTCCGATCGGCGTGGGGTGGGTGCCCTGGAGTGGAGGGCGTCGAGGGCGTTCATGCCCCCGCCTTCCGGAACAGCCGCGCGCCGAGGGTGAGTGAGGCGGCGGCGAGTCCGGCCGCCGCGAGCACCCCGTCCAGCATGGCCCTGCCGCCGTACGCGCCGACGAAGGCGGCCCGCACGGCGTCGACCAGGTAGCGGAGCGGCACCAGGTGCGAGAGCACGTCCAGCCAGGCCGGTGCCAGCGCCATGGGCAGCATCAGGCCGGACAGCAGCATCGACGGCATGGTGATCGCGTTGATGACGGGCCCGAAGCCCTGCGGGGTGCCGACCTTCAGGCCCAGCGCGTACGACAGGGAGGCCAGCGAGATCGTCAGCACCACGACGAAGGCGAACCCGATCAGCACGCCCGCCACCGGGGCCCGAAGGCCCATGGCGAGGGCGGCCGCGATGAGCAGCACCGACTGGAAGAGCAGGAGCAGTGCGTCGCGCAGCACCCGGCCCAGGAGCAGGGCCGGACGGCTGACCGGCGTCACCCGCATGCGTTCGATGACCCCGGCGCGCTTTTCGAGGATGACGGCGAAGCCGCAGAAGGCCGATCCGAACAGGGCCAGTTGGAGGAGGAGTCCGGGGACCAGGACCTGCCAGGAACTCCCCCGCGCCGACAGCGGCAGCCGCGTCAGCAGCGGGCCGTAGAAGAGCAGGTAGAGCAGCGGTGTCAGGACGCCGAAGAGCAGCTGTGCCTTCGAGCGCAGGGCCTGCCGGGCGTAGCGGCCGAAGACCACGGCGGTGTCGGAGAGGACGTCGGGCATCTCGTCTCCTAGACGGCGAGGGGGGCGGGAGCGGCGGGGGTGTCCGCCTCCCGCCCGGTGATGGCGAGGAAGGCGTCCTGGAGGCCGGCGTCGGGTGAGCCGGCGTAACGGGCCTTCAGGTCCCGTGGCGTGCCGTCGGCCACCAGCGCGCCGTGGTCGATGACGACGAGGCGGTCGGCGAGGGCGTCGGCCTCGTCCAGGTAGTGGGTGGTCAGGACGACCGTCGTACCGTTCTCGCGGTTGAGCCGGCGGATCAGGTCCCATACGTCGGCGCGGCTGCCGGGGTCGAGTCCGGTGGTGGGTTCGTCGAGGAAGAGCACCTCGGGACGGTGGACCAGGCCGAGGGCGATGTCCAGCCGCCGGCGCTGCCCGCCCGACAGGGCGGCGCAGGGGCGTTCCAGGAGTCCGTGCAGGCCGAGGTCGGCGGCGAGTTCCCCGGCGCGGGTGGCGGCCTGGACCCTGGACAGGCGGTAGAGGCGGCCCTGGGTGACGAGTTCCTCGCGAACGGTGATGCCGGGGTCGACGCCGCCGGACTGGGCGACGTAGCCGGTCCTCCTCCTGACGCCCGCCGGGTCGCGTGCCAGGTCGCATCCGGCGACGGTCGCCGCGCCCGCGGTGGGGGCCAGAAGCGTGGTGAGCATCCGCAGGGTGGTGCTCTTGCCCGCGCCGTTGGGGCCGAGTAAGCCCACGATCTCACCGGGGTGGACGACGAGGTCGATGCCGCGCACGGCGTGGACGAGGCCGCGCTTCGTCCGGTAGGTCCGGGCCAGCCCGGAGGTGCTGATGACGGTCATGGCGCAAGAAAACCAGATCCATAGCAAACTTGCAATGACTTAAAGTTTTCAGAGTCACCAGCGAAGCTAGGATGGACCCATGGCCGAGGGACTCAGGGAGCGGAAGAAGCGGCAGACCCGGCAGCACATCTCGGATGTGGCGACCGGGCTGTTCATCGAGCACGGCTTCGCCGCGGTGACGATCGCCGATGTGGCCAAGGCGGCCGACGTGTCCGTCAACACGGTCTACAACTACTTCCCGGCCAAGGAGGATCTCTTCCTGGACCGCAGCCGCGGCGTCGTCGAGCGCCTCTCGCGCCATGTGCGCGGCCGCGGTCCCGGGGAGTCCGCCGCCGAGGCCGTGCTGCGGGAGCTGCGCGAGGACGTGGAGTCGGTGTCGCCCAAGGTCGGCCTGGCCGAGGGGTACGACCGGTTCATGCGCGTGATCGACGAAGCCGACAGCCTCAAGTCCCGCCTGTGGTTCATGCAGCAGGAGGCCCTCGCCCATCTCGCCGCGACCCTGCGGGAGGAGACCGCCGGCGCACCGGACGACCCGTTGCCGGATCTGGTGGCCGGGCAGCTGTCCTGGATCGCCAGCACCCTCCACGCGCTCATCGCCCGCGAGATGATGGCGGGCCGCAAGCCCGCCGAGGTCTCCCGGGAGGCGCTGGTCGTCCTGGACGAGATGGAGGGGCTGCTCGGCGAGAAGGTGCTCGACTACGCCCGGAAGCCGGCCGGATGAGGTACGCGCGGACCAACGGGCGTGCGGCGCCTGTGCGGTCGGCCCCCGAGTTGACGGAAAAGGCACCTCGGAGCCGCCGCGGGCGGGGTTGACGGTCACGAGAGCGCGGCCCTATGTTCCCTTGGAGCCGCCACACCGAACAACGTTCGACATTCCGAACAGCCTTGGGGCTCCCCCGCACTCGCACCACGCGGCACCACTCGCACCGGGCACGCACCCTGGTACGCGCGCCACCTTGGGAGCGCTCCCAGACGCCGGTGCCACCGCGCGGCCGCCCCGCCTCACCGGCACCCCTGACGAGAGAGGCCTGACCATGATCCCTCGCTTACGACCGCCCACCGGCGTGCTGCTGTCCGCGCTGGCCGCCCTCGGCCTGCTCATCGGCACGCTGGTGGGCCTGGGCAGCACCGCCCAGGCCGCCGGCTCGCTCCCGTGCGACATCTACGCGTCCGCCGGCACCCCGTGCGTCGCCGCCCACAGCACCGTCCGCGCCCTGTACAGCGCCTACAACGGCCCGCTCTACCAGGTCAAACGCGCCTCTGACGGCCACACGTCGACCATCGGGGTGCTGACCGCCGGCGGCTACGCCAACGCCGCCGCCCAGGACGGCTTCTGCGCGGGCACCAGCTGCACCATCACCAGGATCTACGACCAGTCGGCGCGCCACAACGACCTGACCATCGAGGGCGCCGGAGGCGCGGGCCAGGCCGACACCGGCTCCAACGCGGCGGCCCTGCCCCTGACGGTCGGCGGCCACCACGTCTACGGCCTGTACATCAACGCGGGCAACGGCTACCGGGACGACGCAACCTCCGGCGTCGCCGTCAACGGGCAGCCGGAGGGGATGTACATGGTCGCCTCGGGAACCCACGTCAACGGCGCCTGCTGCTTCGACTACGGCAACGCCGAGACCAACAACCGCGACAACGGCAACGGCCACATGGACGCGATCAACTTCGGCACCGAGTGCTGGTTCACGCCGTGCTACGGCCAAGGCCCCTGGGTGCAGGCCGACATGGAGAACGGCCTGTTCCAGTCGGACAGCGGCGGCAGCAAGGACTCCGCCAACACCGGTGAACCGCTGCCCTACGTGACGACGTTGCTGAAGAACAACGGGCAGAACCACTTCGCGCTGAAGTGGGGCAACGCCCAGTCCGGCGGCCTGACGACCACCTACTCCGGAGCCGAACCGAGCGCCACCGGCTACTCGCCCATGCACCAGGAGGGCGCCATCGTGCTCGGCACCGGCGGCGACAACAGCAACGGCTCCGTCGGCTCGTTCTTCGAGGGCGTCATGACCGCCGGCATCCCGTCCGACGCCGCGGACAACTCCGTCCAGTCGGAGATCACGTCGATCGGGTACGGCCACTGATCCACGGGCGTCGCCTGCCGCTCCAGGGGCCCGAAAGGCACCGGAACGGCAGGCGATCGCCCACGTGCCGCACCGTGACCGGTGGATTTCGGCGCCGCGTTGAACCGGCGCGGCCCCGTTCCCGTTCCCCGTACGGCCGTCCCTGGCGTCCCGGCGCGCACAGCGCCGGGCGGCGCCGTGTGCCGGCCGGCTCCTGGACGACAGGCGACCGGAGGTGAGCGTATGAGCAGCTCGGGATTCCGTCCGTTCCGGCCCGCGCCGGACCGGACGACCGCTCGCGTGCTCGATCCCACGCGGGTGTTCCCCGGGCCCGGCACCGGCTCCGGCGCGGCCCCGGACGCCGAGGAGCCCACGGCCGTGCGACCCAGGGTCATCGCCGGGGAGATCGTCCGCAGGCGGCACCGCGCCACCCGGGTGCGCCGCCGCAGTCCCGGCGTGATGGGTGCCGCCGTACTCTCGGCCACCGGTGCCATCGTGACCCTGACGCTGGTGGTCAGCCAGCAGTCGTCGCACGGGCCGTCAGGTGCCGGCCGGCACCCGGTGACCTCGGCGCTGGGCCGGCCCGCCGAACCGCGCGCGCTGCCCGCCAGTCCCGCCACCCCGCCGGTCGGCGGCACCCACGCGGGGGCCGCGCACGCCACGACGCCCCGTCCTCCCACGGGGGCGGCGCCCGCCGTCACCGCGGCCAGCCCCCCGGGCGGGCCGCACCAACCGCTGTCCGCCGTGGCCGACGATCTCGCCCTGACAGCCGTTCACGGCCGAGGGCTCCACCTGGGCAACGGCGGCCCGCTGGGCCTTCTTCCGCCCGGCCTCGCGCGCGGCTGAGCCCGCCGGAGCCGTCGGGAGCCGTCAGATGCGCGGCTGCTGCACCGCGGTGAGGGCCCGGACGACGAGGGCGCCCGCCACCGCCGCGCCCACCACGGCGGCGTCGGCCACCAGCAGGTACGGCAGGCCGGTGTAGGCACGGGCGATGACGCGGTCCGTGCTGCCGGTGTACATCAGCCCCGTCCCGCTGAGGGTCCCGACCAGCCACAGTCCCCACCACCAGTTGACGGCGCGCGGCAGCCGCTGCCCGGGGGCACTTGCCTGGTGGATGTCCGCGATGATCCCGCGGGGCACCCACAGGTTCGCGATGGGCAGCACCCAGCCCACGTACACCCACGGCCAGGCGTAGCGCGGCCGCCGGCCCGACAGCAGACGGGCGTTGTCCCGGACCTGCCACAGCCAGGCGAGGAACGCGATCGCGCAGAGCACGGTGGCCGCGTCGCCCAGGAGACTGACGACGTGGTAGCCGTTCTCCAGCCCGGTCAGCGGGCGGTGGCGGCCGTCGCCCTGGTCGGGTGGCCCGGACGTCGGCATCCCCGCGGCGGCGAGCCGCATCTGCCACACGGCCCGCGCCACCCAGGCCGCTCCGGCCAGCAGAAGGGTGGCGATGGCGCAGCGGGACGCGCCGCGCACCGGGTGCAGGGCAGCCCGCGGGGGGCGATCGTTCATTGGCTCATCCTGTCCGTGGGAAGGCCGCGTCCGCCAGGCTGTGATGACGTCCCCCATGGCCCCTGGTACGTTGCGGTTCTCGTGGTCCGGGTGGTGTTACGCCTCCGGGGACGACCGGTGACCGGGTGCCGGTTCCGCCCCGCGGATCGCCCGCGCCGATAACGCGTTGCCGAGTTCCGCCGCGGCGCGGGAGCATCCGGTGCATGGAGCAGCCCGCCGAACACCTGACGTGTGACCAGGTCGCACTGCGCCGGTGGCGCGTGAGCGATCTCGACGCGCTGGACCGGGCCGTCCGCGAGTCCAAGGACCATCTGGTGCCGTGGATGCCCTGGGCGGCCGGCGCCGACCGACAGCACCTGGCCGATTTCCTCGCCCGCAGCCAGCGGGAGTGGGACAGCGGGCAGGCCTTCGGCTACGCGATCACCGTGGACGACACGGTGATCGGCAGTTGCGGCCTGCATCGCCGCATCGGTGCGGGCGGACTCGAGATCGGCTACTGGCTCCACCCCGGGTGGACCGGACGGGGCCTGGCCACGATGGCCGCCGCGGCCCTGACCGACCAGGGCTTCCGACTGACGGGCATCGACCGCGTCGAGATCCATCACGACGCCGCCAACCGCGCCAGCGGAGCCGTCCCGCGCCGCCTGGGCTTCACCGAGGTCGGACGTGTCCCTACGCCCGAAGGGCCCGCCGCCCCGGGTGAGGCGGGGATCGACGTCGTCTGGCGGATGACGACGGATCAGTGGAGGCAGGGCCGGCCGGACGCCGCCGGCCGGTAGGCCGGCCACAGAGCAAGTACGAACCGCCCCGGCGCGGCGGCAGTTGCAGTCGGACTCCCAGGATCCGTCTCCGGGCCCCATGCGGTGGGCTGCCGCGCGAGTGCGGCGCGACCCGGAGCTGTCCCTGGTCTTCATCGCGCACGACCCGGCGGTGGTGCGGCAGGTCGGCGACCGGGTCTTGGCGACGCGCGCCGGGCGGGTTGGCCGCGCACGGCCCCGCCGTCCGGGTCCACGGCCCCCTTCGGCGTCACATCGGCTGGATGCCGATCAGGCAGGTGTCGTCGTCGGTGTCCGCGCCGGCCTCGTCCAGCAGGTGGTCGAGGAAGGCGTCGAGATCGTCGACGGGACGGCTGGCGACGGTCAGGAACTGCTGGAGCGCCTCCTCGACGCCGAGGTCACGCCGTTCGATCAGGCCGTCGGTGAACATCAGCAGGGTGTCGTGCGGTTCCAGGGTCAGCCGGCGCTCCTCGTACGAGGTGTCGGCGACGGCTCCCAGCAGGAGCCCGTGCGGCACCGGCACGGGTTCCGCGGTGCCCCGGCGGACCAGGACCGGCGGATGGTGTCCGGCCCGGGCCCAGCACAGGGTCCGGGCGGCCGGGTCGAACAGGCCGCACACGACGGTGGCCGTCACGTTCTCCGTCATGCCGTAGGCGACGGCGTTCAGCCAGGACAGCCACTGCCCCGGGCCGGCCCCGGTGACGGCCAGTCCGCGCAGGGCGTTGCGCAGCAGCACCATGCCGTTGGCGGCGGCGATGCCGTGCCCGGCCACGTCGCCGACCGCGATGAGGACCTGTTTGCCGGGCAGCAGCACGGCGTCGTACCAGTCGCCGCCGACGCGGCTGTCCTCCTCGGCGGGGCGGTAGCGCACCGCGACCCGGACGTCGGCGGTGTGGACGGGCTGGTAGGCGAAGGGCATGATCGCCTGCTGGAGCTGCCGGGTGAGCCGGTCGTTCTCGGCGGCCTGCTGCTCCGCGCCGGCCAGCCGGTCCCGGGTGGCGGCCAGGGCCACCTGGGTCCAGTGCTGCGAGGAGACGTCCTGGTAGGCCCCGCGGACCGCGACCAGGGCGCCGGCGTCGTCACAGACCGGCTCGGCGACCACCCGCACGTGCCTGACCACTCCGTCCGCGCGTTGCAGCCGGAAGGTGGCGGCGCTGTCCTCCTTGCCGCGCAGCACGGTCCGCAGGAAACGGCGTACGGCGTGGGTGTCGTCGGGGTGGACGTGGGCGCCGAGCTGGTGCAGCGGGAAGGGGGCCGATCCCGCCGGCCGGCCGTGGAGCGCGTACAGCTGCTCGCTCCAGGTGATCTCGCCGGTGGTCAGGTTCTCCTCGAAGGCGCCGATGCCGCTCAGGCGCTGGGTGTGCCGGAGCAGCTCGGTGAGCCCGGTGTCGTGCCTCCTCAGCCGCCAGGTGACCAGGACGGCGTCCCCGAACCGGCTCAGCCCCACGGACGCGGTGGCGTCGGCCGGGGCGTTCGGCAGGGCCGTCTCGGTGCGCTGCGGCTCCCCGGTGGCGTGGACGTGCCGGATCCGCTCACCGAGGCCGCCGGGGGCGGCGAACGCGGGATACGCCTGCGTCAGCGGCAGCCCGGTCAGCGCACCGCGCGGGCGGCCGGCGGGATCGGTGAAGTGCTCGTTGGTGTATTCGATCAGGAAGTCGGTGACCTGGCCCTGGGCGTCGCGCAGCGGCACCAGCAGCATGGCGGAGTCCAGCAGCCCGTCGACCATGCCGGTGAGCCAGACGGCGGGGGGCCCGGTGGGGGTGCCGGCGGTGTCGCCGAGGGTGACCGCGCACAGGTCGGCGAGGGCCTCGAGCTGCCTGCGCAGCGCGGGGGTGGGTTCCGGGCCGGGGTCCGCCGCCGGGGGCCAGCGGATCTCCAGGGCGCCGACGCGCCGCCCGCGGGCCCGGGCGGGCAGGATCGCGCGCCGGCCGCCGGTGCCGCGGCCGATGGTGGGGGGCGGGACGTCGCCGGGTTCGGCGATCCACAGGGTGCGGTCCTCGGCGAGGGCGCGCTGGGCCCAGGTGCCCACGGCGGGCGGCACCCGGCGCCAGTGGGCGGCCTCGGCGGCCCCGAAGCCCTCCTGCGCGGCCAGGGTGAGCGAGCCGTCGCGGGCCGCCGCCCAGACGGCCGCGGCGGTGGCGCCGGTGGGGGCGAGGGCCTCGCCGAGCACGGCGTGGACGACCGCCTGGGTGTCGTTTCCGGTCATGGCGGGCTCACGGTGCCGCGCGTCGGCGTGAGCGGCGCCGCGGTCCGGGCGGTCCGCGGCGTCCCCGGGGCCGGGGTGGCTCTCACCGGTCCAGCAGGCGGTGCATGCACTGCAGCAGTACCTCGGTGTCGACGGGTTTGGTGATGTAGTCGTCGGCCCCGGCGGCCAGGCACTTCTCCCGGTCGCCGGGCATGGCCTTGGCGGTGACGGCGACGATGGGCAGGTGGGCGTAGCCGGGCATCTCGCGGATGGTGGCGATGGCCGCGTAGCCGTCCATCTCGGGCATCATCACGTCCATCAGGACCAGGTCGATGCCGGCCTCGCCGGCGAGGGTCTCCAGGGCCTGGCGGCCGTTCTCGGCGTGGAGGACGCGCATGCCCCGCAGGTCGAGGATGCCGGTGAGGGCGAAGACGTTGCGGGGGTCGTCGTCGACGATCAGGGCGGTGCGGCCGGCCAGCCGGTCGTCGGCCTCCGGCCGGGCGGCCTCCTGCGGTGTCTGCCGGCGGGGTGCGGCCGGGGCGGGCCGTCCGGCGGCGACATACCGCCGGATGCGGTCGTGGAGCGCGTCGAGGCTGGTCAGCACGGACAGCGGGTGCCGGCCGGCGCGGGCCCGCAGCCTGTTCTCCTGGTCGGCGGGGAGCGGATGGCCGCGGTAGGCGAGGAGGGGCACCTCCCGCAGGGCGGGCTCGGCGTCGAGGATGTGGAGCAGGTCGGCGGCCTCCTCGCCGGGCAGGTCGTAGTCCAGCACGACGCAGTCGGCGCCCTGGCCGGTGAGCATGGCCGCCGCCTGCTCCAGGTCGGTGGCGGTGTCCACCTGGAGGGGGTGGCCGGCCGCGGCCAGGTCGGCGGCGGCGCGTTCGGCGATCAGGGTCAGCAGTCCGCGGGAGCGGGGCTCGACGGTCAGGACGCGGCGCGGGGGCGTGGTGGGGGCCTCCCCCGGCGCCTCGGGCAGTGCGCGGCGCGCCGTTTCGCCGCGGTCCTCGCGGCCGGTGGCGCCGAGCGGGGCGGGCGGGGTCCGGCCGCCGAGCGCGACGGGGTGCTCGATCGGCAGGTACAGCGTGAAGCGGCTGCCCTGCCCGGGGGTGCTGCGGGCGTGGACGGATCCGCCGAGCAGGTAGGCGATCTCGCGGCTGATGGACAGTCCCAGGCCGGTGCCGCCGTACTTGCGGCTGGTGGTGCCGTCGGCCTGGCGGAAGGCGCCGAAGATGTTCTCCAGTTCGTGTTCGGGGATGCCGATGCCGGTGTCGATGACGTGGAAGGCGATGGACGGGCCGGTGCCGCGGACCGCGTCGGGCACGTCGGCGGCGTCCGGGTCGACGGGCTCGATGAGCAGCTCGACGTGTCCGGTGTCGGTGAACTTCACCGCGTTGGACAGCAGGTTCCGCAGCACCTGGCGCAGCCTGGACTCGTCGCTGACCAGTTCGGCGGGGACGCCGGGGGCGGTGGTGACCTTGAACTCCAGGCCCTTCTGCCCGGTGAGCGGGCGGAAGGCCGTGTCCAGGTACTCCAGCAGGTGGTGCAGCGCGAACCGGACCGGGGTGATGTCCATCCGGCCGGCCTCCACCTTCGACAGGTCGAGGATGTCGTTGATCAGCTGGAGCAGGTCGGAGCCGGCGGAGTGGATCACTTCCGCGTACTCGACCTGCTTCGGCGTGAGGTTCCCGGTCGGGTTCTGGGCCATCAACTGGGCCAGGATCAGCAGGCTGTTGAGCGGGGTGCGCAGCTCGTGGCTCATGTTGGCCAGGAACTCCGACTTGTACTTCGAGGCGAGGGCCAGCTGGTGGGCGCGGGCCTCCAGCTCCTGGCGGGCCTGCTCGATCTGGAGGTTCTTCGCCTCGATGTCGCGGTTCTGGGTGGCCAGCAGCGCCGCCTTCTCCTCCAGTTCGGCGTTGGAGCGCCGCAGTTGGGCCTGCTGTGCCTGCAGTTCCTCCGAGCGGGTGCGCAACTCGCCGGTGAGGCGCTGGGACTCGCCGAGGAGTTCCTCGGTGCGGGCGTTGGCGATGATGGTGTTGACGTTGACGGCGATGGCCTCGCGCAGTTGCTCCAGGAAGTCCAGGTGGATCTGGCCGAACTGCCGGGTCGAGGCGAGTTCGATGACGCCGAGCACGTTGGCGTCGGAGACGACGGGCAGGACGACCAGGCTGCGGGGCACGGCGTGCCCCAGCCCGGAGGAGATCACCGGGTGGTCGAACCGCAGGTCGTCGGCGGTGATGGTCCGGCGGCTGTGGGCCGCCTGGCCGACCAGGGAGTGGCCGACGCGGAAGGTGGTGGGCCGCTGGGGCTGCTCCGGACGGCCGTAGGCGCTGATCATGCGCAGCCGGGTGCCCTCGTCGGTGTCCTCGGCGAGGTAGAAGGCGCCGTACTGGGCGCCGACCAGCGGGGTGAGCTCGTCCGTGATGACCTCGGCGACGACGGCCAGGTCGCGGCGGCCCTGGATCAGCCCGGTGATGCGGGTCAGGTTGGTCTTGAGCCAGTCCTGCTCCCGGGTGGCGCGGGTGCTCTGGCGCAGGGACTCCACCATGGAGTTGATGTTGTCCTTCAGTTCGGCGACCTCGCCGGAGGCGTCCACGGTGATCGAGTGGGTCAGGTCGCCCTCGGCGACGGCGCTGGTCACCTCGGCGATCGCGCGGACCTGCCGGGTGAGGTTGCCGGCCAGTTCGTTGACGTTCTCGGTCAGCCGC
>JBEHXI010000183.1:0-15508 GCA_048498775.1 Actinomycetota bacterium | reverse complement strand
GTCAGTACGGCCGCGGCGGCCAGCCGGCCTGGCCGGGCGGCGCGGGCGCCTGCATCGTCGGCGCGGCCGGCATCCAGCCGCCGGGCATCGCCGCGGTGGGGGCGTTCACCCCGCCGGGGACGGTGCCGGCGCCGTAGCCGTCGCGGTCGTAGACCGGGCGGGCGTAGACGCGCATCCACATCGCCACCGGGTCGAAGTCGTCGGCCATGGCCACCGTGGACACCGGCAGCCCGGCCGGCGCGGCGGGCAGCGACTGCTCCATCATCACCCGCACCGCCTCGACGGCGGCCGGGCCGGTGTCGTACACGTCCAGGCCGACCGCCAGGTACGGCTCGCCGAGCGCGGGCTGCACCCAGGCGCAGCGCACCGACCGCACCGGCGCCGTCAGATGGGCGTGCTGTGCCAGGGCCGCGTAGAACTGCGGTATGTGCAGGGCCGGTTCGCTGATCGTCAGGGGGCCGGCCGGCACCCGGTCCAGGCCGACCGCGATCCGGCGCAGGTCGGCCCAGGGCACGCCGACACCGCCGCCGGGGGCGTGCGGGTTCAGCCACAGGCCCCAGCGCTCCTGGTACAGCTCGGTGGCGATGTCCCGCCCCGCGACCACCTCGTGCGCCCGGTTCCAGCCGCTCGCGGCCAGCTCCTGGACGGACGTCACGCAGGGCGCGTAGCCGTGGCCGCCGACGTCCATGTTGCCGTACTGCGCGTCGGGCGAGCCGGGCGTGCCGTGGAAGAGGAGCATCAGCACCTGTCCCTCGCCCAGCGCCCGCAACAGTGCCTCGTACGCGTCGAAGCGGCCAGGCGCCACCTGGCGCAGCGCGTCCTCCACGCCCGCCTGCGGGGTGATCCCCGTGCCTCCGCCCGCGCTCACTCGCCGGACCGCCCTCTCCCTCAAGACAACCCTGAGACAACCCTGCCGGACCACTCGCCCGGCGCCTGCCGGCGCCTGCTGTGCGCCGTCATCAAACCAGGTTAGGTCCAGGCACCGACGAGGGGTCTCAGTCCCTGGCGAAGAAGGGCCGCACCCGGTCGTGCATCCAGTCGCCGAGCGGGTCCTGGGCGACGTCGAGGAGCAGCAGGTTGACCGTCCACGGGACGGGGACGACGCCCAGCGCCCGGCCGATCGCGTTCATCGCGGCGGCGCGGTCCTCCTCCTGCCAGCGGTCCAGTTCGACGCCGATGAACAGGGTGGGCGCCTCGCCCTCCACGGAGGCCAGCCCGCGGCGGGCGGTGAGCACCACCGGGGTGATGGCGAACTCCCCGGCCACGGCGGCGAGGAAGTCCACCGGTTCCTCCTCCGGCGACGGCTCCCACAGCCGCACCCGGCCGCCGGTGGCGGCGCCGTCCCGGCACAGCTCGGCCACGGCGGCGGCGGTGAGCGGGATGCCGACCGAGCCGCCGGGGTTGATCGCGATGCCGACGCCCGGCGGCAGGCCCCGCGCGAACTCCCGCGCCGGCACCACGCCGAACGGCATGCCCGGCGCGGCCCGCCGGAACTGGTCCTCGGAGCTGAAGGTGGGCACATAGGGGGCGCCGGCCAGTTCGATCCCGGGCAGGTCGAGCGTGGGGCCGTCCGGCCCGTCGGGGTCCGGCAGCGGCACCCACAGCGAGGAGCGGCCCACCACCTCGATCACCCGGGCGGTGGCGCCCGGGTCCCCGAGGGCGGCGGAGAGGACCTCCTCCAGCTCGTTGGCGGGCCAGCCGCCCTCCGGTGCCGGGTGCGGCAGCCCGGGCTCGGCCATCGTGCCGTACGGTTCGTGCTGCCCCGGGTACCCGGCCGGTTCGTACTGCGCCGGAATGCTCATCGCCAACCCCACCTGCCGCCCTGCGTATCGCCTGGCGGAACCCTAGCGTTTACCCGGTCGCTCTCGCTCGGAACCGGCCTGCCGTGCAATGATGACCGACCGGAGTACCGGACAACTGCATACCAGCCGCTCGAACCCGTGCGGGAGAGTCCCCGGCCGCCTGACGCGCCGGGGCGCCGAAGGAGCAAGTCCTCCCTTGAATCTCTCAGGCCCCGTACCGCACGGTCTAGGCAGATCTGAAAAGCGGGCGCGCCCCACGGGCCGCCCCACCCAAGGTGCAAGCCGTGCCCCGGACGGGGGAGACGGTGAACCTCTCAGGTTCCGATGACAGATGGGGAGGCCACGCAAGGCCGCCCCTGCTGTCACCCCCTTCGGAGCCCTCCAGATGACCGACGTTCCCCCGGCCGGCCGCCGGACCGCGCTGGACGCCGTGCACCGCGCCCTCGGCGCGATGATGACCGACTTCGCCGGCTGGCAGATGCCGCTGCGCTACGGCAGCGAGCGTGACGAGCACCACGCGGTGCGCCGCGCCGCCGGGCTGTTCGACCTCTCCCACATGGGCGAGATCACCGTGCACGGCCCGCAGGCGGCCGAGGCCCTCGACCACGCGCTGGTCGGCCGGCCCTCCGCCCTGACACCCGGCCGCGCCCGCTACACCATGATCTGTGCCGAGGACGGCGGGATCCTGGACGACCTGATCGTCTACCGGCTCGCCGACCAGGAGTTCCTGGTGGTCGCCAACGCGTCCAACGCGCAGGTGGTGCTGGACGCGCTCACCGGGCGGGCGGCCGGGTTCGACGCGGCGGTCCGCGACGACCGGGACGCCTACGCGCTGCTCGCCGTGCAGGGGCCGCGTTCCGCGGAGATCCTCGCCACACTGACCGACGCGGACCTGGACGGCCTGAAGTACTACGCGGGCCTGCGCGGCACGGTGGCGGGCGTGCCCGCGCTGATCGCCCGCACCGGGTACACCGGCGAGGACGGCTTCGAGCTGTTCGTGGCCCCGTCGGACGCGGAGAAGCTGTGGGAGGCGCTGAGCGCGGCGGGCGCGGACGCCGGTCTGGTGCCCTGCGGCCTGGCCTGCCGTGACACGCTGCGCCTCGAGGCGGGCATGCCGCTGTACGGGCACGAGCTGAACCGTTCCACCACCCCGTTCGACGCGGGTCTGGGGCGGGTCGTGGCCTTCGCCAAGCCGGGCCCGTTCGTGGGCCGCGCGGCGCTGGAGGAGGCCGCCCGCCGGGCCGAGCAGGCCCCGCCGCGCGTGCTGACCGGCCTGGTCGCCGCCGGGCGCCGGGTGCCCCGCGCCGGGTACCAGGTGACGACCGCGGACGGCACGGTGATCGGCGAGGTGACCTCCGGGGCGCCCTCCCCCACCCTGGGCCGGCCGATCGCGATGGCCTACGTGGACCCGGCGTACGCCGCGCCCGGCACCGAGGGGGTGGCCGTGGACATCCGCGGGACCCGAGAGCCGTACGAGGTCGTCGAGTTGCCGTTCTACCGCCGCACCCGCTGAACCCCCGTTTCCGAGCACCCCTCGTCATCCAGGAGAATTCCCCCATGAGCAACCCTGAGCAGCTGCGCTACAGCAAGGAGCACGAGTGGCTGTCCCCGGCCGAGGACGGTGTGGCCACGGTGGGCATCACCGAGCACGCCGCCCACGCGCTGGGCGATGTGGTCTACGTACAGCTCCCCCAGCCCGGCGACACCGTCACCGCCGGTGACACCTGCGGCGAGCTGGAGTCGACCAAGTCGGTCAGCGACCTGTACTCGCCGGTCAGCGGCGAGGTCGTGGAGGCCAACCAGGACGTGGTGGACGACCCCTCGCTGGTGAACTCCGCCCCCTTCGAGGGCGGCTGGCTGTTCAAGGTCCGCGTGTCGGAGGAAGCGGGCGACCTGCTCACCGCCGACGAGTACTCCGCCTTCATCGGCGACTGACCCGACCAGGAAGAATTCCGATGTCGCTTCTCAACAGCCCGCTGCACGAGCTCGATCCCGAGATCGCGGCAGCCGTCGACGCCGAGCTGCACCGCCAGCAGTCCACCCTGGAGATGATCGCCTCGGAGAACTTCGCTCCGGTCGCGGTCATGGAGGCCCAGGGCTCCGTCCTGACCAACAAGTACGCCGAGGGTTACCCGGGGCGCCGCTACTACGGCGGCTGCGAGCACGTCGACGTGGCCGAGCAGATCGCCATCGACCGGGTCAAGGAGCTGTTCGGCGCCGAGGCGGCGAACGTCCAGCCGCACTCGGGCGCGCAGGCCAACGCCGCCGCGATGTTCGCGCTGCTCTCGCCGGGCGACACCATCCTGGGGCTGAACCTCGCGCACGGCGGGCACCTCACCCACGGGATGAAGATCAACTTCTCCGGCAAGCTCTACAACGTCGTCCCCTACCACGTGGACGAGAAGACCAACCTGGTCGACATGGCCGAGGTGGAGGCGCTCGCCAAGGAGCACCGCCCCAAGCTGATCGTCGCCGGCTGGTCGGCGTACCCGCGGCAGCTGGACTTCGCCGCGTTCCGCCGGATCGCCGACGAGGTCGGCGCGTACCTGATGGTGGACATGGCCCACTTCGCCGGGCTGGTCGCCGCCGGGCTGCACCCGTCCCCGGTGCCGCACGCGCACGTGGTGACCACCACCACCCACAAGACGCTGGGCGGCCCGCGCGGCGGCGTCATCCTGTCCACCGCCGAGCTCGCCAAGAAGATCAACTCCGCGGTCTTCCCCGGCCAGCAGGGCGGCCCGCTGGAGCACGTGATCGCGGCCAAGGCCGTGGCGTTCAAGATCGCGGCCGGCGAGGAGTTCAAGGAGCGCCAGCAGCGCACCCTGGAAGGCGCCAAGCTGCTCGCCGAGCGCCTGACGCGGCCGGACGCCACCGAGGCCGGCGTCTCGGTCCTGTCCGGCGGCACCGACGTCCACCTCGTCCTGGTCGACCTGCGCAACAGCGAGCTGGACGGCAAGCAGGCCGAGGACCGGCTGCACGAGATCGGCATCACGGTCAACCGCAACGCCATCCCGAACGACCCGCGCCCGCCGATGGTCACCTCCGGGCTGCGCATCGGCACCCCGGCGCTGGCCACCCGCGGCTTCCAGGCGGAGGACTTCCGCGAGGTCGCCGACATCATCGCCGAGGCGCTCAAGCCGTCCTACGACGCGGCGGCGCTGCGCGGCCGGGTCACCGCGCTGGCCGAGAAGTACCCGCTGTACCCGGGCCTGTAGGCCCGCCGGGGCGGTACCGCGCACCGGCGCGCGGTACCGCCCCCGCCTTTTCACCCCGTTCCCCCCGAGACCTCCCCGGCACCGCCCCGCACACCACCGCGAGCAGACAAGGAAGTCAGCCCCGTGGCCCTCTCCGTCTTCGACCTGTTCTCCATCGGCATCGGCCCGTCCAGCTCCCACACGGTCGGCCCGATGCGGGCCGCGGGGATGTTCGTGCGGCGCCTGAAGAACGAGGGGCTGCTCGCCCACACGGCCGCGGTGCGCGCCGAACTGTTCGGCTCGCTGGGCGCCACCGGCCACGGCCACGGCACGCCCAAGGCCGTGCTGCTGGGCCTGGAGGGCCACTCGCCCCGCACCGTGGACGTGGACACCGCCGACGAGCGGGTCGCCCGCGTCCGCGCGACCGGGCGGATCAGTCTGCTGGGCGCCCACGAGATCGCCCTCGACCCGGACCGCGACCTGGTCCTGCACCGCCGCCGCGCCCTGCCGTACCACGCGAACGGCATGACGCTGCTGGCCCGTTCCGCGGACGGCGCGGTGCTGCTGGAGAAGACGTACTACTCGGTCGGCGGCGGCTTCGTGGTGGACCACGACGCGGTGGGAGAGAAGCGCATCACCCTCGACGACACGGTGCTCAAGCACCCGTTCCGGACCGGCGACGAACTGCTGCGGCTGACCCGCGAGACCGGCCTGTCGATCTCCGCGCTGATGCTGGAGAACGAGCGCGCCTGGCGGACCGACGCGGAGATACGCGCCGGGCTGGCGGAGATCTGGGACGTGATGCGGGCGTGCGTGGAGCGCGGGATGAGCCGGGAGGGCATCCTGCCCGGGGGCCTGAAGGTCCGCCGGCGGGCCGCCACCTCCGCGCGCCAGCTGCGCGCCGAGGGCGAGCCGGCCGGCCGGGCGATGGACTGGGTGACGCTGTACGCCATGGCCGTCAACGAGGAGAACGCGGCCGGCGGGCGGGTGGTGACCGCCCCCACCAACGGCGCGGCCGGCATCATCCCGGCCGTCCTGCACTACTACGTCAACTTCGTCCCCGGCGCGGACCAGGAGGGCGTGTTCCGCTTCCTGCTGGCGGCAGGCGGCATCGGCATGCTGTTCAAGGAGAACGCCTCCATCTCCGGCGCCGAGGTGGGCTGCCAGGGCGAGGTCGGCTCGGCCTGCTCGATGGCGGCCGGCGGCCTGGCCGAGGTCCTCGGCGGCTCCCCCGAGCAGGTGGAGAACGCCGCCGAGATCGGCATGGAGCACAACCTCGGCCTGACCTGCGACCCGGTCGGCGGCCTGGTGCAGATCCCGTGCATCGAGCGCAACGGCATGGCCGCCGTCAAGGCCGTCACCGCCGCCCGGATGGCGCTGCGCGGGGACGGCCGGCACCACGTCTCCCTCGACAAGGTCATCAAGACCATGAAGGAGACCGGCGCCGACATGAAGGTCAAGTACAAGGAGACCGCGCGCGGCGGCCTCGCCGTCAACGTCATCGAGTGCTGAGGCGTAGTACATGTGTTAGCGTTGGTACATGATGAAGCGGACGAACGTCTACGCGGATCCGGAAGACCTCGCCCTCATCAAGGAAGCCGCCCAGCGTCGCGGCATCCCCGAAGCCGAGATCATCCGCGAGGGCATCCATCTCGCCGCCATGGCGAACCGCGTGTGGGACGAACCTCTCGACTGGCCCACGTTCGAGGGCACCGGCGAGCCGGTCACCGGCGACGAGGTGGCCGCGGCGGTGGCCAAGGGAGCCGACAGGCGTTGATCGTCATCGCCGACACCTCCGGCATCATCGCCGCCTCCGACCGGAGCGCTCCCGAGGCCGCCGCCTGCCAGAGCGTGCTACGCGAGGCCGGAACCGTGATCGTCACGCCGTTGGTCCTGGCGGAGGTCGACCACCTGGCCAAGGCCCGGTTCGGCTCCGCCGCCCGGACGGCGCTCGTCGCTTTCCTCCTCGACCAGGTCCGCCGGTCCCGGTTCCAGATCCCCGAGACGACCAGCGGGATCCTGGATGCGGCGCAAGCCGTCCAGGCCCGGTATGCGGGCCTCGACCTGGACCTCGCCGACGCCGTCAACATCGCGATGGCCGCCGAATACCGCACCGACGCCGTGCTCACCCTCGACCGTCGAGACTTCCGCGCCGTGCGCCCCCTCACACCGCACAAGGCCTTCCGGCTGCTGCCCGACGACTCGTGACCGCGCACGGCGCACGGCCCCGGCCGGCCTCGCCGTCAACGTCATCGAGTGCTGAGCCTCAAGCCCCCGAACCTCCTTCCGTTTCCGTCACCTGGCCGGCCGCCCAGCGGGCCCACTCGCGCTGCATGGCGTGGAAGCGCAGCCCGTACTCCAGGGCGAGCCGCCCGTTGACGGAGAGCATGTCGTCGCCCCAGTCGACCGACTCGCGCAGCGCCAGCAGCGCCTGCTGCCGCCGGTCGGCCAACTCGGCCTGGCGGGCGAGGTAGTCGGCGGCCTCCGCGCGGCTCAGGACGCCGAGGAAGAACACCCGCAGCAGCATCTCGCTGCGCTGCGGCGGCTCCGGCTGGGGGTCGGCCAGCCAGCGGCGCAGCTCCGCCATGCCCTTCTCGGTGAGCGCGTACTCCTTGCGGCCGCGGGGGCCCTCGGCGGCGACCTCGACCTGGCCCGCCTCGCTCAGCCGGGCGAGCTCCCCGTAGACCTGGCTCTGCGTCGCCGGCCAGACGTTGGCCAGCGAGGTGTCGAAGAGCTTCATCAGGTCGTAACCGCTGGCGCGGCGGTCCACCAGCATCCCCAGCAGGGCGTGTCTCAGGCTCATGCCCCAAGTCTATATTCCACTCTTGACAGGTCAAGGCGTGAGGTTCTAGCTTCGACATGTCAGATCAGGAATATCGCGGATGGTGCGGAACGACACCAGGGGCGCCGAACCGCCTTACCGGAACGGGGAATCACGGACATGACCCACCTGCGCGGCTTCATCCCGTGGATCGTCTTCGCCGCCGTCTCGCCGGCCGGCTGGCAGTGGGGGGCGCTGGCGGCACTGGCCACCGCCGCCGTCCTGCTGGCCCTGGCCCTGCGGGCCGGCCTCCCCGCCGACGCGCAGATCCTGGAGGCGAGCACCCTGGTGTACTTCGCCGTCCTCGGCGGGATCGCCCTCGCCCTGCCGGACTCGCCGCTGCGGCACTACGGCGGGGCGCTGTCGTTCGGATGGCTCGCGCTGACGGCGTGGGGGACGCTGGCCGTCCGCCGCCCGTTCACCCTGGGCATCGCCCGGCGCGGCACGCCCCGGGAGTACTGGGACCTGCCGGTGTTCCTGCGGATCAACACCGTCATCACCACGGTGTGGGCGGCGAGTTTCACCCTCACCGGGCTCGCGCTCGCGGGGTGCGCCGCGACGGGCGCCGGCACCGCGGCCGCCGTCGCCTGCCAGGTCGCCGGGTTCACCGTCCCGGCGGTCTTCACCGCCCGCTACCCCGCCGCCGTGCGGGCCCGTCTGACGGCCGGCCAGGGAGCGTCCTGAGCCGGGCGTGTGGTGATCGGCACACCACACTCGTCCGGTTTGCCTGACTGCGGCACCGCGTGCGAGAGTCGTGATCAAGGCCGGTCCCCACCCGGGTCGGCCACTCACCGGCGCCGTGGACCGCACCCCTTGCTCCCCGGCGTACGAAGAAGCCTCCGCGCAGCCTCACGACGGCCGCCTGGAGGCTTCTTCGTGCCCAGGTCCACTCCGCGGCCCACCCCGCGGTCCACCCGCGGTCAGCGCTCCGGGACGCGCAGTTCGAACCAGGTGGTCTTGCCGCGCGGCAGCAGGTCGACGCCCCACCGGTCGGAGAGCTTGTCGACGAGGAACAGGCCGCGCCCGCTGATGTCGAGTTCACGCACCGGCAGCAGGCACGGCAGCGCGCGGGACGGGTCGCGCACCTCCATGCGGATCCAGCCGCGGCGGCGCATCATCCGCAGGCCGAAGGTGCGGGCCCCGGTGTGCCGCACCGCGTTGCCGACGAGTTCGGAGACCAGCAGTTCGCAGACCTCGCCGAGGTGGGGAAGGCCCCACAGGTGCAGTACCGACAGGGTCAGCCGGCGGGCGGTGGACGCCGACTCCGGGCGGGAGGTCAGCCGCACCTCGTCCACCGAGGGGTTGCCGAGCAGATCGAGAGCGCCGGCGTCGCGGTGCTCACGCTGCGTGGGCGCCCAGGCCGCCGCGGTGGCGACCGGTCGCCGTGACTCCTCGGATCCTCCCCGTCCCGCCATGGCTCTCATCATGGCCGCGCATACGGCAGTTGGGGCCGGAACCGGCGGAATACCCCTGACGGAACGTAAGGTTCCGATCATCCGCCGAGGCATATGCCGGACACCCATACGGGGGATGGCCACCGGCCCTGACCTGCGGCGATCTACGATCGCCTGAACACGGTCAGGGCCGGGACACCAGAGTGCCTTAAGGCTGCCTTAAGGTCCGTTTAAGCCACCGTCACCCGATCGGTGATCACCCGACCGGGTCGCGTCGACCTGGCACCGGTCACTCTCGGTCAGCGGAACTTCGCCTTCCCGGGGCCCTCCTCGACGAAGCTGCGCATCCCGGTCTCCCGGTCCTCGGTGGCGAACAGCCCCGCGAACAGGCCGCGTTCGATCGCGAGCCCGGTCTCCAGGTCCGTCTCCAGGCCGCCGTCCACCGCCTCCTTGGCCGCCCGCAGCGCCAGCGCCGGGCCCGCCGCCAGCCGCCGCGCCCAGGCGAGCGCCTTCTCGTAGACCTCCTCGGCGGGCACCACCTCGTCGACGAGGCCGATCCGCAGCGCCTCGGCCGCGGTGACCATGCGCCCGGTGAAGATCAGGTCCTTGGCCTTCGACGGGCCGACCAGCCGGGCGAGCCGCTGGGTGCCGCCGGCGCCCGGGATCAGGCCGAGCAGGATCTCCGGCTGGCCCAGCTTGGCGTTCTCCGCCGCGATCCGGATGTCGGCGCACAGCGCCAGCTCGCAGCCGCCGCCCAGGGCGTAGCCGGTGACCGCGGCCACCACCGGCTTGGGGATGCGGGCCACGGCGGTGAAGGACTCCTGCAGGTCACGGGCGCGAACCGCCATGGCCTGGTAGTCCATCCGCTGCATTTCCTTGATGTCCGCGCCCGCGGCGAACACCTTCTCCCCGCCCCAGACGACGACGGCCCGCACGTCGTCGCGGCGGGTGGCCTCCTCGGCAACCTCGCGCAGGCGGTCCTGGGTCGCGATGTCCAGCGCGTTCATCGGCGGACGGTCCAGACGGATGGTGCCGACACCGTCGGCGGCCTCAAGGTGAACAGTCATGGGCGCAGGTTAGCGCCCGTTCACGCGAACGGCCCGCCTGGGGTGGCGGGCCGATCGGCTGAGGCGGCGGGGAACGCGCCGGTCAGGAGGCCGTCCACGCCGACCACGGCATGTTCCAGCCGTTGAGCCCGTTGTCCGGGTCCACCGTCCGGTCGTGGGACCGGCTGACGACCACCACGTCGCCGATCATCGAGTGGGAGAAGAACCAGGCGGCCGGGGTGCCCGGGTCCCCCGCGCCGCGCACGTCGTGCATGCTCACGCAGCCGTGGCTGGTGTTGGCGCTGCCGAAGACCGAGGTGTCCGCCCAGTAGTTGCCGTGGATGAAGGTGCCGGACTGGGTCAGCCGCATGGCGTGCGGCACGTCCTTGATGTCGTACTCGCCGCCGAAGCCCACGGTGCGGCCGTCCATCCGGGTCACCGTGTCCTTCTCGCTGATCACCATCTGGCCGTTGTAGGTGGTCTTGCCGGGCTGGCCCGCGGTGATCGGGATGGTCTTGATCGTCCGGCCGTCCTGGGTGACCCGCATGGTGTGGGTGGCCGCGTCCACGTAGCTGACCTGGTTGCGGCCGATGGTGAAGTGCACGTCCTTGGACTGGCCGCCGTAGACACCCGCGGCGCCCTCCACCCCGTTCAGCCGCAGGGAGAGGGTGACCTTGGTGCCCGGCGCCCAGTAGTGCTCGGGGCGGAAGTCCAGGCGCTGGTCGCCGAACCAGTGGCCGACGACGGGGACCGACGGCGACGCGGTGACGCTGATGGCGTCCTGCACGGCCTTCTGGTGGGTGATCGGCCGGTCGAAGTCGAGCGAGACCTCCATGCCGACGCCGACCGTGCTGCCGTCCTCCGGCGTGAAGTAGCCGATGAAGCTGTCCTTGGGCACCAGCGTGGTGAACGACGCGTGTTTGGCCGAAACCCGCCCCTGAGCGTCCTTGGCCTGGGCGTCCACCGTGTACTTCGTGGAGACGGCGAGATGGGTGTCCGGGACCCAGCTGCCACCGTCGGCGGATATCCGGCCCGCCACCGGCGCGCCCTTGGAGTCGTGCACCGCGACCTGGACCAGCCTGCCCCGCGCGGCCGTTATCCGCAGCGCGCCGGTGGTGTCCACGTTCGTCGCGCCGTCGCCCGGCGTGACCGTGACCACGGCCTGGGACACCTGCTTCCCGGCGGCCGGGCCACCCGAGGCGCCCGGGCCCGCCCCGGACGCGCCGCTCGGGCCGCAGGCCGCGGCGAGCAGCAGCAACGCCCCGCACCCCAGCGCCAGCAGACCCCGCCCGGCAGCCGTCGCCGCCCGCGCCGGCTTCAACGTCGGCCTCACCCTTCGCTCCCCTCGCGCGCCCCGATCCGCCGAGGATCCCCCACGCGCCCTGCCGTCGGGGCCATGCCCCTGCTCCCCACGCGTGCTCCACGCCTGGGCACAGAAAACCACACTGACGACGCGTCGGGGACCACGGATATGTCACCGTTCCGTCCCAGGTTCGGTCTCGGGTTCCGTCCCGGGATCCCGGCAGGTGAGCGGATGCCCCGGGCGGCGACCGGGTAACTCCGGGGGCGGTCAGCGCAGCGCGGATCCGGCCAGCCACTGACGCCAGGACAGGTTCCAGCCGCCGAGGCCGTTGTCCGGGGCGACCGGCGGGTCGTGCGCGCCGGCCACCTGGACGATGTCCCCGATCAGGGAGGCGCCGTAGAACCAGCCGGCCGGGGTGCCCGGGCCGCCGCGCTTGGTGTCGTACAGGCCGACGCAGCCGTGGCTGGTGTTCGCGGTGCCGAAGACACCCGGGGGCGACCAGTAGTTGCCGTGCACGAAGGTGCCGGAGCGGGTCAGGCGCATCGCGTGCGGCACGTCCGGGATGTTGTACTCGCCGCCGTAGCCGACCGTGTCCCCGTTCATCCGGGTGACCGGCAGCTTCTCGGTGATCACCATGATCCCGCCGTACGTCGGGTGCTGCGGGCCGCCCGCGCTGACCGGCAGCACCCGCACCACCCGGCCGCCGCGCCGGACCGTCATGGTGTGCGTGTCGGCCTCGACGGTGCTGATCTGGCTGCGCCCGACGGTGAACCGCACGTCCTTGTCCTGCATGCCGTACGCGTCGGGGGCGCCGCGCACGTCGCGCAGCCGCAGCCGCAGGTCCACCTCGGTGCCCGGGGCCCACAGGTGCTGCGGGCGGAAGTCCAGCCGCCGGGCGCCGAACCAGTGGGCGGCGACCGGCACCGCCGGCTCCGCGGTGACCCGGATGGCCCGCTCGACGGCGGCCCGCTCGGTGATCGCGCGGCTGAAGACCACCGAGACGATCATCCCGGTGCCCACCACCATGCCCTGCTCCGGGCTGTAGTAGCCGATGAAGCGGTGCCGGGGGACGAGCGTGGTGAACTCCGCGTGCCGGGCGGCCCGCCGGCCCCGCGCGTCGACGGCCACCACGTCCACGGTGTAGCGGGTGCCCAGCGCCAGCTCGCTCTGCGGGCGCCAGGCGCGGCCCCCGTCGGTGATCCGGCCGGGCAGCGGCACGCCGGCCGCGTCGGCCACCCCGACCTGCTGGAGCGTGCCGTCGTCCACCGCCACGGTCAGCGGGCCGGTGGCCGGCACGTCCGCCGCGCCGTCCAGCGGGGTGATCCGGATGGCCGCCCGGGAC
Source organism: Actinomycetota bacterium (assembly GCA_048498775.1). GTDB lineage: Bacteria > Actinomycetota > Actinomycetes > Streptomycetales > Streptomycetaceae > JBEHXI01. The sequence continues at coordinate 2,606 of JBEHXI010000183.1, read as the reverse complement.
AGCGCCTGCGCGGCCACCCGGCCCGCGTCGCCGTCGTCGGCCGCGCCACCGCCCCCGCCGGCCGCCGAGCAGCCGGCCAGCAGCACCGCCGCCACCAGTGCCGCACACCCGTGGCGCCGTACCCGTTCCCTCACCGCTGCGATCACGTCCGGTCAACGATCGGGCACGGTCGGTGGCAACGTGACGTCAGCCGTCCAGCAGGGAAGAACAATCAGCACAACGAGAACACCGGGAGACCGCGGGCGGCACGGGACGCCGCCGCCGGTCCGGACCGCGGAGGCCGCAACGTGTCCAGCGCACCCGAGCAGGAGCCGAGCAACCGTGCTCCCGCCGCGTCGGGACCCCCCGCACGCGGCGGGCACCTGGTGCCCGTCTCCGCGGCGGAACCGCAGGCCACGACGGGGACGCCCGCGGTGTGGCCGGGCAGCCCCCACCCGCTGGGCGCCCGCTTCGGCCTCGGCCCCGGAGCCACCCCCGGCACCAACTTCGCGCTGTGGGCGGGCGGCGCCGAGGCCGTCGAGCTGTGCCTGTTCGCGCCCGACGGGACCGAGACCCGCCTGGAGCTGAGCGACCTCACCGACGAGGTCTGGCACGGCTTCGTCCCCGGCGTGGGGCCCGGCCAGGCGTACGGCTACCGGGTGCACGGCCGCTGGGACCCGTGGACCGGCGGCCGCTGGAACCCCGCCAAGCTGCTCCTCGACCCCTACGCCCGGGCGGTGGACGACAGCCGCGCCGCGCCCGGCTTCCGCTTCGGCCCCGGCGCCGCGCCGCTCCCCCCGGAGACCTACGGCCATGTGCGGGACTGGCCGGACCGGCCGGTCGCCGACACCGTGCGGGACAACCGCGACTCGGCGCGGTTCGTGCCGAAGGCCGTGGTCGTCGCCGGCGAGCCGGACCGCGACGGCGACCGGCGGCCCGCCACCCCGTGGACCGACACCGTGATCTACGAGCTGCACGTCCGCGGCTTCACCATGCGCCATCCGGGGGTGCCGCCCGAACTGCGGGGCACCTACGCGGGGCTGGCCCACCCGGCGGCCGTCGAGCACCTGACGGGCCTGGGCGTGACGGCCGTGGAACTGCTGCCGGTGCACCACTTCGCCCACGAGGACCACCTGCTCTCCCGGGGCCTGCGCAACTACTGGGGCTACAACTCGCTGGCCTACTTCGCGCCGCACGCCGCCTACAGCTCCTCCGGCAGCCGGGGCGAGCAGGTCGCCGAGTTCCGCCGGATGGTCCACGCGCTGCACCGCGCCGGCATCGAGGTCATCCTGGACGTCGTCTACAACCACACCGCGGAGGGCAACGAGCTCGGCCCCACCCTGGGCCTGCGCGGAATAGACAACCGCCGGTACTACCGGCTGGCGCACGACGCCCGCCGCTACGCCGACTACACCGGCTGCGGCAACACCCTCAACGCCGTCCAGCCGCCCGCCCTGCGGCTGATCACCGACTCGCTGCGGTACTGGGCCACCGAGCTGGGCGTGGACGGCTTCCGCTTCGACCTGGCGGCCGCGCTGGCCCGCGGCGGCGACACCCACGGCGTGGACATGCTCTCGCCGTTCCTCGCGGTGATCGCCCAGGATCCGGTGCTGCGGAACGTCAAGCTGATCGCCGAGCCGTGGGACGTCGGCGCCGGCGGCTACCAGGTCGGCGGCTTCCCGCCGCGGTGGGCCGAGTGGAACGACCGCTACCGCGACGCGGTGCGCGACTTCTGGCGCGGCGCGCTGCCCAACCTCTCCGACCTGGGCTACCGGCTGTCCGGCTCGAGCGACCTGTACGGGTGGGGCGGGCGCCGCCCGTACGCCTCGGTCAACTTCGTCACCGCGCACGACGGCTTCACCCTGCGGGACCTGGTCTCGTACGACCGCAAGCACAACGAGGCCAACGGCGAGGACAACCGCGACGGCACCGACGACAACCGCTCGTGGAACTGCGGCGCCGAGGGCGAGAGCGACGACCCGGCGATCCGGCGGCTGCGCCGGCGCCAGCTGCGCAACCTGCTGGCCACCCTGCTGCTGTCCACCGGGGTGCCGATGCTGGTGGCCGGCGACGAGATGGGCCGCACCCAGGGCGGCAACAACAACGCGTACTGCCAGGACAACGAGGTCGGCTGGGTGGACTGGTCGCTGCTGGACGACCCCGAGTGGCGCGCGCTGTACGAGCTGGCGGCACGGCTGATCGCGCTGCGCCGGGCGCATCCGGTGCTGCGGCGCGCCGAGTTCTTCACCGGCCGGCCGCAGACCCCGGGCGGGCTGCCCGACCTGGCCTGGTTCACCCCGGACGGCGAGGAGATGACCGAGGAGGACTGGCTGGCGCCCACCGCCACCGTGGGGATGTACCTGTCCGGCCGGGACACCGCGCAGCGCGACACGAGCGGCCGCCCGGTGACCGGCGAGAGCCTGCTGCTCGTGCTGCACGCCGGTGCCGCGCCGGTCCGCTTCACCCTGCCCGCGCTGCCCTGGGCGTCCGGTTACGACGTGCTGGCCGACACGTCTGTTCTGGATGGTGCCCCGGACGGCGCCCCGGACGGCGGAGGCGGCCCCGCCGCCGCCTCCGGCGCGGACGGCACCGCGGACGGCGCACACCACCGCGCCGGAGCGTCCGTC
>JBEHXI010000182.1:0-15579 GCA_048498775.1 Actinomycetota bacterium | reverse complement strand
GTCGGGCAGGGGCCGCATACCCCTGCCGGGGCCTGAGGACGGACCCACCGGGGCCTGAAGACTGACTCGTCAGGGCTTGAGGACGAACCCGCCAGGGCCTGAAGAGCGACAGTGACCTCGGGGCCTGAGGACGGACCCGCCAGGGCCGGAGCGGCGCGGGCGGGGAGCGGCGCGGGCCGGAGCGGATGGGACACCCACCGGGTCTGAGGCAGCGGCCCGTCCGGGCTCTCCACCCACGGGTGCAGCCGGGTCTCCACCCCTGCCCGCTCCAGCCCCGGGAAATGTCCACCCGCGGCTCCACCCTGGGGTTGAGCCGCCCGGCCGGGCGGCGTGCGAGGGTCGTAGGGCACCGGCGGAAGGGCCGCCGGGAGCCTGGGAGTCTCGGAGCCCCGGCGAAAGGGCCGGGCCGAAGGGGAGGTGCCGCCATGGACGGCGCGGTACGCCTGGCGACAGGGGTGACGCTGTGGGCGTGGGTGCTCGCGGAAGTCCTGCTGCAGATACGGCAGGTGTGGCACAGCGACCGGACGGAACGGACCGAGTGGCGCAGTTTCGTTGTCTTCGCCGTCCTGACCGTGGGCGGGCTGAAGCTCGCCGAACCCCTGCACCGGGCGGTGCCCGCGCTCTCCTACGGCATCGACGCGGCCGCGGGGGCCGGGCTGCTGGTGGTGGCCTGGGCCGGCATAGCGGTGCGGTTGTGGGCCATCATCACGCTGGGCCGGTACTTCCGGGGCACGGTCCACATCCAGCGGGGGCACCGGGTGGTCCGCTCCGGGCCGTACCGGTGGGTGCGGCACCCCTCCTACAGCGGCATGCTGCTGGCGGCCGCGGCGCTGGCGGCGCAGTTGGGCAACGCGCTGTCGTGGGCCGTCGTCATGGTCTGCTTCGGCCTGGCCCTGGCCTACCGGATCCGGGTGGAGGAGCGGGTGCTGAGCGAGGCCCTCGGCGAGGAGTACACCTCCTACGCCGCCGGCACCTCGCGGCTGATACCGGGGGTGTGGTGACCGGTTCGGGTCCGGGTGCCGTCGGGCGGCCGGGGTCCGGCGGATAGGATCGCCCGGCCATGCTGAGCGAACCCCCTTTCACCAGTTTCATCGCCATCGGCGACTCCTTCACCGAGGGCATGTCGGACGAGCTGCCGGACGGCACCTATCGCGGCTGGGCGGACCTGCTCGCCACCCGGCTCGCCGGCTCCTGCCCCGGCTTCCGCTACGCCAACCTGGCGGTGCGCGGCAAGCTGATCGGGCAGATCGTCGACGAGCAGACCGAGGTCGCGGCGTCGATGGGCGCCGACCTGGTGACGCTGGTGGGCGGGCTGAACGACGTACTGCGGCCCAAGTGCGACGTGGGCCTGGTGTGCGCGCGGCTGGAGGAGGCCGTCGAACGGCTGGCGCCGAGCTGCAAGCAGCTGGTGCTGATGCGCTCTCCGGCCCGGCGCGGCCCGGTCGCGACGCGCTTCCTGCCCCGCATGGAGCGGCTGTTCGCGCACATCGACGACCTGGCGCGGCGGCACGGCGCCGTGGTGGTGGACCTCTTCGGGGCCGAGGTGCTGGGGGATCCGCGCCTGTGGGCGGACGACCGGCTGCACCTGAACGCCGAGGGGCACCGCCGGGTCGCCGAGGCGGTGTGGCAGGCGCTCGGGCTGCCGGCGCAGGAAGCCTGGGAGGAGCCGCTGCCGCCGTACGTGCCGCCCGGCTGGTACCAGCGGCGCGGCGCGGACCTGCGGTTCACCCGGGTCCATCTGCTGCCGTGGATCGGCCGGCGGCTGACCGGGCGGTCCTCGGGCGACGGACGGCCGCCCAAGCGCCCCGAGCTGCTGCCGTACGAGAGCTGAACGGGTAGGCCGACCTGCGAGGACGCCCGGGCGGCGGCCCAGTAGACTCTGCTCACGTGACTGCTAAGCCCCGCATCCCCAACGTCCTGGCCGGCCGCTACGCCTCCGCCGAGCTCGCCACCTTGTGGTCCCCCCAGCAGAAGGTGGTGCTGGAGCGCCGGCTGTGGCTGGCCGTGCTGCGGGCGCAGCGGGACCTCGGGGTGGAGGTGCCCGAGCAGGCGATCGCCGACTACGAGCGGGTCGTCGAGCAGGTGGACCTGGCGTCCATCGCCGAGCGCGAGAAGGTCACCCGGCACGATGTGAAGGCGCGGATCGAGGAGTTCAACGCCCTGGCCGGCCATGAGCAGGTGCACAAGGGCATGACCTCGCGGGACCTGACGGAGAACGTCGAGCAGTTGCAGATCCGCCTCTCCCTGGAGCTGGTGCGCGACCGCGCGGTGGCGGTGCTGGCGCGGCTGGGCCGGCTGGCGGCCGAGCACGCCGAGCTGGTGATGGCGGGCCGTTCGCACAACGTCGCGGCGCAGGCCACCACCTTGGGCAAGCGGTTCGCGACCGCCGCCGACGAGCTGCTGGTCGCCCTGGAGCGGCTGGAGGACCTGATCGCGCGCTACCCGCTGCGCGGGATCAAGGGACCGGTCGGCACCGCGCAGGACATGCTGGACCTGCTCGGCGGCGACACCGCGAAGCTGGCCGACCTGGAGGGGCGCATCGCCTCGCACCTGGGCTTCGCCCGGGCGTTCACCTCGGTCGGCCAGGTCTACCCGCGCTCGCTGGACTACGACGTGACCACCGCGCTGGTGCAGCTGGCCGCCGCTCCGTCGTCGCTCGCCAAGACCATCCGGCTGATGGCCGGGCACGAGCTGGTCACCGAGGGCTTCAAGCCGGGCCAGGTCGGTTCCTCCGCGATGCCGCACAAGATGAACACCCGCTCCTGCGAGCGGGTCAACGGCCTGGCGGTGATCCTGCGCGGATACGCCTCGATGACCGCCGAGCTGGCCGGCGACCAGTGGAACGAGGGCGACGTGTCCTGCTCGGTGGTGCGCCGGGTGGCGCTGCCGGACGCGTTCTTCGCCTTCGACGGCCTGGCGGAGACGTTCCTGACGGTGCTGGACGAGTTCGGGGCGTTCCCGGCCGTGGTCGCGCGGGAGCTCGACCGCTACCTGCCGTTCCTGGCCACCACCAAGGTGCTGATGGGCGCGGTGCGCGCCGGGGTCGGCCGGGAGGTCGCCCACGAGGTGATCAAGGAGCACGCGGTGGCCTCCGCGCTGGCGATGCGCGAGAAGGGCACCGAGCGCAACGAGCTGCTGGACCGTCTCGCCGACGACGAGCGCATCCCGCTGGACCGGGCCGCCCTGGAGGCGCTGATGGCCGACCGGCTGTCGTTCACCGGTGCCGCCGCCGACCAGGTCGCGGCCGTGGTGCGGCGGATCGAGGAGGTCACCGCGCGCTACCCGCAGGCGGCCGGGTACACCCCCGGGGCGATCCTCTGACCCCCGAGGAGATCGAGGCCGCCCGGCAGCGGACGGTCCCCGACGTGGTCGCGGCCGGGCTTCGGGTGCTGTTCTGCGGGATCAACCCGGGGCTGCTGTCGGCCGCGACCGGTCACCACTTCGCCCGGCCGGGCAACCGCTTCTGGCCCGCGCTGCACGGTTCCGGTTTCACCCCGCGCCGGCTGTCCCCGGCCGAGCAGCAGGAGCTGCTCGAGTTCGGTCTCGGCATCACCAACGTGGTGCCGCGGGCGACGGCGCGCGCCGACGAGCTGACCGTCGCGGAACTGCGCGAGGGCGGGGAGCGGCTGGCGGCCACCGTCGCCGCGTACCGCCCCCGCTGGCTGGCGGTGGCCGGGGTGACGGCGTACCGCACGGCCTTCGGTGACCGCCGCGCGAGGATAGGCCCGCAGGACACCCTCATCGGGGACACCCGGGTGTGGATCCTGCCGAACCCCAGCGGGCTGAACGCCGGCTGGCAACTCCCGGCGATCACCGAGGAGTTCGCGCGCCTGCGGGCCGCGGCCGAGGCGGCCTGAGAAACCCGGTGCCGGAGGGCCCCGGCCGCCGACTACGCTCAGGCACCATGCTGGCGCTGCTGCACACCTCCCCCGCCCACGTCCCCGTCTTCGGCGCCCTGGGCGAGCGGCATCATCCCGGTCTGCCGTTGCGTCATGCCGTCGCGGAGGAGTTGCTGACCCGTGCGCTGGCCGAGGGGCCGGACGCCGTCGAGCGGGAGCTCGACGATGCACTGCGCCGCGCCGTCGGCGAGGGAGCCGCGGCGGTGCTGTGCACCTGCTCGACGATCGGCGGGGCCGCCGAGGCCCGGTCCGCCGCGGTGGGCGTGCCCGTGCTGCGGGTCGACCGCCCGATGGCGGCGGCCGCCGTCGCCGTCCCTCCCGCCGCGGGGCGGGAGGCGACACGGGTGGCGGTGGTCGCCACCCAGCCCGGCACCCTGCCGCCGACCGTCGCCCTGATCGAGGAGGAGGCCGGCCGGCAGGGCCGGCCCGTCACCGTGACGACCACGGTGGTCGACGGTGCGTGGGAGTTGTTCCAGGCCGGTGACCAGGCGGGTCATCTGGCCGCCGTCGCCGCCGCGGTGGGCGCCGTGGACGGCGCGGATGTCATCGTCCTCGCCCAGGCGTCCATGGCGGCCGCGGCGGATCACGCCGTCACCGCCCTCCCCGTCCTGTCGAGTCCCGCCCTCGGACTCGCGGCGGCGGCCGCTCTGGTGGCCGCCCGCGCCTGACCGCTCCGTCCCACCGGAAGCCCGGGGGGCCGGGGGGCTCAGAGAAGATATCCGGCCGATCACCATCACATAACGGGTCAGCAACACGAGGTTTTGCATGGTGGGTACAGCTTCTGCGCACCCGCTTCCTCTTGGTACAACTTGATCTGCGTTCCGATCGGCGGATCTGTACATCAGACGGTGGCTCAGACGGGCGCTCCTTCGCCTGCTGCCTTCGTCCCGTGCGGGACCCCTCGAGAGGGAACATCGATGCCTGCGCGCTCGCGCGCGGTGCCGCGCCGCACCGCCTCACGCCTCACCACGCCGGTTCAGGACCGGGTTCTTCCGCTTGTCGCGGTGTTCGCCGCCGGCTATCTGGCCGCCTACCTGCTGCCCACCGTGGTCGGCGGGCTGGGCGAGGGCCTGGGCCTGGGCGCCGCGCAGGCGGGTGCCGTCGGCAGCGCCCTGCTGCTGGCCTCCGCGGCCGCCGGAATGGCCCTCGCCTCCCGGGTGGAGCGCGTCGGCCCGGCGCGTCTGGCCCGGCTGGGCCTGCTGCTGAGCGCGGCGGGTTTCGGCTCTGCCGCGGCGAGTGGGTCGGTGCCGCTGGTGGTCGCCGGGTGCGTCGTGGGCGGCTTCGGCTCGGGCACGGCGACCGCGGTGGCCGCCGCCGGGATCGCCGCGCGGCCCGATCCCCATCGCGCCTCCGTGCTGGGCCTGTTCGTCACCTCGGCCGTCGCCGGGGGGCTGTATGTGGTGCTGCCGCACATCGGCACCGGCCACACCCCGCCGCTCGGCGCCATCGCCTGCGGCGCCGCCCTCGCCCTGGTGCCGGCCGGGCGGCTGCCCGCCGCGCCGGTCCACTCGGCCGCCGCGGCCACCGGGCCGCTGCCGCACCGCCGTTCGGGCGTCCTGCTGGCCGGCGGAATGCTGTGCTGGTCGCTGGCCCAGAACGCGCTGTGGGGGGTGAGTTCCCGCATCGGTCTGGACCGGGCGGGGCTGAGCCCGGCCGCGGTCGGGATGGTGTTCGCGGTGGCGCTGGGCGGGGGGCTCGCCGGAGTCGGGGTCGCCGGGGCGCTGGGCTCCCGGCTGGGCCGGGCCGTGCCGATCGGCGTGGGGACCGCGGCCATCGCGGTGTGCGTCGCGGTCACCTCGGCGGCGCGCGGGCCGGTCCCGTTCGCGGTGGGCGAGGTGGCGTGGAACACCCTCTACCCGATCGTCCTGTCGTACCTGATGGGGCTCGCCGCCTCGCTGGACACCCGGGGACGCTGGGCCGTGCTGGCCGGATCCGCGTCCTCGCTCGGCGTCTCCGCGGGGCCGCTGACCGGGACCCTGCTGTCCACCCGGGCCGGCTACCCGGCGATGGGGTGGGCGCTGGGTGCCGCCCTGCTGGTGGTCTGCCTGCCGCTGACGGTGGTGGCGCTGCGCATGGGCGGCCGGGTGCTGCTGCCCGGCGCGGTGCGGCGCCGTGGCGGCGCGGCGGCGGCGGCGGTCGCGGGCGTGGCGGGGGCACCGGCGGGCGCGGTCCCGGAGCTGGGCGGCGCCGAACTGGTCGTCGCCGAGGTCACGATCGCCTCCCCCGCCGAGGCGGTCCCCGCCGAGCCCGTCCTCGCCCCGCCGCCCGCCGGTGTCCCGGCCGGGGCCGGGCAGGCGGCCGCCGCCGCGCAGCCCTGCGGCTGACTCCACCGCAGTAGGGTGACGCACCATGAGCACCCGCCTGACGTACCGGGAGGTCGGCGCGACCCGGGATCCGGGAACGCTGCCGCCGCCCGGCTACCACCTGCTGAGGGTCCGCACCCGCATCGGTACCGGTTCCGGGGTCCTGTCCCGCGCCGGGCAGGCGGTGCTGGACTGGCGGATGCACCGGGCGGTGGGGGTGTCGGTCGACGCCTCCGCGGCCGAGGCGGCACCGGGCGTCGAGGTGGTGGTGGGGCTCGGCGTCGGATCGTGGCGGCTGCGGGCGCCGTGCGAGGTGGTCTGGACGGTCCGCGAGGAGGACCGCGTCGGCTTCGGCTACGGCACACTGCCGGGCCATCCGGAGTCGGGCGAGGAGTCCTTCGTCGTGGAACGCGACCCGGACGGCACGGTATGGCTGACGGTGACGGCATTCAGCCGGCCCACCCGCTGGTACCTGCGCGCGGCCGGTCCGCTGGCACGGGCCGGGCAGCACGCGTACGCGCGCCGGTGCGGGCTGGTGCTGCGGCGGCTCGCGGCCGGCGGGCGCGCCTGACACCCGCCGTTTTGCGGCCGGGGTCGATTCTCCGCCAAAAGGGAAGGTAACTCACAGCCGTCGCGCTTTACTCATCGGTCACGAACCGTTCGTGATCACGCAACACGCCTTCGGCAGGGTTGGCGCCATGCACCGACTCTCCCGCAACAGCACCGCGCGGCGCACCACCGCCCGCCGCCACTGGCGCCACGAGCTCGTCGAGCTCGCCGGTGTCTTCGTGGCCGTGGCCGCCGCCGACCTGGCCGCCAACCTGGTGGGCCACGGCCCGGACGGGCCGCTGACGCTCGCCTGTTCCGCCACCGTCCTGCTCGCCGCCGTCGGTTTCCACACATGGTGGGCACGCCGCCACGGTCACTCGCCGCCCGGGTCCCCCGGGCCGGACGCCACCCGCCCGCCGCAGACCGCGCCGGCCGGGGAGACGGACGGTCCCGAACCGGACGCCGTTCCCGGGGAGCTGACGCTGTGGCGGCTGCGCACCACCGTCGAGGACGCCCCGGGCAGCCTGGCCGCCCTGTGCGGAGCGCTCGCCCGGCAGCGGGTGGACATCCTGACCCTCCAGACGCATCCGCTGTCCGACGGCACCGTCGACGAGTTCCTGGTCCGCGCCCCGGCGCAGCTGGCGCCGCAGGCACTCAGCCGCGCGGTCGCGACGGCCGGCGGCCGGGACACCTGGCTGGAGCGCGCCGACGCCCACGATCTGGTGGACACCCCCACCCGGGTGCTGAACCTGGCCGCCCGCACCGTGCAGGACTCCGCAGAACTTCCCGTCGCGGTACGGCAGTTGCTGGGCCGCAGCACGATACGTTCCGTCCCCGCGGGCAAGGGCGAACAGCCCCCGGAGGAGGGTGTACTCGAGGAGTGCACCATGCGGCTGCGGGACCCCTCGGGCGGAACGCTGGTGGTGGAGCGGCCCTATCTGCCGTTCACGCCCACCGAGTTCGCCCGGGCCCGCGCGCTGGTCTCCCTGGAGGCGCGGCTCGGCCCCCGGGTGCCGCCGCACCGCGCGGTGGTGACGCTCCCGGAGGGCAACGAGCTCACCGTGCGCCGCGCCGGCCCGGCCGACCTGGCCGCCGCGCTCGCCATGCACGAGCGGTGCTCCCCGGCCACCCTGCGCAGCCGCTACCACGGGCCGGTGCGTGAGGCCGGCCGCTACCTGGAGCACCTGCTCAGCCCCCGGCACGGCCGGACCCTCGCCGTCCAGACCGCCTCGGGCCGGCTCGTGGCCCTCGGGCACCTGCTGTGGGACGGCGAGGAGAGCGAGATCGCACTGCTGGTCGAGGACGACTGGCAGGGCCGGGGCATCGGCGCGATGCTCCTGCGGAAGCTGGTCGGCCTGGCGCGCCAGAGCCGTTGCGGCGCCGTCTACGCGGTCACCCAGTCGGCCAACACCGCGATGCTGAGCGCCATGCGCGGTCTCGGAGTGCCGCTGGACTACCAGTTGGAGGACGCCACGCTGGTGATCACCGCCACGCTCGATACCGCCCGGCAGGCCCCGGAGGGCACCCAGGAGGTGCCCCAGGAGGCCGCTCAGGAGAACTGACAGGGCATCAGATCGGTCGTTCGGTCCGGAGATCCGGTGCTTTGTGCCGCCCCGCAGGGTGTCCCCACTCAGCGGGGTGGCACAAAGTGATCGACGCGGGCCCGGTTCCCGTACCAGGATGTCAGCATGTCCGATACATCTGACGCGCCTGAGACCTCCCCTGCCGAGTCGACCCCCGCCCTGCCGCGCCGGATCGCCGACGCCTACGTCGACCAGCTGGCCGAACTCGACCCGATCACCGGCCAGTACCTCGGGCTGAACCCCGGTGACGACCGGCTTCCCGACTTCTCCCCCGACGGCCTCGACGCCCTCGCCGAGCTGTCCCGCCGCACCCTCGCCGAGCTCGACGCCGCGGAGGCGAGCGGTGCCCCGGCGGTCCGCGACGACGCCGAACGGCGCTGCGCCAAACTGCTGCGCGAACGGCTGACCGCCGGCCTCGCCGTCCACGAGGCGGGCGAGGGTCTGCGCGCGGTCAGCAACCTCCACTCCCCCGTGCACTCGGTGCGCGAGGTCTTCCAGCTGATGCCGACCGCGTCCGGTGACGACTGGGCCGCGATCGCCGGGCGGCTGCGTGCCATACCGCGAGCCCTGGCCGGATACCGCGACGCGCTGCGCACCGGCCTGGAGCGGCGACTGCCCGCCGGCCCCCGCCAGGTCACCACCGTCATCGGCCAGCTGGGCGAGTGGGTGGGCGACGGCGGCGGCCGGGGCTGGTTCGCCGAGTTCGTCTCCCCGGGACCCGAGGACCTGCGCGCCGACCTCGACGCGGCGGCGGCCGAGGCCACCCGCGCCGTCGCGGAGCTGCGCGACTGGCTGCGCGACAGCTACGCGCCCGCCGTACAGGACGCCCCGGACCCCGTCGGCCGCGAGCGCTACGCCCGCTGGGTGCGCGAGTGGACGGGCGCGGACCTCGACCCGGAGGAGGCGTACGCCTGGGGCTGGGAGGAGTTCCACCGCATCAACAACGAGATGCGCAGCGAGGCGGAGAAGGTGCTGCCGGGCTCCACCCCGCTTCAGGCGCTGTCGCACCTGAAGGACAAGGGTGAGGCGATCGAGGGCGTCGAGACCGTCCGCACCTGGCTGCAGGGCCTGATGGACGAGGCGATCGAGGCGCTGGACGGCACCCACTTCGACCTGGCCGGGCCGGTGCGCCGGGTCGAGTCGCTGATCGCGCCGCCCGGCAGCGCCGCGGCGCCCTACTACACCGCGCCCTCCCTGGACTTCTCCCGCCCCGGCCGCACCTGGCTGCCCACACAGGGCCGCGACCGCTTCCCCGTCTACGACCTGCCGAGCACCTGGTACCACGAGGGCGTCCCCGGCCACCACCTGCAACTCGCCCAGTGGGTCTACGTCTCCGACCGCCTCTCGCGCTACCAGGCGACGGTGGGCCTGGTCAGCGCCAACGTCGAGGGCTGGGCGCTGTACGCCGAGCGGCTGATGGACGAACTGGGCTTCCTGACCGACCCGGCGCGGCGGCTGGGCTACCTGGACGCCCAGATGATGCGCGCGGTCCGGGTGATCATCGACATCGGCATGCACCTGCGTCTGCCGATCCCCGCCGAGTCGGCCAAGCGCATCGGCTGGGACCACGGCGGCGAGCCCTGGACGCCCGAGCTGGCCCGGGAGTTCTTCGGCCTGCACAGCGGGCGCCCGGCGGACTTCCTGGACAGCGAACTCGTCCGCTACCTGGGCATGCCGGGCCAGGCCATCGGCTACAAGCTCGGCGAGCGCGCGTGGCTGGCCGGCCGCGAAGCCGCCCGCCGCGCGCACGGCCCGTCCTTCGACCTCAAGGCCTGGCACATGGCCGCCCTCTCGCAGGGCTCGCTGGGCCTGGACGACCTGGTGGAGGAGCTGTCCGCGCTGTGAGCGCCCCCGGTGCGCCGTGCCGCCGCCCGGCGCACCGGCGAACGCCCGCCTCACCCGGTCCGGCGTCCGGCTCTGCCACCGTTGCGGTGGGCCGCCGGCCGGGGCGCCACGGCCCAGGGACGGAAGGGAACACGTGATGGACGAAGCGCGGGCCCGCACGGAGAGCCGGCGGACGGTGCTGCGGGAGGGCCGGGTGGTGCTGCGCGAGCAGCTCCCCGAGGAGGCCACCCTGCTCGCCGCCGGCCGGCCGGGGCCGCTGACCTGGATCGACCACGTCCCCGGCGCCGGTTCGGTGATCGCCGCCGGAATGACGGTAACGGCCTGGGCCGAGGGCCGGTACGAGCCCGGCTGGGGCCTGTACGCCATCCAGCGCGCCGTGGACCTGGTGGCCGTCGGCGGCATCGGGTTCCACGGGCCGCCGAGCGACGGCGCGGTCGAGGTCGGCTACGACCTGTCGGCGTCCGCGCGCGGCGCCGGCTGGGCCACCGAGGCGCTGCGGATCCTCGCCGGCTGGGCACTGCGGCAGCCCGGGGTGGGCACCGTGCTGGCGGCGACCGAGCCGTGGAACACCCCCTCGCAGCGGGTGTTGGACCGGGCCGGCTTCAGCCGGGTCGCCGACCGCGGCGGCCTGTACATGTACGAGCTGTCCGCCGAGCAGCTGTGAGGGGGTGTCCTCCGCGTGCGGCTCACCTCTGTCTCCTCCCAGCGGTGGCCGCGCCTGTCTCTCGGGTGACCCTACCGGCGAGATCGTCGGTCTACGGCTGGAGTACCAGGTCGCACTGATACCAGGTGCCCGGCTTTCCGCCGAGGTGGGCCGGGTCGGCTGGGCCGATCGGGACGAATCCGGCGTTGGTCAGCACCTTCCGGGACGCGGCGTTCGTGTGGGCGGCGGCTGCCCGCAGTGTGCGCAGCCCATGCCGCGACGCCGCGAGCCGGCACAGCTCCCGGACGGTCGCGGTCGCCACGCCGCGGCCGGCGGCGTGCTGCGCGACCCGGTAGCCGAGTTCCGCACTGTGATCCTCGATGTCGACCAGGTTGAACCTCCCGAGCACCGAGCCGTCCTCCGCGACGAGCACATGGAAAGCGCAGATGCCGGCCTCCTGCTCAGCCAGCAAGGCGTTGAACCGCTCGGTGAAGTGGGCGAAGAAGTCGTCGCCTCGGTCGGAGATCGAGGCAGCGAAGTAGGCGCGGTTCGCCGACTCGAAGGCCAGGACCGCCGGGGCATGACCGGCACACAGCCGCTCCAGCTTGGGCACCGCCCAACTCTACGGAGACGGCGCGCTGAGGCCACCTGAGTCTTCGGCGGCGGCAGTCGGAAGACCGGCGGTTGCCGTCATCGGTTCGAGCGGCCTCGCAGTGCGACACCCCGCTCCGCCGACGGCGCCTGACAGATGCGCGGGCGGTTCACCGGGTCAGCGCGCCACCGTCGACGGGCAGCAGCACTCCGTGGATGTAGGACGCCTCATCACTGGCGAGGAAGACCACGGCGTCCGCGACCTCCGCCGCGGTGCCCGGCCGGCGGGCGGGGTAGCTGCTCGCGGTCAGCTGTTCCCACATCGCCATCTGCGCCGCGTTCAGCTCGGTGGCGGTCGGGCCCGGCAGGACGGCGTTGACCCGCACGCCCTTGGGGCCGAGTTCCGCGGCCCACGACTTGGTCAGGGAGTGCAGCGCGGCCTTGCTCGCCCCGTAGAGCGCGGTCCCCTCCTTGCCATGGACGCCGCTGACCGAGCCGATGTTGATCACCGCACCGGCGCCGCGTTCGACCATGCCGGGCACCAGTGCGGCGGTGAGCAGGAACGGCGCCTTGACGTTCAGCCCCAGCGCGGCGTCGATCTGCTCCTCGGTGGCCTCCGGCAAGGAGTGCGGCGGGAGAATGCGGGCCGCGTTGTTGACCAGGATGTCGATGCGCCCGTCTGCGGCGGCCAGCGCCTCACCGGCGAGGAGCCGGATGGCCTCGCCGGTGGCCAGATCGGCCTCGACGAACTCGGCCCGCCCGCCCTGTTCGCGGATGCGTCCCGTGACTTCCGTACCGCGTCCGGCATCCCGCCCGGTCACCACGACGAGCGCGCCCTCGCGTGCCAGTGCCTCGGCGATCGCCCGTCCGATCCCGCCGGTGCCGCCCGTGACGAGTGCATGGCGTCCCTGCAAACGTGTCATCCCCAACCTCTTGGTCCGCAGCCGATGGCGTCCAACCGTCCAGCCGGTCCTCCCACTCTGCGCCCGCGGGAGGCCCGGGATCCAATGAATGTTCCGCATGCGGTCATACGCCTTGCCTATGACCGCACCTCACCAGCGGTCCACGCGATCGGGTGTCCGGTCAGCCCGCCGCCGTGCGGTGCCGCAGGGACGAGTCCGTGCCGTCCCTTGACGACCTCCAACTGGACGGGGTTCGGTGCCGTCCAGGCGTCCACGAGGTCAAGCCCCGAGACGTGGAGAGGCCGCGCCGGCCGCGTTCACCACGATCAAAGCTGGCGGCAGCCGGGGCGTTCCGCTGGGAAGAGCCCTGGAACTGCCGACGCCGAAGGTGCGGTGAGGCCCGCCTCCGTCCCCTCTCAGCCTGTCGGCGCCCGGTTGGCCTTCTGCAACCTGAATACATCGGTTGCGTGGGACTCATACTCGTCGCGCCGGGAGCGTTGGTGGCGGATGCCGTAGGCCGCGTCAGTCGCTGGGGTTGCCGCACTTCGCTGCAGCACAGCACAATGCCGTCAGGGGGTGGCTGTGCAGCGCGACGAACTTGCCCGGCTCCTCGCGGCCCCATCGGAAGCGGTCCGCGCCGCCCGCACCGCTCTCGAAGCCGGAGCCCGTTACGTCGTCTGGGACGGCCCCACGTCCGCCGAAGCGCTCGCCCGGATCTACGAACGCCGCCTACGACACACCCGCAGAAGCGGACAGCACACGCTCGGCCTGGATGAGACGGTGCGGCAGCTTCGCCACTCGGATCAGCCGGTTCTTCTGGGGCAGATCGACAGTGGTTCATGGACCTTCATGGTCTTCGTCGCTGCGGATGGTCAGTCACTCGTCGCCTGCACGGCAGTGGAACGGCGATCCGGCCGCTGACCTGGCCTGAGCGTTTGCCGGCCCAGTCCTGCCCGATGCGCCGTGGTTGACCGCTGGTGACCGCGGCTTGCCACTCGATCGGAACGGATCGGGCAAGCCGACCGGAGCGCTGTCTCTTTATCGGAAGTCGCGGCAGGGCGTCGCTTCACAGTCCCGCTGGATCTATGTTGATGGAGCGCCCCGGCAAGACGACGTAAACGATATACGCCGCCAGAAGTGCAGCCTCAGTGAGGGCGGCAGCAAGCAGGATAAAAAATACAAGACGAAACATGGCTCGCGTCGCCCAATGCTTCCCAGGTATTCGGTACGGCATCGCCAGCTCCCCCCTTGAAGCGGTACCTCCCCGCACGACACGGGTCACCCACTTCCAGCGGGTCGACTCTACTGAACTTGAAAAGGTGATGTCGGGCTGGACAGCTGCACTTGGTTCCTGCTGAGACCTGAGTCAGATGTGGGCTCTGATCTGCTTCACCGGGTGCCCGAGTGCGTGGCCGATACTGGCCAGTTCCTCGTCGCCGAACCAGTCACGTTCGGGGTTCCAGATGGCGATCTCGAAGCGGGCGAAGCCGCACGGCCAGTCGTAGTCCAGCACGTCCAGCGACGTGGCGGCGCCGCAGCAGGGCACTTCCACGGCCAAGGTGGCGAAGCCGTCCTCACAGTGGGTTTCCAGCAGGTTGGCGTACCACTCGGTGTCGATCGAGGCACCGCAGTGCGGACAGCCGATCCGTTCCAGGTTGTCGCCGCAGTCGACGGGGGTGAGGGTGTCGTGCCAGGTGACGTCGATCTCGACCTCCACGGCATCGGGCAGGCCGGGAGCCAGGTCCGCGGCGAGCGCGGCAGTCCGCTCGGCCGCCGCCTGGTCGGGCTGCCACTGGGGATCGGTCGGAATGATCGACAGGACGTCGTCGCTCACGGGCTCACTCAATTCGTCGGGCACAAGGGTTCGGCGGGTACCGCGATCGTAGGGCCAGGTGGCAGGTCGGCCTTTCCCGGGTTCGTTACTCGTGGATGGCAAGGCCAGTGCCGGCGAGGCAGCCGTCGACTATGTACGGTCGGTACTGGATCTGTTTGAGCCTGCGCTTGACGGCCTTGGTGATCTGGGCGAGGTCGGCCGCAGCGAGGTTTCCGACCTCTCGCTTGACCAGCGACCAGATACCTTCTTGCGGGTTGAGGTCAGGTGCGTACGCGGGCAGTTGAAAAATGGTGAGCCAGTGCACATTCGCGGCGGCCCACTCCCTCATCCCGGCCGTCAGGTGCAGGCGCACGTTGTCCCAGACGAGCACGATCGGGCCGCCAAGCTGGATGCGGGCTCGGACGAGCAGGTCTCGCAGATCGCGCCAGCCGAAGCCCTTCGGCTCGTCCTTGCGGCCGTGGTACTCGCGGACGGCGTAGATCAGCCGCGACCGTTCCCCGCGCTTGTAGCAGACCATGCCCGCCATCGAGACCCGTCCAGATCCCCGGCCGCGGACCCGCACCACCGGAGTGCGGCCGACCCGGCCCCGGCTCCGGGCACGCGGCGGCATCATCGACTGCCCGGGCCTCGTCCTGAAAGACGATCCAGGTCCCGAGCGCCGCCGCGGTCCTCTTACCCGCGGCCAAACCTCCTTCTTCCACAGCTCAACGGCTTCGTCATCGCGCTCGATCGCCCGCCGAGCGGGTTGCTGCCACGACCAGCCGTGCCGCTTCAGCAACTGCCAGGTGCCCTCTACGGTGTACGAGACATGAAAGAGGCGGCCGATCAGGGTCTTCACCCGCACCAGCGTCCACCGCTGATCTGCCCAGCCGTGAACCAGCGGTCCCCGCTCCAACTCACGTTCCAGCCTGTCGACCTGGGCCGCGCTGAGTTTGGGACGTCCAGGCGAGCCTGCGGACAGCAGACCCTTCTCGCCCTGCTCCCTCAAGCCCGGCGCCATCGCTCAACCGACCGCTCACTGACCCGCAGCGCGGCCGCGATCTGCCAGCTCTTCTCCCCGCGTTCGAAGCATTCCACGGCCTGCAGCCTGACCCGCTCTCGGGCGGCCCTCCCCGCGGCGGTCAACCCGCCGCCCTGCGCGTACCTCACGCCCAGATGGCTACCAGCGCCGAACAGCACCCGTCAGGCAAACCGCCCCGACATCACCCGTTCAAGTTCAGTAGCTACCTGGCGCGGGCCCGTGCACCCTGAGTCGCCCAGATTCGGGCATATTCGCTGCTGTTGATGTCAAGCATGGATGTCACCCCAGCGTCCACTGACCTCACCGCTCATGAGCGCTTCGGCCGACGAGGTCGGCGCGAAAGGACTTCGAGTGCGAGCCCACCGACCAAGATGCAAAGGGCTACGACCACGCCCAACGTCGCGAACGG
>JBEHXI010000181.1:0-15703 GCA_048498775.1 Actinomycetota bacterium | reverse complement strand
CGGCGCCGGGCCAGCCGGACCTTGACCAGCGCGGCGAGCAGGACCAGCAGCACCGCCCCGGCCACCATCGTCACCGTGCCCTGCGGCAGCGAGGTCACGTCCACCTGGAAGCTCACCGGAGCGCCCCAGGGGCGGCCGTCCGCCACCGTGTAGAGCTGGGCGACCAGCCGCACCGGGCCCTCGTGGTGGGCGCTGATCCGCACCTGCTGGGTGCGGTTCGCGGCGGCCGGGGCGGTCACCCCGGACCGGGGGGTGTCCACCGTCACCCGGCCGGGAGAGCCCGTGGTGACGCGCAACTCCAGGCCCGCCAGCGGCTGCTGGAGCCCGTTGGCGATCGTCACCGGCACCGACGCCGAGGTGCCCGGCATGGTCACCGTGCCGCTCTTGGGCAGCAGGCGCACCGAGGCGATCGAGGCGTCCACGTACGCGGCCACGCCCCGGGCGTACGCCTGTTCGCCCGCCGGGTCGGCCCGCCAGCCGGTGGACAGCGCCCGCAGCATCGCCCGGTGCACGGCGGCCGTCGTCCGGGCCGGCTCGGAGAGCACCTGGGAGAGGGTGTCCAGGCGCGGCTGGATGCCGCGGAGCGTGGCGAGCACCGCCGGGGCCGGCCCGCCGGACGGGTCGCCGGCCGACGCGGTCGCGCCGCCCGGGGTGAGCGGCACGCCCTGGATCCGGCCCGCCGCCAGCGCGGCCCGCAGCGCCTGGCCGAGCGCCTGCGCCGCCGGGGCGGACATCCGCCGCGGCGGTACGACGACCAGCGGCCCGGAGCCGGTGCGGGCGTCGCCCAGCAGGTCGGCGAGGATCTGCTGCCGCGCGGCGAGCACGTCGGAGGCGTCCGTCATCGGCCGGGCCAGCACCGCGCCGATCGCCGGGTCGCCGGGCGGCAGCGCCCGGTATCCGAGCTGTTGCGCCAGGGCGGTGAAGGAGGCGTCCGCCGCGCCCTGCGCGGGCCAGGCGACCGGGCCGTTCTGCGGGGTGGCGGCCGGGGCCGAGGCCGTGGAGGTGGAAGTGGGGGTGGGCGTGGGGCCGGCGGTCGGCGTGGGGGGCGCCGTGGAGGGGCCGAGCGCGCCGGTGGTGGCCGCCGCGCCCAGCCGGGCCGCCTCGCCCAGGACGGTGCCCAGGACGCCGCGGCCGGCGCCCTGGCGGCCGAGCGCGGCCAGGTCCGGGTCGCCGTAGGGCAGTTGGAGCACCTGCCCGCCGCGTACCGCGGTGCGCAGCGCGGCCAGCCAGGAGGCGGCGGCGTGACCGCCGTCCCCGGGCCGGCTGTCCTGGGGGTTGGCGGTGTCCGGGGTGTTCGCCACCCGGTAGCCGCCGGCCATCGCCCGGGCCTCGTCGAGCAGCGCCGGATCGGCCGTCCAGGTGACGGGCAGTCCGGAGGCGGCGGCGACCAGGGCGGACAACCGCCCGCCGGAGGCCAGTTCGGCGGCGAGGGCGTCGTCGCGGAAGACCGGCTGCGCGGCGTCGCCGCCGCCGAGCGCCACGGCCTCCATGTGCGGGGTGTCGGTGAGCGGCCAGACCACCGACACCTTCGGCGGTTGCGGGGAGCCGGACGGTGCCCACGGCAGGACGGTGTCCGCCGCGCCCAGCACCCGGCCGCCGCCGGTCAGCTCCACCGTCAGCCGGTAGGAACCCGGCCCGCCGAGCTTCAGGGCGGCCACCGGGACCGTCAGACGGAACGATTCCCCGGCTCCGGGGCCGAGGGCGGCGACCGGCGTGGCGGACCCGGCGACCACGGCGCCGCCGTTGACCCGCAGCTCCAGCTGTGCGCCGTCGACCGGCCCGGCCGAGGCGCCGGCCAGCCGGCCGGTGACGGTCAGCGTGTCGGCGGGGCCCGGCAGAGCCGGAGCCAGCGACCCGAGCGCCACGGTCACCGGCCCGGGTCCGGCCGCCGCCGTGGCGGTCGCCGGTACCGCGAGCCCGGGCAGCGCCGCCGCCATCGCCGCCATCACCCGCGCCGCGACCCGAAGGAACGCCACCTGGCCCGGACCCCCTGCCTGCCGCTCGCCCGCGAACACACCTCAGGACGCGGTGATGTGATCACGCGTCATGCGCGTCAGACCCTACTGCCTGACCGCCGTGGGGTACGGGCGGGGTTTGACGTCCAGGACCTGCTTGTGCGCCTCGAAGTCCTCCACGCAGCGGCCCGCGCCCAGCGCCACGCACTCCAGCGGCCGGTCCGCCACCCGCACCGGGATGTCCAGCACGGCGGCGATCCGGGCGTCCAGGCCGCGCAGCAGGGCGCCGCCGCCGGTCAGCACGATGCCGCGGTCCATGATGTCCCCGGCCAGTTCGGGCGGGCACTCGTCCAGGGTGTAGCGGACCGCGTCGATGATCGCCTCGACCGGCTCACCGATCGCCTCGCACACCTGTTCAGGAGTGAGGTCCAGGACCTTCGGCAGACCGGTGGACTGGTCCCGGCCACGGATCCGGCAGCGGTCCGCGGGCAGGCGCTGCACCCCGGCGGCGGCCTCCTCCTCCGGAGCCGGCCCGGCCCCCTCGACGGCTACGGCGGCCTCGGCGGCAACGGCGGCTACGGCGGCCTGGGCGCGCGGCTCCAGCTCCTCGTCCAGCCGCCGCAGCTCCTCCGGCCAGGTGCCCGGCACCGCCGAGCCCACCGCCGTCTTCAGCCGTTCCGCGGTGCTCTCGCCGATCGACAGCCCGTGCACCCGCTTGACATACGAGATGATCGCCGCGTCGATGGCGTAGCCCGCGGTGCGCACCGACCGCGCCGCGACGACGCCGCCCAGCGAGACCACGGCGACCTCGGTGGTGCCGCCGCCGATGTCGACGACCATCGAGCCCAGGGGCGAGTTCACCGGCAGCCCCGCCCCGATCGCCGCCGCCATCGGCTCCTCTATCAGCCGCACCTGGCGCGCCCCGGCCGACTCCGCCGCCTCGATGACCGCGCGGCGCTCCACGCTGGTGATCGCCGAGGGCACGCAGACCACGACCCTGGGCCGGGTGAGCCGCCGCCCCGAGACCTTGCCGATGAAGTGGCTGAGCATCCGCTCTGCGGCGTCGAAGTCGGCGATGACGCCGTCCCGCAGCGGCCGGACCGCGACCACATGCGAGGGGGTGCGGCCGATGGAGGACTTGGCGTCGCACCCGACGCTGACCACCTCGCCGTCGGCCGCGCTGACCGCCACCACCGAGGGCTCGTTGAGCACGATCCCGTGGCCCCGCACATACACCAGCGTGTTGGCGGTCCCGAGGTCTATGCCCATGTCCCGACCGGAAAACCTCATCTTTTGCCCCATACCACACGATTATTCGCGGACAGTCATCACGCGCACCCCTGGAGGGGCCGCCCGGTGCACACGTCGTGAACCGCTGTCAGTGTGGACTGTTAGCCTGCTCGCCCGATTGCCGTACTGCACGGGGGGAAGCATGAGCCAACCATGGCAGCAGCCACCATCCGGCACCCCGTACCCGGACGGCTCGCCATCCTGGCAGCAGCAGCCCTACGGCCCCGCTCCCACGCACGGCCCGGACCCCGCCTACGGCCAGGCCCCCGTCCACGAGCAGGCCCATGTCTATGGGCAGGCTCCCGTCCACGGGCAGGCTCCCGTCTATGGGCAGCCGCCACAGTACGGCCCGCCCCCACCCCCGCCGCCGGCCTACGGCCCCGCGCCCGACTTCGGCGTCCCGGACTTCGACGGTCCCGACGCCCCCGCTCCGCCGCCGCGGCCCGGCCCCGGCGCCGTCCCGCCGCCCTCCGGCCCGGCCCCCCGGCGCCCCGGACGCCCCGCGGCCGGCCTCCTCGCGGGCCTCGGCGCGGCACTGCTCGCCGTGGTGGTCTACGCGGCCATCCTCCGCTTCACCGACCGCGAGATCGGCTACGTGGCCCTGGTCGCCGGGCTGCTGGTGGGCGTCGCGACGGGCCGGGCGGGCGGCCGCGCGCCGGCGCTGCCGGCGGCCGGCGCGGTGCTGTCGCTGCTCGCGGTCTGGTTCGGCCAGCTGGCCGGTATGGCGTGGGTGATATCCCACCGCCAGCCGGCGCTGTCGTTCGGCTATGTCTTCTTCCAGCACTTCGGCCTGCTGGTCAGGGACTGGCAGCACAACTTCGTGGACGCCAAGGACGTGCTGTTCTTCGCCATAGCCGGCGCCGAGGGCTTCGTCGTCACCCGGCGCACCGCGCGCGGCTGAGCGGCGCGCGGAAACGGCCCGGGGCCACGCACCCGAGCCGTTCCCGGTCACAGCACTACCGGCGGGCCGCCGGCGAGACCGTCACCTCGACCCGCTGGAACTCCTTCAGCTCCGAGTAGCCGGTGGTCGCCATCGCGCGGCGCAGCGCGCCGAAGAAGTTCATCGACCCGTCGAAGGCGTGCGAGGGGCCGAGCAGGATCTCCTCGGTCGTCCCGGCGGCACCCAGGTACATCCGCTTGCCGCGCGGCAGCTCGTCGTGCACCGCCTCCATGCCCCAGTGGAAGCCGCGGCCGGGCGCGTCGGTGGCCCGGGCCAGCGGGGAGCCCATCATCACCGCGTCCGCGCCGCAGGCCACGGCCTTCGGCAGGTCGCCGCTGGTGCCCACCCCGCCGTCCGCGATGACGTGCACATACCGGCCGCCGGACTCGTCCATGTAGTCCCGGCGGGCCGCCGCCACGTCCGCGATCGCGGTCGCCATCGGCACCTGGATGCCCAGCACGCTGCGGGTGGTGTGCGCCGCGCCGCCGCCGAAGCCGACCAGGACGCCGGCCGCGCCGGTGCGCATCAGATGCAGCGCGGCCGTGTAGGTGGCGCAGCCGCCGACGATCACCGGCACGTCGAGCTCGTAGATGAACTGCTTGAGGTTGAGCGGCTCGGCCGCCCCCGAGACGTGCTCGGCGGAGACCGTGGTGCCCCGGATGACGAACAGGTCCACCCCGGCGTCCACCACGGCCTTGGAGAACTGCGCGGTGCGCTGCGGGGAGAGCGCCGCCGCGGTGACCACGCCCGCGTCGCGCACCTCCTTGATGCGCTGCCCGATCAGCTCCTCCTTGATCGGCTCGGTGTAGATCTCCTGCAGGCGGCGGGTGGCGGACAGGTCGTCCAGCTCGGCGATCTCGGCGAGCAGCGGCTCGGGGTCCTCGTAGCGGGTCCACAGGCCTTCGAGGTTGAGCACCCCCAGGCCACCGAGCCGGCCGATGCGGATGGCCGTCTCCGGGGAGACCACGGAGTCCATCGGCGCGGCGAGGAACGGCAGCTCGAACCGGTAGGCGTCGATCTGCCAGGCGATCGAGACCTCCTTGGGGTCGCGCGTGCGGCGGCTGGGGACGACGGCGATGTCGTCGAAGGAGTAGGCCCTGCGGCCTCGCTTGCCCCGCCCGATCTCGATCTCAGTCACTGTTCGCCTTTCTACGTGGCCTGCGGTCCCAGTATCCCAGGGTGGACACGCCACGGCCCCGGGCGTCCACCCGGGGCCGTGGCACCGCCGCGCCGTCCGGTGTCAGCGGACGTGGTAGTTGGGGGCCTCGGTGGTCATCTGGATGTCGTGCGGGTGGCTCTCCTTCAGCCCGGCCGCCGTGATCCGCACGAACCGGCCCTTCTCCTTCAGCTCGGGCACGGTCGCCGCGCCCACGTAGCCCATGGAGGAGCGCAGGCCGCCGACCAGCTGGTGCGCGACGGCGGACAGCGGGCCCCGGTAGGGCACCTGGCCCTCGATGCCCTCGGGGACCAGCTTGTCCTCGGAGAGCACGTTGTCCTGGAAGTAGCGGTCCTTGGAGTACGACTTCGCCTGGCCGCGGCCCTGCATCGCGCCCAGCGAGCCCATGCCGCGGTACGACTTGAACTGCTTGCCGTTGATGAACAGCAGCTCGCCCGGCGACTCCTCGCACCCGGCCAGCAGGCTGCCGACCATGACGGTGTCCGCGCCGGCCGCGATCGCCTTGGCGATGTCGCCCGAGTACTGCAGGCCGCCGTCGCCGATCAGCGGCACCCCGGCCGGGCCGGCCGCCAGCGACGCCTCGTAGATCGCGGTGACCTGCGGGGCGCCCACCCCGGCGACGACCCGGGTGGTGCAGATCGAGCCCGGGCCGACGCCGACCTTCACGCCGTCCGCGCCCGCGTCGATCAGCGCCTGCGCGCCGTCCCGGGTGGCGACGTTGCCCGCCACCACCTCGATGCGCAGGTTCGCCTTGACCTTGGCCACCATGTCGAGGATGCCGCGGCTGTGGCCGTGCGCGCTGTCGATGACCAGGAAGTCCGCGCCGGCCTCGACCAGCGCCTGCGCCCGGGTGAACGCCTCGTCGCCGACGCCGACCGCGGCACCCACCAGCAGCCGGCCCCCGGCGTCCTTGGCGGCGTTCGGGTACTGCTCGGCCTTGACGAAGTCCTTGACGGTGATGAGGCCCTTCAGGCGCCCGTCCGCGTCGACCAGCGGCAGCTTCTCGATCTTGTGCCGGCGCAGCAGCTCGATGGCGTCCGAACGGGAGATGCCCACCGTGCCGGTGACCAGCGGCATCGGGGTCATGACCTCGCGCACCTGGCGGCTGCGGTCCAGCTCGAAGGCCATGTCGCGGTTGGTGACGATGCCGAGCAGCTTGCCCGCCGGGTCGGTCACCGGGACGCCGCTGATCCGGAACTTCGCGCACAGCGCGTCGGCCTCGGCCAGCGTGGCGTCCGGGTGGACGGTGATCGGGTCGGTGACCATGCCGGACTCGGACCGCTTCACCAGGTCCACCTGGTTGACCTGGTCCTCGATCGACAGGTTGCGGTGCAGGACGCCCACGCCGCCCTGGCGGGCCATGGCGATGGCCATCCGGGCCTCGGTGACCTTGTCCATGGCCGCGGACAGCAGCGGGATGTTCACCCGGATGTTGCGGGTGACCCGGGAGGAGGTGTCGACCTGGTTGGGCAGCACGTCCGACGCGCCCGGCAGCAACAGGACGTCGTCGTAGGTGAGTCCGAGGAAACCGAATTTCTCGGCCACTTTCTCGGCCACTCCGTCGGCGTTCGAAGTCATGACACCTTCCCAAGTCTTGCCCGGCGTGGCATCCCATGCTACTGGCCGCGCGCAGGTAACGTGTCCGCCGCCGGGACGGGCCCAGGCGCCCGGTGGTCAGGCGCTGAGCCCCGAGGCGTCGCCGGTGCGCATCGCGTCGGCCTGCTCGGCCAGCGCGCGCAGCCGGCTCAGCGCCCGGTGCTGCGCCACCCGGACGGCCCCCGGCGACATCCCGAGCATCTGCCCGGTCTCCTCGGCCGTCAGCCCCACGGCGACCCGCAGCAGGACGAGCTCGCGCTGGAGCGCCGGCAGGTTCGCAAGCAGCGCCCTGGCCCACTCCGCGTCACTGCTCAGCAGGGCCCGCTCCTCCGGGCCGAGCGAGTCGTCGGCCTTCTCCGGAAGGTCCTCCGACGGCACCGCGGTCTGGCCCGGGCCGCGCATCGCCGACCGCTGGAGATCGGCCACCTTGTGCGACGCGATCGCGAAGACGAACGCCTCGAACGGCCTGCCCTGGTCCCGGTAGCGCGGCAGTGCGCACAGGACCGCCAGGCAGACCTCCTGGGTGAGGTCCTCTACGAAGTGACGAGCATCACCGGGCAGCCGGGAGAGCCGGGTGCGGCAGTAGCGCTGCGCGAGGGGGTGGACACGGGCCAGCAGATCGTGCGTGGCCTGCTCGTCCCCCTCGGCCGCGCGACGGACCAGGGTGCCGATCTCCCCCGGCCCGTCGGCCGGGGAAGCACCCGAGGTCTCGTCGTCACGCACTGGTCCATGGTGCCTCCCGCCTTCGCGGTCCGCGGCACCGCACCCCAAGTTGTGCCCCGAAGCGTTATGCGGCGGCGTGCTCGCCGCCGTCATCTCCCGCTCCCGCTGACGTTCCACAGCTGGGGGAAGCCCTCTGCGCTTTCCGGCCAGCCGGTCCCCGAGGAAGTCCATACCTCAAGCATGCGTCCTCGGGCGGGCATCCGGAACTTACCCGGAATGGTCAACCCGCGAGCGGCCCGCCGGCCGGGCCGCCGGAGGGACATCGCCGCCCCGCCCGGCCGGGCCCGGGCGGCGTGCCTCCACCGTCCCCGACAGCGCACCGCTGCGCCTCAGCGGACCAGGCCCCAGCGGAAGCCCAGCGCCACCGCGTGCGCCCGGTCGGACGCCCCGAGCTTCTTGAACAGCCGCCTGGCGTGCGTCTTGACCGTGTCCTCGGAGAGGAACAGCTCACGGCCGATCTCGGCGTTGGAACGTCCGTGGCTCATCCCCTCCAGCACCTGGATCTCCCGGGCGGTCAGCGTGGGCGCGGCGCCCATCTCGGCCGAACGCAGTCTGCGCGGCGCCAGCCGCCAGGTCGGGTCGGCGAGCGCCTGCGTGACGGTGGCCCGCAGCTCGGCGCGCGAGGCGTCCTTGTGCAGGTAGCCGCGGGCGCCTGCGGCCACCGCGAGCGCCACGCCGTCGAGGTCCTCGGCGACGGTCAGCATGATGATGCGGGCCCCGGGGTCCGCGGAGAGGAGTCGCCGCACGGTCTCGACGCCACCGAGACCGGGCATCCGGACGTCCATGAGGATGAGGTCGGAGCGGTCGGCGCCCCAGCGGCGGAGGACTTCCTCGCCGTTGGCCGCCGTCGTTACGCGCTCGACACCGGGCACGGTCGCGACCGCACGGCGAAGCGCTTCCCGGGCAAGCGGGGAGTCGTCGCAGACGAGGACGGATGTCATGACCGTCCTCCGCAGCTGATCCGCGTCACGTTGAGCCTCCAGGCTGGTACGAATCGTCACCGGTGGGATGACGGCGTCGGGCGTTGCCCGATTGCCTGCCGTCCAACCACCTCCGCACTCTCAACGACGCTCACTCGAAAGAGTTACGGAGTTCGGCAGCCGTCATCGACACTCTACGTGATCGGGCGACTACGGATCACACCCTGCGCGGCACGAGCCGGTGCATCGCACCAATCCCCCGGAGCACGGGGGGCGCGGGGGGCGGACAGAACAGGGGCGCGCGACCGGGCCCACCGGTCACCCTCAGCATCCACGTTCCGCAGGTTTAGTCATGATTTGCACTGTTTGGCCGCTTTTTTTACCGACTGCGGGTGTTGAGCGCTAGATTTGCGATGAGTCATATTTACATCCAGTTACACAGTGAATGGACGGACTGACGGGCACCAGACCCGTCGGCGGAACCCCCGGCAGACACTCAGGCAGACCAAGGGGATGAGCAATGGCCGATTTCTCCCGCCTCCCTGGCCCCAACGCCGACCTGTGGGACTGGCAGCTCCTGGCCGCCTGCCGAGGCGTCGACAGTTCCCTGTTCTTCCACCCCGAGGGCGAACGCGGCGCGGCGCGCAGCTCGCGCGAGGCCGCGGCCAAGGAAGTCTGCATGCGCTGCCCGGTACGGGTGGAGTGCGCGACGCACGCGCTGACGGTGCGCGAGCCGTACGGGGTGTGGGGCGGGCTCACCGAGGACGAGCGCGAGGAGATGATGGGGCGCGGGCGCAACCGCCTGATCAGCTCCCCCACCAACTGAGGCACGCGGGCGTCCCCGGTCGGTGGGGCACGCCCGCGGCCCCCGCGCTCCTCCCTTGAGCGGTGGGAAATGGATGGACGCCGTGCGTCCCCGCCGCGCACTGTGGGGGGATGGAGAACCCGAGCGAGCCCCCGTCCCGCGCTGCCGAGTTCGCACCGCGCCCGTCCGACCTCGTCTACCTCGACACCGCCTCCTGCGGCCTGGGCCCCGCCCGCGCCGCCGCCGCCATGCGCCAGGCCGTCGACGACTGGCACACCGGCGACTTCTCCTCCTTCGACCCGGCGGTCGCCGACGCCCGTGCCGCGTTCGCCCGCATCGCCTCCGTACCGCCCGAGCACGTCGCCGTGGGCGCCTCGGCGTCCGTGCAGGTCGCGCTGGTGGCCGGCGCCCTGCCGCCCGGCGCCGAGGTCCTGGTCGCCGACGGCGACTTCAGCTCGCTGGTCAACCCGTTCGCCGTCCGCGCGGACCTGAAGCTGCGCGCCGTCCCCCTGGAGGCCCTGCCCGGCGAGGTCCGCCCCGGCACCGCGCTGGTCGCGGTCAGCTCGGTGCAGTCCGCGGACGGGCGGCTCGCCGACCTCGACGCGATCCGCGCGGCCGCCGCCGCGCACGGCGCGCGGGTCCTGGTGGACGCCACCCAGTCGGTGGGCTGGCTGCCCCTGGCGGCGGGCCGCCTGGACTACGTGGTGTGCGCCGCGTTCAAGTGGCTGCTCTGCCCGCGCGGCGTGTCCTTCCTGACCGTCGCGGACCCGGACTCCCTGACACCGTTCCAGGCCGGATGGCGGGCCGGCGAGGTGCCGTTCGACAGCTGCTACGGGCCGATCGCCCAGCTCGCCGAGTCCGCGCGCCGCTTCGACACCTCGCCCGCGTATCTGCCGTACATCGGCGCCGCCCGCTCGCTCCAGCTCGTCGAGGAGATCGGCGTGGCCGCGATCGGCGCGCACGACCTGGCGCTGGCCGGCCGCTTCCGGGACGGCCTGGCCCGTCTCGGGTACACCCCGCTGGGCTCCGGCGGCTCCCCGATCGTCTCGGTGCCGGGCCTGGGCGACGCGGCCGGGCCGCTGCGGGAGGCGGGCATCGAGGTGTCCTCGCGCGCCGGGAACCTGCGCGCCTCCTTCCACCTGTACAACACCGCCGCCGAGGTGGACCGGCTGCTGGAGGTGCTCGGCGATGTACGGCGCGGCTGACCGGCCGGCCGTCCTGTCGGTCAACGTCGGCAGGCCCCGCCCCAACCCCTGGAAGCGCCTGGCCGCGACCGGCATCGACAAGCGGCCGGTGGACGGCCCGGTGGCGGTCGCCGCGCCCGGCCCGAAGGGCACCGGCGCGGTCGGCCTCGCCGGTGACCGGGTGTACGACACCGCGCACCACGGCGGGGACGACCAGGCGGTCTACGCCTACGCCCGGGAGGACCTGGACCGCTGGGCGGCCGAGCTGGGCCGCCCGCTGCCCGCGGGGGTCTTCGGGGAGAACCTCACCACCGCCGGGCTCGACGTGAACGGCGCGCTGGTCGGGGAGCGCTGGCGGATCGGCGGGCAGGTGGTGCTGGAGGTGTCCGGCCCGCGCATCCCCTGCGCGACGTTCGCGGGATGGCTGGGCGTCCCGGGCTGGCTCCGGCGGTTCACCGCGGCGGCGGTGCCCGGCGCGTACCTGCGGGTCGTCACCGGCGGCGAGCTGTGCGCCGGCGATCCGGTGGAGGTCGTGGCGCGGCCGGACCACAGGGTCACGGTGGCCACCGTCTTCCGCGCCCTGACCGGTTCCCCCGAACTGCTGCCCGGGCTGCTGGCGGCCGACGCGCTGCCCGCCGGCACCCGGGCCCTGGCCCTTCGGCGCACCGGCGGCCAGGAGGCGTACCCGGCCGGGCCGCCCCTCGAGGATCGCCCGGCCAGGGCCTACCCTTCCGGTTCATGACCACCTCACTGATCACCGGAGCCACCGCGGGCCTGGGCGCCGCCTTCGCCAGGCGGCTGGCGGGGGACGGGCACGCGCTCGTGCTCGTCGCCCGCAACGCCGAGCGGCTGGAGGACTTCGCGGACCGGCTGCGCGACCGCCACGGGGTGACCGTGGAGGTCCTGCCCGCGGACCTCTCCACCGACGAGGGCATCGGCGCCGTCGAGGCCCGGCTGTCGGACCCGGACCGCCCGGTCGACCTGCTGGTCAACAACGCGGGCTTCGGCAACCGCGGCTCCTTCCTGGACGCGCCGATGTCGGACGAGCTGACCATGCTGAAGGTGCACTGCGAGGCCGTGCTGCGGCTGACCGGGGCCGCGGCGGCCGCGATGCGCGAACGCGGCCGCGGTTTCGTCATCAACGTGGCGTCGGTGGCCGCCTTCATGCCCCGGGGGACGTACTCGGCGAGCAAGGCGTGGGTGGTGCGCTTCACCGAGAGCGCCGCCCGGGAGCTGGCCGGCAGCGGGGTGCGGCTGATGGCGCTGTGCCCCGGGTTCGTCCGCACCGAGTTCCACGCCCGCGCGGGCATGGACACCAGCGGCGTGCCCGACCTGCTGTGGCTGGACGCCGACAAGGTCGTCGCCACGGCC
Source organism: Actinomycetota bacterium (assembly GCA_048498775.1). Classification (GTDB taxonomy): domain Bacteria; phylum Actinomycetota; class Actinomycetes; order Streptomycetales; family Streptomycetaceae; genus JBEHXI01. The sequence goes on along the minus strand of JBEHXI010000181.1, from coordinate 3,742 downwards.
ATCCGCGACCTGGCCCGCGGCCGGGTCGTCTGCATCCCCGACGTGCGCTACAAGACGGCGGTGGCGCTGGCGAAGATGGTGCCCACCGGGCTGTTCTCCCGCCTGTCCACCACCGCGGGGCGCCGTTACGACCTGCGTCCGCAGGACTGACCCGCGCCGCACGGAAACGGGCGAGGCCCGGCCGCTCCCGCGAAGGGAGCGCCGGGCCTCGCCCGCGATGAGGCAGGGTGCGACGCGCTCAGTGCGCGTGGCCGTGGCTGTGGCCGTGGCCCGCGGCGGCCGCCGGCTCCTCCTCCTTCTTCTCGACGACCAGGGTCTCGGTCGTCAGAAGCAGGGCGGCGATGGACGCGGCGTTCTCCAGCGCGGAGCGGGTGACCTTCACCGGGTCGATGACGCCGGCCTTCACCAGGTCGCCGTACTCGCCGGTGGCGGCGTTGAAGCCCTGGCCCTTCTCCAGATCGGCGACCTTGGAGGTGATGACGTAGCCCTCCAGGCCGGCGTTCTCGGCGATCCAGCGCAGCGGCTCGACGACCGCGCGGCGCACCACGGCCACACCGGTGGCCTCGTCGCCGCTCAGGCCCAGGCCGTCGGCGAGCACCTTGGAGGCGTGGACCAGCGCGGAGCCACCACCGGAGACGATGCCCTCCTCGACCGCGGCGCGGGTCGCGGAGATGGCGTCCTCCAGACGGTGCTTGCGCTCCTTCAGCTCGACCTCGGTGGCCGCGCCGACCTTGATCACGCACACGCCGCCGGCCAGCTTGGCGAGGCGCTCCTGGAGCTTCTCGCGGTCCCAGTCGGAGTCGGTGGTGGCGATCTCGGCACGGATCTGGGCGACGCGGCCGTCCAGCTCGGCCTTGTCGCCGGCACCGTCGACGATGGTGGTGTCGTCCTTGGTGACGGTCACGCGGCGGGCGCTGCCCAGCACGTCCAGGCCGACCTGGTCGAGCTTGAGGCCGACCTCCTCGGCGACCACGGTGGCGCCGGTGAGGGTCGCGATGTCGCCGAGCATGGCCTTGCGGCGGTCGCCGAAGCCGGGGGCCTTGACCGCGACCGCGTTGAAGGTGCCGCGGATCTTGTTGACGACCAGGGTGGACAGGGCCTCGCCCTCGACATCCTCGGCGATGATCAGCAGCGGCCTGCTGGAACCGGCCTGGATGACCTTCTCCAGCAGCGGCAGCAGGTCGGCGATCGCGGCGATCTTGCCCTGGGTGACCAGGATGTAGGGGTCCTCGAGGACGGCCTCCATGCGCTCCTGGTCGGTGACGAAGTACGGCGACAGGTAGCCCTTGTCGAAGGCCATGCCCTCGGTGAACTGGAGCTCCAGGCCGAAGGTGTTGGACTCCTCGACGGAGATGACGCCGTCCTTGCCGACCTTGTCCATCGCCTCGGCGATCAGGGAGCCGACCTGCTCGTCCTGCGCGGACAGCGCGGCGACGGCGGCGATGTCCTCCTTGCCCTCGATGGCGCGGGCGGAGGCGTGCAGGTCGTCGGAGACGGCCTTGACGGCGGCGTCGATGCCCCGCTTGAGGGCGGCCGGGGAGGCGCCGGCGGCGACGTTGCGCAGGCCCTCGCGGACCAGGGCCTGGGCGAGCACGGTGGCGGTGGTGGTGCCGTCACCCGCGATGTCGTTGGTCTTGGTCGCCACCTCCTTGACCAGCTGGGCGCCGAGGTTCTCGTACGGGTCGTCGATCTCGACCTCGCGGGCGATCGTGACACCGTCGTTGGTGATGGTGGGCGCGCCGAACTTCTTGTCGATGACGACGTTGCGGCCCTTGGGGCCGATCGTCACCTTCACCGTGTCGGCAAGCTTGTTGACGCCGCGCTCAAGGGCGCGCCGGGCGTCCTCGTCGAACTTCAGGATCTTGGCCATGCCTGCGTGCTACCTCGTCATTCTGCGTCGTAAGGGCCGGTCAAAGACCGCGCCCCGGGTCCCCGGTCCGTAGGACGCGGCAAACCCGGGGCAGGGTCACGGCTGCTGCTGCGTTGAGCCGAGCCGGAGTGGCTCTCGGACTACTTCTCGATGACCGCGAGGACGTCGCGAGCCGAGAGGACGAGGTACTCCTCGCCGTTGTACTTGACCTCGGTGCCGCCGTACTTGCTGTACAGCACGACGTCGCCGACCTTCACGTCGAGCGGCAGGCGGTTGCCGTCCTCGAAGCGGCCCGGGCCCACGGCGAGGATGACGCCCTCCTGGGGCTTCTCCTTCGCGGTGTCCGGGATGACCAGGCCGGAGGCCGTGGTCTGCTCGGCCTCGAGCGGCTGGACCACAACGCGGTCCTCAAGCGGCTTGATGGCAACCTTGGTGCTGGCGGTCGTCACGATCCGACCTCCCCCTTCGGAGAGTTCACGGGAGTGTCTGTCTTGGGGTGGCGACCTGGAAGGCCCGTCGTCGCGGGTGCCGGACCTGCCTCGTCGCTGCTGGCACTCGCACATGTGGAGTGCCAACGCCGAGACTAGGACGCGATTAGCACTCAGTCAACCAGAGTGCCAAGCAGGCCCCGGCGTGGCGCGGATCTCCCGGCCACCCCGAGCAGGCGTTCGGCCGCACCGGCGCGGCTTGGGAGAATGGCCGGATGGATGGTGAGGCGTTCGCCGCGCTGCTGGGCGACGAGGGGCAGGCACTGCTGGCGTCGCTGCGCGACTACGACCCGGCCGGGGAGCTGGCCGCGGCGACCCGGCTGCGGCGCGACCACCCGGCCGCGCTGGTCTCCGCCGCGCTCGGGCAGGCCCGGCTGCGGCAGCGGGCGGCGGCGAAGTTCGGGGACGACGCGTACCGCATGTACTTCACCCCGGACGGCGTCGAGCAGGCCACCCGGGAGGCCGTCGCCGCCCACCGCGCGGCCCGGTTCGCCGCGCTCGGGGTGCGGCGGCTGGCCGACCTGTGCTGCGGGATCGGCGGCGACGCGATCGCGCTGGCCCGCGCCGGGATCGAGGTGCTCGCGGTCGACCGCTCCCCGCTGACCTGCGCGGTCGCCCGCGCCAACGCCGAGGCGCTGGGCCTGGCCGACCGCATCGAGGTGCGCTGCGCCGACGTCACCGAGGTGGACGTGACCGGTTTCGACGCGGTCTTCACCGACCCGGCCCGGCGCGGCGGCCGCGGCCGCATCTTCGACCCCGAGGCGTACTCGCCCCCGCTGTCCTGGGCCGTCGCCACCGCCCGCGCGGTCCGCCACGCCGCGCTGAAGGTCGCCCCCGGCATCCCGCACGAGGCCGTCCCGCCGGACGCGTCCCCCGAATGGGTCTCCTACCGGGGTGAGGTGAAGGAGGCGGTGCTGTGGTTCGGCGCCGGCGCCGGCACCCGCGCCACGCTGCTGCCCGGCGGGACGACGCTGACCGGCGCGGACACCCCCGCCCCCGCCGTCGGCCCGGTCGGCCGCTACCTCTACGAACCGGACGGCGCGGTGATCCGCGCCCACCTCGTCGCCGAGGTGGCCGCGGAACTCGGCGGGCACCTGGTCGACGAGACCATCGCCTACGTCACCGCCGACACGCTGCGCCCGACCCCGTACGCCACCGCCTACGAGATCACCGACGTGCTCCCCTTCAACGTCAAGCGGCTCAAGGCGCTGCTGCGGGAGCGGGGCGTCGGCACCGCCGTCATCAAGAAGCGCGGCTCGGCGGTCGAACCGGACGAGCTGCGCCGCAAGCTGAGGCTGGAGGGGCCCGGCTCCTGCGTGATCATCCTGACCCGGGTTGCGGGCGCCCCGACGATGCTGCTGGGACGGCCGGCGGCGGCGTAGCG
>JBEHXI010000180.1:0-15916 GCA_048498775.1 Actinomycetota bacterium | reverse complement strand
CCCGGCCTGGTCCAGGTCGGGCCCTCATCGGTACTGCTGACAGCGGTAGCGGTGGGATTTGAACCCACGGAGGAGTTGCCCCCTCACACGCTTTCGAGGCGTGCTCCTTAGGCCGCTCGGACACGCTACCGAGAGAGAGCTTAGCGGACGCCGGGCCGTGCTCCGTAATCGGTTTGCGAAGCGGCCCCGCGGCCCGGGCTCGAAGGCCTCACGCCCCGCCCTCCCGTCCGGTCTCGCGGAAGAAGGCGGTCAGCCGGGCGCCGCACTCGTCGGCCAGGACGCCGGAGATGACCTCGGGGCGGTGGTTGAGGCGGCGGTCGCGCAGCAGGTCCCACAGGGAACCGGCCGCGCCGCCCTTCTCGTCCACCGCTCCGTAGACCACCCGCTCCAGCCGGGACAGGACGATCGCCCCGGCGCACATGGCGCACGGCTCCAGCGTGACGACCAGCGTGCAGCCGGTCAGCCGCCAGGCGCCCACCGACGCGGCCGCCTGCCGGATGGCGACGACCTCGGCGTGCGCCGTGGGGTCGCCGGTCGCCTCGCGCTCGTTGTGCCCGCGGCCGATGACCGATCCGCCGGGTGCCAGGACGAGCGCGCCCACCGGCACGTCCCCGGTGCCGGGGGCGAGCGCCGCCTCCGCCAGGGCGAGCCGCATCGGCGCCGCCCACGGATCGCGCAGCGGATCCGGGGACGGTGCCGCCGCGGGACCGGCCGGTCCGGGTGGAACGGCGGTCAGCGGACCGCCTCCAGGACGTCCCCGCAGCCCAGCGCCTCGGCGACCTCGCTGAGGGCCTCACCGGCCGCGCTCATCGAGAGCAGTTCCTTCTCGGTGATCCCGAAGTCGCCCAGCAGGTCGGCCTCCCCGACCGGCCCGGCCGGGATCGCGCTCGCGCTCGCGGCCTCGGTCTCGTCGTCGTCCCCGTCGTCGTCCTCCCCGTCCTCGGTTCCGTCCAGGTCCAGGGCGTCGAGGTCGTCGACGTCCTCTCCCGCCCCCGGCTCGCGGCCGAGCAGTTCGTCGGTGAGCAGGATCTCCCCGTACGAGCTGCGGGCCGCCGCGGCGGCGTCGGAGACGAAGATGCGCGGGTCCTCCTCGCCGTCCACCCGGACGACCCCGAACCAGGCATCCTCCTGCTCGATCAGTACCAGCACCGTTTCGTCGTCGGATGTCGCCTCACGCGCGAGGTCCGCGAGATCGGCGAGGGTCTCCACATCGTCAAGCTCCGTGTCGCTCGCTTCCCACCCGTCCTCGGTGCGCGCGAGCAGTGCGGCGAAGTACACCGTGACTCTCCCACTGGTCTTAGGTGTGCCGGGACGGACGGGACCGTGCCCGCCCACTCGGCATCGTGGCAGAAACCTAAGCGGTTGGAAGGGTCTTCCGCACTGCGTCGTGGCAGGCAGCGCACGTTTTTTCCGTCACGCCAGGGGTGCGGGCCGCCGGATCGGGGGGCCGCGGACCGGGTGCGGGGCCCTTCCGGCGCGCCGCCGGACGCCCTGTTCGACCGGCGCACCACCCGTCTGCCTACGGCGGAGGACCGGCCGTGCGGGGGCGGCGGGCCGCCGGCGGAACCCCGGCCGTCCACGGCTGTCCGGCCGCCCGCGGATGTCCGGCTATGGACGGTGCTACCAACGGAACGTCCGCATCCGCATCTGCTGGCGCAGCCGGGCCACCCGGGCGCGCCGGGGTTGCACCCTGGCCCGCAGCTCTCGTGCCTCGTTCAGTTCCCGCAGGAAGATGGCGCGGCGCCGCCTGCGTTCGGCGTCGCGCTCGCGCTGGGTGCCGTCGGGCTCCCCGGGGTCGTCCGGGTCACCGGGGTCATCGGGGTACTGCTGCTCGCTGTGCTGATCCGCGATCGGGACCACCCCCTGCGTACGAATGCGTCGGGTATCGGACACATTCCCGCCGGAGTGGGGATGATGCCCGGCCGAACCGGGGGAGCCGGTCGGCGAGGCCCTCGGTTAGTGTCGGGGACATGCGGATCCACGTCGTCGACCACCCGCTGGTCGCGCACAAACTCACCACGCTGCGCGACGAGCGCACCGACTCGCCGACGTTCCGGCGTCTGGCCGACGAACTGGTCACCCTCCTCGCCTACGAGGCGACCCGGGACGTGCGGATCGAGCAGGTGGACATCACCACCCCCGTCTGCCCCACCACCGGCGTCCGGCTGGCCCGGCCCCGGCCGCTGGTCGTGCCGATCCTGCGGGCCGGGCTCGGCATGCTCGACGGCATGGTCCGGCTGCTGCCGACCGCCGAGGTCGGCTTCCTCGGGATGGTCCGCGACGAGGAGACGCTGGAGGCGTCCACCTACGCCACCCGCATGCCGGACGACCTCTCGGGGCGGCAGGTCTACGTGCTCGACCCGATGCTGGCGACCGGCGGCACCCTGGTGGCCGCGATCAACACCCTGATCCGGCGCGGCGCCGACGACGTCACCGCGATCTGCCTGCTGGCCGCCCCGGAGGGTGTGGCCGTCATGGAGCGGGAGCTGGCCGGGCGGCCGGTCACCGTGGTGGCCGCCGCGGTCGACGAGCGGCTCAACGAGAACGGCTACATCGTCCCCGGCCTCGGAGACGCCGGGGACCGCATGTACGGGACGGTGGCGTAGGGACGGTGGCTTAGGGCCCGTGGCCCCGGGGGCTGCCGGTCAGCAGCCCCTGGCCGCGGCGGCGGCCGGCGCGGGGCTCGGGTGGGCGAGCGCGGCCAGCGCCCGGTCGGCGGAGGCCTGCGGGTCCAGCGCGTTGAAGCCGTCACCGATGATCAGGTCGACGTCCGTCCCGCCGGCGCGGGACGGATCGGTCTTGGCGTCCCCGGCCGCCACCTGGGTGCCCAGCACCTTCAGCGCGGCCTGCGCCTTGGGGCCGCCGAGCAGGATCGCGGTGCCCTTGACCTTCTTGTCGTACTGGGCCGGCGCGTTGCCGATCTTGCCGATGGTGAAGCCGCGCTTCTTCAGCTCGTCGGCGGTGTTCTTGGCCAGGCCGCCGCGCGGCGTGGCGTTGTAGATGTTGACGGTGACCGCGCCGGGCTTGGGCACCGGGCCGGTCAGGCCGCCCGCCGGCCGGGCGCCGCGGGCGCAGTGCGCGCCGGTGGCGGTGCTGGCCCGCGCGCCGCCGAGCCGGCCGCCGAAGACATGCATGAGCTGCAACGACCCCCAGCCGAGCAGTCCGACCACGGCGGCCACCGACGTGACCGCCAGCACGATACGTCGACGATTGCGGGGGCGCCGCATCCTTGGGTACTGGTTCCCGGTGATGCGGTACTTCCCGCCCATGCCGGGGGGAGTAAGCATGCTCATAATCGCAGCGTAGTGCGGGAACCGGCCCTGGCCTACTAGATGATCAATGATTGGGCCAAGCCCAACCCGAAAGGCGCAATTGGTCGTTGTGGCGCCCGTTCGCCCCTTCCGCGGCGCGGCGCGGCCTTCGCGGCCGCCGGAGGGGCACCGCGTGCCGCGGTCAGTCCATCTCCAGCACGCGCGCGTGCAGCACCTGCCGCTGCTGGAGCGCGGCCCGCACCGCCCGGTGCAGCCCGTCCTCCAGGTACAGGTCCCCCTGCCACTTCACCACGTGGGCGAACAGGTCCCCGTAGAACGTCGAGTCCTCGGCGAGGAGCGTCTCCAGATCGAGCTGTCCCTTGGTGGTCACCAGCTGGTCGAGGCGTACCGGGCGCGGCGCGACGTCCGCCCACTCACGGGTGCTCGTACGGCCGTGGTCGGGGTACGGCCGCCCGTTGCCGATGCGCTTGAAGATCACACGGAAAGCCTACCGGTCAAGGCTGTGCGGGTGCAGCCTTGGAGAAGTGTTGGCGGTCTTCCTCGTGGGTTTGGCCGGAGATCGACCCGTATGCGTCGTTCCGGGGACCGGTCGCCGGGCCCGGAGAGGCGGGTCGGAGGAAAGGTCCCGGAAAAGGAGAGACCCCTCACGCACCCGTCAGAGCTCACCTACCCTTGCTGCCTTCCGGCCCTGGGGGGGTTCAGCGAGATAACGCCACGCGAGGGGCTGCGCCCAGCCTACCTGATCGATTGCGTTCGGATCGAGTTCGCAAGCACCCCCTCCGGTCTTGTAGTGTTTGCGGCGGAGGATTCGCCTAGAGGCCTAGGGCGCACGCTTGGAAAGCGTGTTGGGGGCAACCCCTCACGAGTTCGAATCTCGTATCCTCCGCACCCGCCCGGCAGGGCAGTCGAGGGCCCGGACCGATCATCGGTCCGGGCCCTCGACGTTTCCGGGCGCCCGGCGCCGGGGGAGTCGCACTCAGACGGCCGGCTCGCCGAGTTCCGTGGCGATGCGGGCCAGCTGGGCCAGGCGGCGCTCCAGGGTGGGGTGGGTGGAGAAGACCCGGGCCAGGACCGCGCCCTCACCGAGTGCGGGGGAGAAGAAGAACGCGTTGAACGCCTGGGCGGTGCGCAGGTCCTCGGTGGGGATGCGGGCGATGTCCCCGGTGACCTTGGTCAGGGCGGAGGCCAGCGCGGAGGGGCGGCCGGTGAGCAGCGCCGCGGAGCGGTCGGCGGCCAGCTCGCGGTACCGGGACAGCGCCCTGATCAGCAGGAAGCTGATCGCGTAGACGGCGGCGGAGACGGCCATGATGATCGCCAGGACGGCGGCGGTGTTCTGGTCGTTGCGCCGCCCGCCGAAGAGCTCGGAGTAGAACGCGAACCGGACCAGCAGCCCGGCCAGCACCCCGAGGAAGGAGGCGATGGTGATGACGGCCACGTCCCGGTGGGCGACATGGGACAGCTCGTGCGCCAGCACCCCCTCCAGTTCCTCGGGTTCCAGGCGGCGCACCAGGCCGGTGGTGACGCACAGCACCGCGTGGTCGGCGTTGCGGCCGGTGGCGAAGGCGTTCGGCAGGTCCATGGCGGAGACGGCGACCCGCGGCTTGGGCATGTCCGCCATCGCGCACAGCCGGTCGACGACGCCGTGCAACCGCGGCTCCTCCTCGGCGCTCACCTCGCGGGCGTGCAGCGCGAACAGCGCGATGCGGTCGGAGTACCAGTACTGGACGACCAGCACCCCGGCCGCGATCACCACCACCAGGATCCAGGACTTCAGCAGGACGAGCAGGGCCGCGACGAAGCCCACGTAGAGCAGGCCCAGCAGGAAGAGCGTGGTGAGCATGCGGGCGGTCAGCTGCCGGTCGGGCCGGAAGCGGCTGCGCATCGCCGGTCACCTCCCCTCGGGCGGGTGGGGCGTGTCCTGCTCCGCCTCGGTGGGCGGCTCGGCGGTGCCGAGGGACGGCGGGGACGGCGGGGGCGGCGGCGCCGGCAGCTCCGCCTTCATCCGCTCCAGCTCCGCCTCGACGGAGGAGCCCTGGGCGGCGGCGTCCAGTTCGGCCTGGAGGTCGTCGCGGCCGGCGGGCAGCGTGGCGTCCTCCAGGGCCCCGGAGGCCAGCAGCTCGTCCAGGGCGCCGGCGCGGGCCTGGAGCTGCTCGGTGCGGTCCTGGGCGCGTTGCATGGCCATGCCCACGTCACCCATCTCCTCGGAGATGCCGCTGACGGCCTCGCCGATCCGGGTCTGGGCCTCGGCCGCGGTGTAGCCGGCCTTGATCGTCTCCTTGCGGACCCGGAACGCGTCGACCTTGGCCTGGAGCCGCTGCGCGGCCAGCGTCAGCTTCTCCTCCTCGGCCTGCAGGGCGGCCTGCTGTCCTTGCAGGTCGGTGACCTGCGAGGCGACCGCGGAGCGCCGGGCCAGCGCCTCACGGGCCAGGTCCTCGCGCCCGGCGGCCAGCGCCTGCCGCGCCTGGCCCTGCAGGGTGTCCGCCGACCGGTCGAGCTGGGCGGCCTGCGTCTCGACGCGCTTGCGGCTGGTCGCCACGTCCGCGAGGCCGCGGCGGACCTTCTGGAGCAGCTCCAGCTGCTTGCCGTAGGAGTAGTCGAGCAGTTCGCGCGGGTCCTCGGCGCGGTCCAGGGCCTTGTTCGCCTTGATGTGGAACAGGGTGGCGATACGGCGGCTGAGGCTGGTCATCGCCTTGCATCTCCTCGGCTGGACGGCGGTCCGGTGGCGGCGCGACGCGGTCCGCGGTACGCCGCGCCGCCACCTCAAGCCTCACCCCGCCCGCCGCCCGCCGCAGGGGCCGGACGGTCCGCACCCGGGGACCGTCCGGCCCGGGGGCGCGGGCGCGCGGCTCAGCGGGTGACCGGGAGGGCCGCGAGGAGCTGCCGGCCCTCGGCGCGGCAGGGGGCGGGGAAGGTCAGCTTCAGGCCCTTCTCCTGCTGGGCGACGGTCAGCTCGGTGACCAGGGTCAGGCCGAACATGCCCTTCCTGGGCTCGCCGGCGGTGACGTAGGGGCGCGGCAGGTGCATCAGGACCTTGCCGGGTCTGCCGGTGGCGGTGGCCGCGTCGAAGAAGAGCAGCCGCTGGTCGGTGAGGACGACGTACATGGCGCGGGGCCGGACGGTGGCCATGACGGTTCCGGCGGACAGCACGCCGACCACGGCGGCGGTGAGGACCTGGCGGCGCACCGAGACCGTGCCGACGTTGGCCGTCGTCGTCAGCTCTATCCGCTCTCCCTGGATGAGCAACGGGGCGGCGGTCTCCAGCACTTGGCGGCGGCGGCGTTCCTTGAGGGCCATGAGGACTCCCGGGTGGGGCGAAGGGGACGTTCGGGGGACTTTTGGGACTTTCAGGGGGCTTTCAGGGGACTTTTGGGGGGCGCGGAAGGGCGCGTGCCGGGCGGACCGGCCCGCGCGCCGAGCGGAGCATAGAAGTCCGCTCGTGGGCCCGTACATCCACCGGCGCGGACGCCGCCGGCGGGGGTGTTTCCGGTTCCCGGACTCCGTGCGGCGGCGCCCGGACATGTCGCTAGGATCCGGCCATGTCAGCGACGCCCCTGCCGCCACCCGACTTCGACATCACCTCGGCGTACCCCGTCGTCGGCGAGCTGCGGCGGGCCGCCGCGGCGCACGACTGGGCGGCGATCCGGCGGTTCACCGACGGCCTGCCGCCGGGCACCGACCGCACGTTCGTGGTGGACGCGATCGAGGAGGTCCCGGGCATCGAGACGGCGCTGCGCGAGCTGGTCGCGGCGGACCCGGACGACCTCCTGGCCGCGACGGCGCTGGCCGCGCGGGAGGTGACGCTCGGCTGGGAGGCCAGGACCGACAAGCAGGCGAAGTACGTCAGCCGTGAGCAGTTCGCCACGCTCCACCGCCATCTGCGCCAGGCCGAGCAGTTGCTGATCCGGGTCACCGCGCTGGATCCGTCCTGGGATCCGGCGTGGGTCCAGCGCCTGACCACGGCGATGGGCCTTCAGCTGGGGCAGAACGAGGCCCGGCGCCGGTACGACCGGCTGGCGCGGTACCAGCCGCACCACCACGCGGCCCAGCTGCGGCTCCTCCAGCAGCTGTGCCCCAAGTGGGGCGGCAGCTGGGAGGCGGTCCACGGCTTCGCCCGCGAGTGCATGCTGGGCTCGCCCGGCGGGACGCTGGGCGGCAGCCTGGTGGCGGGTGCCCACCTGGAGCACTGGCTGAGTCTGAGCGGCGAGAAGCGGACCGGGTACCTGCGCCAGGCCTATGTCCACCAGGAACTCGTCGAGGCCGCCGAGCACTCGGTGCTGCACCCGGACCACCGGCCGGTGTTCGGCTGGGTCCGCGCTCAGGGGACGTTCGCCGCGCTGTTCGTACTGGCCGGGGACCGGGAGCGCGCCGCCGTGCACTTCCGCGCGATGGGCGACCTGGCCTCCCGCCACCCGTGGAGCTACCTCGGCGATCCGGCCGAGATGTTCACCAAGTACCGCGCCGAAGCGCTCGCGAGAGGCTGACCATGAGCCAGGCCATCCACACCACCGAGGTCGACGGCATACCCGCCCTCTACGCGCCCGGCCCCGGACCGGCCCGCGCCGGGCTGGTGTTCCGGGTCGGGGTCGCCGACGAGACGCTGGGCCGGGCGGGCATCACGCACCTGGTCGAGCATCTGGCGCTGCACCGCCAGGGCCTGGCGGACTACCACTTCAACGGCGCGACGAAGGCCGCGTTCACCCACTTCCACGTCGAGGGCGCCGAGCACGAGATCACCGCGTACCTCAACGGGGTGTGCGCCTCGCTGGTGGACCTGCCGATGGAGCGCCTGGAGACCGAGAAGGAGATCCTGCGCACCGAGGAGGCCGGGCGCAGCACCGGCCAGCTGCCGCTGTGGCGGTACGGGGCGCAGGGCTACGGCCTGGTCAGCTACCCGGAGTGGGGCGTTCCGCAGATGCGTCCGGACGACGTCCGGCAGTGGGCCGAGTACTGGTTCACCCGGGACAACGCGGTGCTGTGGGTCAGCGGCGAGCGGTTCCCCGCGGGCCTGGAGCTGAAGCTGCCCGGCGGCGGCCGCCGCCCGATGCCCCAGGTCACCTCGGCACTGCCCGGCGGTCCCGCGTACTTCGCGGACGGCACGGGCGGGGTGCTGCTGGACGCCGTGGTCGCCGACCGCGCCGCCGCCCGGCTGTACTCGGGCGTGCTGGAGCGGGAGTTGTTCCGCAGCCTGCGGCAGGAGGGCGGGTACTCCTACACGGCGGCGACCGGCTACGAGGCGCGCGGGGACGGCCACGCGCTCGTCACGGCCTTCGCGGACGCGCTGCCGAAGAAGCAGGACGCGGTGCTCGGCGGCTTCGTCGACGTCCTGGCGAAGCTGTCCGTCGGCCGGATCGAGCAGGCCGACCTGGAGGCCGTGCGGACCCGGGCCGACGCGGCGCTGACCGCCCCGGACGCGCCGGCCCGGCACCTGCCGGCCGCCGCCGAGCGGCTGCTGGCGGGCCTGCCGCAGCGCACGCCGGAGGAGTCGCGGGCCGAGCTGTGGGCGGTGGGGCCCGGCGAGGTGCACGCGGTGGCGCTGGAGGCGTCGCGGACGGCGCTGATGCAGGTCCCCGGCGGGCACAGCGCGGACTGGGCCGGGTTCGCGCCCGCCCCGAACCGTTCGTCGTACACGGTCACCGGGCGGCGGTTCGACTCGGTGCGCAAGGACGGCACCGCGCTGTTCGTCGGCAGCGAGGGCGTGAGCCTGACCGCCGACGGCGAAACGGTCACCGTGCTGTTCCGGGAGTGCGCCGCCAAGCTCAGCTGGCCGGACGGCGGCCGGCGGCTGATCGGCAACGACGGCCTGAGCGTGCAGGTCGAGCCGGGTCAGTACGGCATCGACGCGCACACCATGGCGACCATCGACGCCGCGGTGCACCCGGCGGCGGCCGTCTGGCTGCCGCCACGGCAGAAGCAGGCCGCGCCGGCTTCCCAGCCCGCCGGCCCGGCGAGTGGCGGCGCCGCGGGCCAGGCGCCCGCCGCGGCACGCGGGAAGGCCGCGCCGACCCGCCGCACCGGGGGCCAGACGGCGGTGCTGGTGATCTTCGGGATCCTGGCGGTCCTGTGGGCGGGCGTCTCGCTGCTGTTCACGATCGTCGGCGCCACCGACCCGGAGACCACCGCGGCGGAGGCGACGATCATGTCGCTGTTCTGCTGGGGCGTCGACGGGCTGCTCGCCTGGCCGGCCGTGCGGATCCTGCGGACCACCCGGCGGATGTGAGCCGCGGCCCCAACGCCCTTGTCGGGCACGGCAGTACAACCAACGTCCGGCCGTCGTTGTCATAGGGAGGCCGTACGTTCTTCTCCGGGGCGGGATCACCGTCCCGGACTTCTGCCAGGGGGGCACGAATCAGCTTGCGTACGCTTCGCGTCCCGGTCGCGGCGGCCCTGTCCGCCGTGCTGGGCACCTTCACGCTGATCGGCGCGGCGGCACCCGCCGTCGCCGACACCAGCACCACCCTGCCGGTCTCGTCGTCCTCGGACATCGTGGTCGACGGCGTGCACCGGCACGTCTTCATCAGCTCACCGTCCGGCAGCGTCGTCGTCACGGACTACTCCGGAGCGGTGGTCGACCAGTTGGCCTCGCTGCCCGGGGCGTCCGGCATGGCGCTGTCGCCCGACTCCGGGACGCTCTACGTGGCGCTTCCCGGCGCCGACGCGATCGCGGCGATCGACACTGCGGGCCTGAAGGAGAGCGCCCGCTACTCCACCGGCGCCGGCACCGAGCCGGAGCACCTCGCGCTGGCCGGCGGAAAGCTCTGGTTCGGCTACGGGGCCGCCGCGCAGGGCAATCTGGGCTCCCTCGACCTGTCCGGCGCCCAGCCCGTCGTCACCCTCGGCCAGGAGGGCGGCCACGGCTTCTACAGCGCCCCGCTGCTGGCCTCCTCGCCGGCCGCCCCCGGTGTCCTGGTGGCCGGCGCCGCGGACCAGAGCCCGGCCGAGCTGCAGGTCTACGACGTCTCCGGTGGCACCGCGGTCTCCACCGCGTACCGCTGGAACCCGAACAACAGCGGCAACCTCCAGGACCTGGCCGTCACCCCGGACGGCCGGGACGTCGTCGCGGCCAGCGGGGCCCCGTACGTCCACGAGGTCTACCGGCTCACCGACCTGTCCAACGACGGCAGTTACCCGACCGCCGCCTACCCGGACGCGGTGGCCGTCGCCCCGGACGGGACGGTCGCGGCGGGCATCGACGGCATGTACTCGCCCGACGTCTACGTCTTCCCGGCGGGCGTGACCACCCCGCTGCGCACCTACGAGTTCGACCCGGCCGGCGGCGGCGACAACGTCCTGCAGTCCGCGGGACTGGCCTGGGCCCCGGACGGCAGCCGCCTGTTCGCCCTGACCGGGTCCGTCTCGTCCGGCAGCGCGCCGCTGACGCTGCGGGTGCTGGACGATCCGGCCCGCACCGCGGCCACCCTGACCGTCTCGGTCCCGGCCACCGCGCCGCTGGACAAGCCGCTCACCATCAGCGGCACCCTCGGCTCGGCCGTGCCCTTCGCGGCCGGCACCACGGTCCTGGTCAGCCGCACCGACCTCACCTCGCCGCACGGCACGCCGGTGGGCACGGCGACGGTGGCCGCCGACGGCACCTTCCACATATCCGACACCCCGAGGACCGGCGGCGCCGTCGTCTACACGGTCGCCTACGCGGGCGACGACCGGCACACGGCGGCGAGCGCGACCGGCACCGTCCAGGTCTCCCGCCCCGCCACCCGGCTCGACCTGCGCGCCGACCGGGGCACCTACGCCTACGGCGCCACCGCCCGGCTCGTCGCCCACCTGGGCCGGACGTACCGGGACCGCACCGTCGCGATCTACGCCACCCCGGCCGGCGGCACGCAGACGCTCGTCGCCTCGGGCACGGCCGACCGCAACGGCGACCTGAAGGGCTCCTACAAGCTCACCCGGAACACCCGGTTCACCGCCCGCTTCAACGGGGACGCGCGCACCGCGCCGGCGTCGGCGGCCCGCTCGGTGGGCACCCAGGTGAGCGTGCGGACCGACCTGGGCCGCTGGTACGCCCGGGCGCGGGTGCACGGCACCACGGTGTACCGCTTCCACAGCTCGACCGACCCGCTGCTGACCACGGTGATGACGTATCAGCCGGGCCGCTGCGTGGTCTACACGCTCGCGGTGTACTCGCACGGCCACTGGCAGGAGCGGAACTCCGGCTGCTTCGCCCTGGACGGCTCCGGCCGCAGCCTGGTGCAGCTGACCGGCACCCACCCGGCCGGCTACCTGTTCCGGGTCCGCGCCGCGTACCTGGCGGGCACCTCGGGCGACAGCCTGAACACCACGACGTACGGCCCCTGGCTGTACTTCAGCTACACCCGGTAGCCACGTCCGGGGGCGGCGGGGCCCGGTGGCCGGGCCCCGCCGCCGGTGCGGAGCGTGTCAGGCGCAGTGCGGCCGGTTCACCGCGTACAGCACCCGCACTCCGTACCCCTGGTGCTCGGTGATGGTCCACAGCCGGTCGGGGACGCGTTCCCAGTACAGGTCCTGCAGCCCGCTGCCGCCGTTCCGGTAGGTCCCGGCGGGCCCCGCCGGGCGGGAGATGATCAGGTAGTGGTTGTGGCTGTGTGAGCCGCCGATGTCGAAGTAGTAGCAGCCGTGGGTGGAGACACCGCCCTGGGTGTAGGGATCGGGCTGGAGCCACGCCCGGAACGGGCTGATGCTGCCGTGGAACGAGGGCGGCGTGTTCCGGAAGGACATCAGCCGGGTCATCCGCCAGCGCACCACCCGCCCCCGCCGGCACTGCACGCCGTCGCAGTACTCGCCGGTGACGGCGACCGGGGTGCGGGTGGGGTCGGCGAAGCGCTCCAGGCCGATGTAGTCGTACCGGGTGGTGACGGGCCGGACATTGGTCCACCGGCCGATCTCCGGGAGCAGGTAGCGGTACCCGTGCCCGTAGAAGACGCCGCCGTGCAGGCCGATCCGGCCCGGGTGGGTGATGTCGCCCCGCGGGTTGTTCTCCAGCCGGAGCAGGTTGTGCAGGTCGTAGACGTAGACGCCGCGGCGGACGTTGGCGACGAAGAGGTAGTGGCCGTACCAGACGATGCCGCCGGCGTGGGTGCTCACGTCGGTGTACCTGGTGGGGCCCGGGATCGGCCGGACGAGCAGGACGTGCACGTACCTGCTGGTGAGGGGGTCGAGGAAGCTCAGCCGGGTCCCGGTACCGCCGGGGTTGGTCTCGGAGCCGCGGTGCCAGGAGAAGACGTAGGCCCGGCGGCCGTTCATGGTGCCGCCCCGGTAGGCGTCGCGGGTGCCGCTGACCCCCTGGGGGGTCCAGTTCCCGGTCGATGAGTCACGGTGGTTCAGGCAGTACCAGTCCACGGTGGCGACGGTGGTCAGGACACCGCCGTGGGTGGCGGTGTGGCACCCTTCCACCGCCACCCGGCGCGCGGAGTCCAGCAGCCGGCCGAGCCCGATCCGGGCGTGGCCGGGGTTCACGTCGTACGCCAGGTCGGCGGCCCGGCCACGCTGGTTGTCGGTCCAGGTGAGCCGGAAGGCGTTCTGGTTGGCGGGGACCATCGGCCGGGGCCAGGGATGGGGCTGGTAGACCCGGGCGGCGGAGGGGACGGCGGGGAGCACCGCGAGCACGGCGGCGACCAGCACCGCGCCCAGGGACCGCGCCACAGAGGGAAACGTCATGCGGGCACTCGTCCCCGCTGAACGCCGTCCCGCGGCGGGGATGATCCGAAGATCACTCCGTCGCAGGATGTGACGATACGTCAGACATCACCGCACCGAGGGTCACCGCACCGAGGGTCACCGCGCCGAGGGTCACCGCGCCGAGGGTCACCGGACCGGGGGTCCAGGACGGGCGAGGGCCCGGCCGCGTGCGACGCGGCCGGGCCCTGCTCCGTTCACCGGCCGGCGGGTCCTCCGGGCGAGGGGCCGCGGCGGCCGGCGGCGACGGGGAAAAAGATCTCCCGGCCGAAGCCGGAAGAAGAAGACGATGCGAACCTGCGAGGTGGGCTTCCTTCGCCGGCATTGTCCGGATCAGGTGTATGGAGGTCGCCTTCCGGATCTTTCGATCTTTCGGGCCTCTCAGCCGGATCGTCGATGACGTCCGGTGTCCGAGAACACCGTTCGCCCTTCCGGTCCAGCTCCCTCGCTCGCCCCGCAGGCTCATTACTCACGATACGACCGCCCGAAGTGAGTGGAAAGACCCTTTTAGGAATTTTTTCGGATTTCTTCGCGGCGGGGGGCGGGCGGGAACGGGTGGTCCGCCGGCTTCGGCGTTCCGGGTTGTCAGCGGGCCCGGATATCGTCGTAGACGTGTCCCTCGCTCTGTACCGCCGCTATCGCCCCGAGACCTTCGCCGAGGTCATCGGGCAGGAGCACGTCACCGGCCCGCTGCAGCAGGCGCTGCGCAACAACCGGGTCAACCACGCGTACCTGTTCAGCGGCCCGCGCGGGTGCGGCAAGACCACCAGCGCGCGCATCCTGGCCCGCTGCCTGAACTGCGAGCAGGGCCCCACCCCGGAGCCCTGCGGCGAGTGCCGGTCCTGCGTCGACCTGGCGCGCGGCGGTCCCGGCTCGATCGACGTGATCGAGATCGACGCCGCCTCGCACGGCGGTGTGGACGACGCCCGTGACCTGCGCGAGAAGGCGTTCTTCGGCCCGGCCTCCAGCCGGTACAAGATCTACATCATCGACGAGGCGCACATGGTCACCTCGGCGGGGTTCAACGCCCTGCTGAAGGTCGTCGAGGAGCCGCCGGAGCACCTGAAGTTCATCTTCGCGACGACGGAGCCCGAGAAGGTCATCGGCACGATCCGATCGCGGACCCACCACTACCCGTTCCGGCTGGTCCCGCCCGGCACGCTGCGCGACTACCTGGCCGAGGTGTGCGGGCGCGAGTCCATCCCCGTCGAGGAGGGCGTCTTCCCGCTGGTGGTGCGGGCGGGCGCCGGCTCGGTGCGGGACTCGCTGTCGGTGATGGACCAGCTGCTGGCCGGGGCCGCCGAGGGCGGGGTGACGTACGCCATGGCGACCGCCCTGCTCGGCTACACCGACAGCGCGCTGCTGGACGACATCGTGGACGCGTTCGCCGCCGGGGACGGCGCGGGCGCGTTCGAGGTGGTCAACCGGGTCATCGAGGGCGGCCACGATCCGCGCCGCTTCGTCACCGACCTGCTGGAGCGGCTGCGGGACCTGGTCATCCTGGCCGCCGTGCCGGACGCGGCCGAGAAGGGCCTGATCGACGCGCCCGCCGACGTGGTGGAACGCATGCAGGCCCAGGCAGCCGTCTTCGGCGCCGCGGAGCTCAGCCGCGCGGCCGACCTCGTCAACGCCGGGCTGACGGAGATGCGCGGCGCCACCTCGCCGCGGCTCCAGCTGGAACTGATCTGTGCCCGGGTGCTGCTGCCCGGGGCCTACGGCGACGAGCGCTCCGTCCAGGCCCGGATCGACCGGCTCGAACGGCAGGCGCCGGCGGGCGGGCTGGGCTCCGGCCCGGCCCCGGCCGCACCCCTGGCCGCGCCCCCGGCCGCCCGCGCGGCGGAGTACGTGCCGGACTCCGCCGCCCACGGTGGGGGCGGGCCGGCGGCTCCCCGCCCGGCGGCCGCCGCCGAGGAGCGCGCGCCGGACGCCCCCGGCGCCTGGCCGGTGAGCCCGGCCGCCCCCGCGTCCGCCGCCCCGGCCCAGCCGTCCGCCGTCCCCGCCCCCGCCGCCCCGGCGTCGTCCGGCGGTCCCGCGCCGGGAGCCTGGCCGGTGGCCGCCCGGCCCGGACAGGCGCCCGCCGCCCCGGCGGGCCCCGCGCCCGGCGCCTGGCCCACGGGCACCCAGCCGCCACAGGCCGCCCCCGCGCGCTCCGCCGCGCCCGGGAGCTGGCCGACGGCCGCCCAGCCGGGCCAGGTGCCCGGCACCGCGGCCCCCGCACCTGCCTCGACGACTCCGGCGGCTCCGGCGGCTCCGGCGGCCCCGTCCGGGCCGTCCGGCGGCCGGCAGCCCGCCCCGCCCCTGGGGGACCCGTCCCGCGTACGGCAGATGTGGCCGGACATCCTGGAGGCGGTCAAGAACCGGCGGCGGTTCACCTGGATCCTGCTCAGCCAGAACGCCCAGGTCGTCGGCTTCGACGGCACCACCCTCCAGCTGGGCTTCTCCAACCCCGGTGCCCGCGACAGCTTCCTCGGCGGTGGCAGCGAGGACGTGCTGCGGCAGGCGATCGGCGACGCGTTGGGCGTGCAGTGGAAGATCGAGGCGATCGTCGATCCGTCGGGCGGCGCCGGCACGGTCCCCGGGCCCGGACCCGGCGCCGGACCCGCCTCCGGTTTCGGCGGTGGGCCGTCCGGCCCGCCGGCCGCGCCCCGGCCGCCCGCGCAGCCCGCTCCGGGCCCCGCGGCCGCTCCCGCCGCGTCCCCCCGCCCTCCGCAGGCCACCGCGCCCGCACCGGCCGCGCCGGGGCCCACGGCGGCGCCCAGCCGGCCCGCCGCCGCTCCGCGGCCCGAGCCGCCCCGGGTGGCGATCGAGGACGACATCCCGGAGGAGGACGATCCGGATCTCGACGACACCGCGCTGTCCGGCCACGACCTGATCGTGCGCGAGCTGGGCGCGACGGTGATCGAGGAGATCACCCACGACTGAGCCCGGCGCGGCTGAGTCCGGTGGGACCGAGTCCGGTGGGACCGAGTCCGGCG
>JBEHXI010000179.1:0-16020 GCA_048498775.1 Actinomycetota bacterium | reverse complement strand
TCCCCCTCCCCCCCTCCCCCCCTCCTCCCCCCCCCCCCCCCCCCCCCCCCCCACGGCGCTGTCACCGGCCGAGCAGCTCCCCGCCGTTGCACTGGAGGATCTCGCCGGTGATGAACCCCGCCTCCGGCGAGGCCAGGAAGACCACCGCGGCCGCGATGTCGTCGGGGCGGCCGACCCGGCCCACCAGGGTGCGCCCCGCCCGGCGGGTCAGCTCCGCCCGGTCCAGCCGGGCGCCGAAGAACTCGGTGCCGGCCACCGTGCCGGGCGCGACGATGTTGCACGTCACGCCCTGCGGGCCGAGCTGGGCGGCCAGCGAGTGGTTCCAGGCGTGCAGCGCGGCCTTGCAGGCGCCGTAGGAGCCGCCGCCGCGCAGCGCCGCCAGCGAGCTGACGGTGATCACCCGGCCGCGTTCCGGGGTGAGCCGGTCGCGCACCGAGTCGGTGAGCAGCACCGCGGTCAGCACGTTGCGCTCGAAGTCCCCGCGCCAGCGGGCCACCACCCCGTGCGGCCCGGCGCCCACCGCCAGCTCACGGCTGCCGGCGTTGTTGACCAGCACGTCGATCCGGTCGGGCAGCCGCTCCAGGGCGGACTCGACGTCGTCGGGATCGGCGAGGTCGCAGACCAGGGGCGTGACGTCATACCCCTTCGCACACAGCTCGTCGGCGGTGGCCCGCAGCACCTCGCGGCGCCGCCCGACGATGACCACCTGGTCGCCCGCCTCGGCGAACCGGGTGGCCGCGGACCGGCCGATGCCGGTCCCGCCGCCGGTGACCACGACCGTGCGCCGCTCCGCCGTCACCGTGCCGTCCGTCTCGTTGAGTGCCATGCCTGCTCTCCGCCCCACCCCAACCAACCGTTCCCGACTGGGCGTTTAACGCTACGCGATGGGGTACTCGGGCCGTACGCAGGGGTCAGGAGTCGACGCCGCGTCGTCCATCTGGCGTAGCCGGGGCGCATTTGGCCCGGTGCGCGCCGCCGATCGAAGGAGACCCAGATCACACTCTCCGCAACGTAACCATCAGAGGGGGTCGTGGGTCTAACCGATCGATCACCGGGCTCCCGGCGGACCCGGTGAGACGAGGGCACCCCGTCTTGGGGGACGGTGGGCCCACGTGGCCGGGGCGAAGTGCCCGGAGAGCTTTGAGCGGCCCTCCCGGACGGTTTCGTCCCGGCAACGCGTGACGTTGGCCGACGCTGACCGACACTGACCGGCATGGACAGCGCGGCGCAGCAGAGAACGCCCGGTACGGACCCGTGGGGGGATCCGGTTCCGGGGTAGCGAAGCGCCCCACACTGGACCCGTGGGGGGATCCGGTGCGGGGCGCTTCTGCGTCTTCCCGCGCCTGGGACGCCTGGGAGCGTCCGTCGGCGTCTCCCGCGTCTCCTGCCGTCTCGCGCGTCTCCCGCGTCGGCGCGGCGGCCCTGCGGTGCCGTGGCCCGGCGGGCGGCCCGGGGGCCGCGGGACGGGACCGGGACCAGGGGCGCTTGTCAGGGCACCTCGGTCCGGGGCACCTCAGCCGGGGCCGGCACGGCCGCCCCGCCCTCCGGCGCGGATGCCGGGCGACCGGCGGTGGGACCGGGCGGCAGCGGTCAGCGAGCCTCGACCGGCACGTAGTCGCGCAGTTCGACACCGGTGTAGATCTGGCGCGGGCGACCGATGCGGCTGCCCGGCTCCTTGATCATCTCGTGCCACTGGGCGATCCAGCCGGGCAGCCGGCCGAGCGCGAACAGCACGGTGAACATGGTGGTCGGGAAGCCCATGGCCCGGTAGATCAGGCCGGTGTAGAAGTCCACGTTCGGGTAGAGGTTGCGCGAGACGAAGTAGTCGTCGCTGAGCGCGTGCTCCTCCAGCTTCAGCGCGATGTCCAGCAGCTCGTCGGACTTGCCCAGCGCCGACAGCACGTCGTGCGCCGCCGCCTTGATGATCTTGGCCCGCGGGTCGAAGCTCTTGTAGACGCGGTGGCCGAAGCCCATCAGGCGGACGCCGTCCTCCTTGTTCTTCACCTTGCGGATGAAGGTGTCGACGTCGCCGCCGGAGGCCTTGATGCTCTCCAGCATCTCCAGCACGGCCTGGTTGGCGCCACCGTGCAGCGGGCCCCACAGGGCGCTGATGCCCGCCGAGATGGAGGCGAACAGGTTGGCCTGGGAGGAGCCGACCAGGCGCACCGTGGAGGTGGAGCAGTTCTGCTCGTGGTCGGCGTGCAGGATGAGCAGCTTGTCCAGGGCGCTGGCGACGACCGGGTTGAGCTCGTACTCCTCGGCCGGCACGGCGAAGGTCATGCGCAGGAAGTTCTCGACGTAGCCGAGGTCGTTGCGCGGGTAGACGAAGGGGTGCCCGACCGACTTCTTGTACGCGTAGGCGGCGATCGTCGGCAGCTTGGCCAGCAGGCGGATCGTCGACAGGTTGCGCTGCTTCTCGTCGAACGGGTTGTGGCTGTCCTGGTAGAACGTCGACAGCGCGCTGACCACGGAGGACAGCATCGCCATCGGGTGGGCGTCGCGCGGGAAGCCGTCGTAGAAGCGTTTGACGTCCTCGTGCAACAGGGTGTGCTGAGTGATCTCGTTCTTGAAGGCGCTCAGCTCGTCGACGGTGGGGAGCTCGCCGTTGATCAGCAGGTAGGCCGTCTCGAGGAACGACCCGCGCTCGGCGATCTGCTCGATGGGGTAGCCGCGGTAGCGGAGTATCCCCTGCTCGCCGTCGAGGAAGGTGATCGCGGACTTGTACGCCGCGGTGTTCCCGTAACCGCTGTCCAGGGTCACCAGCCCGGTCTGGGCCCGCAGCTTTCCGATGTCGAAGCCCTTGTCACCAACGGTGCTGTCGACCACCGGGTAGCTGTACTCGCTGTCCCCGTACCGCAGTACTACAGAGTTGTCGCTCACGTCATCCCTCACCGACGTTGTGCCTCTTCTTCGAGGTGCCCTGACTGCTTCCTACCTTCCCCCATTTGCCGCACATTCGTGCACCCGGGGTCAGCCAGAAGGCCCACGGCTGGCACGCAGTGCCCATGTTCCTCCGGCGACCGCCCATCGCAACCCCGGCGACACATACGGCGAATCGGTCAGGACCGAATGGCTCCGGCGAGCCGCTGGTCCAGTGCGGTAAACCGCCGACCTGCGGAAACGGTGCGCACGGCCTGCCCGAGTGCCCGGCGTGACCCGACGAGCACCACGAGTTTCCTGGCTCTGGTTACCGCCGTGTAGAGAAGATTTCGTTGAAGCATCATCCAAGCCCCGGTGGTGACGGGAATCACAACCGCCGGATACTCGCTGCCCTGGGAGCGGTGGATCGTCACCGCGTAGGCGTGCGCGAGCTCGTCGAGCTCGTCGAAGTCGTACGCCACCTCCTCGTCCTCGTCGGTGAGCACCGTCAGCCGCTGCTCGACGTTGTCCAGCGCGGTCACCACGCCCACCGTGCCGTTGAAGACCCCGTTGGCCCCCTTCTCGTAGTTGTTGCGGATCTGGGTGACCTTGTCCCCGACCCGGAAGACCCGGCCGCCGAAGCGCCGCTCCGGCAGGTCGGGGCGCGCCGGGGTGATGGCCTGCTGGAGCAGCCCGTTGAGGGTGCCCGCGCCCGCCGGGCCGCGGTGCATCGGCGCCAGCACCTGTACGTCCCGCCGCGGATCGAGCCCGAACCGCGCCGGGACGCGGCGGGCCGCCACGTCCACCGTCAGCCGGCCGGCCTCCTCGGTGTCCTCCTCGGCGAACAGGAAGAAGTCCGGCAGCCCCTGGGTGATGGGCGGCACCCCGGAGTTGATCCGGTGGGCGTTGGTGACCACCCCGGACTGCTGGGCCTGCCGGAAGATCCGGGTCAGCCGCACCGCTGGCACCGGGCCGCCCTCGGCCAGCAGGTCCCGCAGCACCTCGCCCGCCCCGACGCTCGGCAGCTGGTCCACATCCCCGACGAAGAGCAGGTGCGCTCCCGGGGCCACCGCCTTGACCAGCTTGTTCGCCAGGATGAGGTCCAGCATGGAGGCCTCGTCGACCACCACCAGGTCGGCGTCGAGCGGCCGGTCCCGGTCGTACGCCGCGTCCCCGCCCGGCTTGAGCTCGAGCAACCGGTGCACCGTCGACGCCTCCGCCCCGGTCAGCTCGGACAGCCGCTTGGCCGCCCGCCCGGTCGGCGCCGCGAGCACCACCTTGGCGCCCTTCGCCCTGGCCAGCATCACCACCGACCTGACCGTGAAGGACTTGCCACAGCCGGGCCCGCCGGTCAGGACCGCGACCTTCTCGGTGAGCGCCAGCCGCACCGCCTGCTCCTGCTCGGGGGCCAGATCCGCGCCCGTGCGGTCCTTCAGCCAGGCGAAGGCCTTGTCCCACGCGACGTCCCGGAAGGCGGGCATCCGGTCATCCGGGGCGCGCAGCAGCCGCAGCACCTGCCCGGCCATCGAGATCTCGGCGCGGTGGAAGGGCACCAGGTACACGGCCGAGACCGGCTCCGCGGCCGCCTCGCCGGGACCCTGGCCGGCCGCCGGGGTCTGAGGCTGTGGGGCGTGGGACGGCGCGGTCCGGGGCGGCGGGGACGGCGGGGTCTGGGCCGGCGCGCGGCCGCGGGCGGCCTTCACCTCCGGGTCCAGCACCCGCTCGCGGACCACGCCCTCCTCCGCCACCAGCTCCCCCAGGCAGTCGATCACCAGCCCGGTGTCCACCTGGAGCAGCTTGACCGCGTCGGAGATCAGCCGCTCCTCCGGCAGGAAGCAGTTGCCGTTGTCGGTGGCCTGGGACAGCGCGTACTGGAGGCCCGCCTTGACACGGTCCGGGCTGTCGTGCGGGATGCCCACCGCCTGGGCGATCCGGTCGGCGGTGAGGAAGCCGATGCCCCACACGTCGGCCGCGAGCCGGTACGGCTGGTTGCGCACCACCGAGATCGAGGCGTCGCCGTACTCCTTGTAGATCCGCACGGCGATGGAGGTGGACACGCCCACGCCCTGCAGGAAGACCATCACCTCCTTGATCGCCTTCTGCTCCTCCCAGGCGGCGGCGATGTTCCTGGTGCGCTTCGGTCCCAGCCCGGGGACCTCGATCAGCCGGCCCGCGTCCTGCTCGATGACCTCCAGGGTGTCGGTGCCGAAGTGGTCCACGATGCGTTCGGCGATCCTCGGACCGATGCCCTTGATCAGCCCCGAGCCCAGATACCGCCGGATGCCCTGGACCGTCGCGGGCAGGACCGTCGTGTAGTTCTCCACCGTGAACTGCCGGCCGTACTGCGGGTGGGAGCCCCAGCGGCCGTGCATCCGCAGCGACTCGCCGGGCTGCGCGCCCAGCAGGGCCCCGACCACGGTCAGCAACTCCCCCGCACCCCGCCCGGTGTCGACGCGGGCGACCGTGTACCCGTTCTCCTCGTTGGCGTAGGTGATGCGCTCCAGGACGCCCTCGAGGACGGCCGGGCCCGGCCCGGACCCCCGCGCGAACTCGCCCATGACCGGGCCTCCTTCCCCTCCGGCAGGCGGCCGGGGAGGGTTCTCCCCGACTCTCCCCGACGCGGACGACGTTACCGCCGCCCGCCGACACCCGGGCGGGCCTGTGGATAACTCGGGATCTGCGACACAAAGCCTGTGGACAACCCGATCGCGAGCCGGGCGGATGGATACCGTAGGGAGCCGTGACGATGCACGGTTACGACCTGCTGGTCGTCGGATCGGCCAACGCCGACCTGGTGATAGGAGTCGAACGGCGGCCCGGCAACGGCGAGACCGTGCTCGGCTCCGACCTGGCCACCCACCCGGGCGGCAAGGGCGCCAACCAGGCCGTCGCCGCGGCGCGCCTGGGTGCCCGCGCGGCGCTGCTCGCCCGGGTCGGCGACGACGCCCACGGCCGGATGCTGCTGGACACCCAGGCCGCCTCCGGGGTGGACACCGGCGGGGTGCTGGTGGGCGGGGCCCCCACGGGGGTCGCGCTGATCACCGTGGAGGAGGGCGGCGACAACAGCATCGTGGTCTCCCCCGGCGCCAACGCCCGCCTCACCCCGCGGGACGTGGCGGCGGCCGACGCGCTGCTGCGCGCCGCCCGGGTGGTCTCCGTCCAACTGGAGATCCCGCACGAGACGGCCGTGGCGGCGGTGCGGGCGGCCGCGCGGGCCGGGGCGCGGGTGGTGCTCAACCCCTCGCCGCCCGCGCCGCTCCCCGGTGACGTGCGGGCCGTCTGCGATCCGCTGGTCGTCAACGAGCACGAGGCCCGCGCACTGCTCGGGGACCGGGCCGGCGGCTCGCCGCGGGAGTGGGCCGCGGCCCTGCTGTCCGGCGGCGCCCGCTCGGTCGTGATCACGCTGGGTGCGGCGGGCGCGCTGGCCGCGGACGCCTCGGGCGCCGAGCTGGTGCCCAGCCCCGCGGTGCGGGCGGTCGACACCACCGGCGCGGGGGACGCGTTCACCGGTGCCCTGGCCTGGCGGCTGGCCCTGGGCGAGGACCTGCGGACGGCGGTGCGCTACGCGGTGCGGGTCGGCGCGGCGGCCGTCACCCGGGCCGGTGCCCAGGAGTCCTTCCCCACCGCGGCGGAACTGCCCGGCGAGTGAGCGCGGCCGGCGGCGCGAGGGGGTCCGGGCGATGCCCGGGCCCCCTCGCGTTCCCCCCTGTCAGGTCTCCCCGAGCTTCCCCCCTCATGGACCTGACGCGAAGTACGACACCGCAGGCCACCGGATGGTTGCACGCGTAGACAAGAAAATTTCCGGAAGAGCGCTCGCGGCTCCGGGCCCCGCTGCCGAGCCGGGCGTCGGGCGCGCCGGACCGGGAGAAGCGGCACCGCCGCGAGCGGCGCGGTGGCCCTCACCGCGGCGGCGGTACTCGTGCTCGCCCCGCTCGCGGTCATCGCCGTCGCGGCCCGCCGGACGAAGAACCGGGCCACTCACAGACCCTGACGGGATGTCAGAGCACGTGCGCGCGGTAGCGGGCGGCGATCTCCGCGATGACCTCGCGGCCGTCGCGCCGCCACAGCGCCGGGTTGAACAGCTCGACCTCGATCGCGCCCCGGTAGCCGGCCGCGTCCACCAGCTCGCGGAAGCCCCGCAGGTCCACGCAGCCGTCGCCGAGCTGCCCGCGGCCCAGCAGGACGCCCTCGGGCAGCGGGGTGACCCAGTCGGCGAGCTGGAAGGCGGCGATCCGGCCCTCCGCCCCGGCCCGGCCGATCAGTTCGGGCACCCGGTCGTCCCACCACAGGTGGTAGGTGTCCACCACCACGCCGACCCGGTCGGCCGGGAACCGTCCGGCCAGTTCCAGGGCCTGGGCGAGGGTGGAGACCACGCACCGGTCGGACGCGTACATCGGGTGCAGGGCCTCGATCGCCAGGCGGACGCCCCGCTCGGCGGCGTAGGGGGCGAGTTCGGCGAGCGCGTCGGCGACCTGCTCGCGGGCGCCGGCCAGGTCCCGGCTGCCCGGCGGCAGCCCGCCGGAGACCAGGACGAGGGTGCCGGTGCCGAGGGTGGCGGCCTCGTCGATGGCGGCGCGGTTGTCGTCCAGGGCCGTGGCGCGCCCGGCCGGATCGGCGGCGGTGAAGAAGCCGCCGCGGCACAGCGTGGTGACGGTCAGCCCGGCGTCGCGCACCGTCTTCGCGGCGCGCTCGACCCCGTACTCCCGGACCGGGGCGCGCCACAGGCCGACGCCGGAGATGCCCAGCTCGGCGCAGGCGTCGACGAGTTCGGGGAGGGGGAGTTGGCGGACGGTCTCCTGGTTGATGCTCAGCCGCTCGGGAGCGGGACTGTCAGTGGTCACTGGGAGACTCCGTGGAGAGCGAGGAGGGATGCCATGCGGTGCTCGGCGAGGGCCGGATCGGGGAAGAGGCCGACGCGGTCGGCCAGTTCGTACACGCGCGCCAGATGCGGCAACGAGCGGGCCGACTGCATACCCCCGACCATGGTGAAGTGCGACTGGTGGCCGCTGAGCCAGGCGAGGAGGACGACTCCGGTCTTGTAGTAGCGCGTCGGCGCCGAGAACAGGTGGCGGGCCAGTTCGACGGTCGGGTCCAGCACGGCCCGGAAGCCGCCGGTGTCCCCGGTGTCCAGGATGCCGACGGCCTCGGCGGCGAGCGGGGCCAGCGGATCGAAGACGCCGAGCAGGGCGTGGCTGAAGCCGCGCTCGTCGCCCTCGATCAGCTCGGGGTAGTGGAAGTCGTCGCCGGTGTAGCAGCGCACGCCGTCCGGCAGCCGCCGCCGCAGTGCGACCTCCCGTCCGGCGTCGAGCAGGGAGACCTTGATGCCGTCCACCTTGTCCGGGTGCTCGCGGATCACCGCGAGGAACGTCTCGCCGGCGGCGTCCAGGTCCTCGCTGCCCCAGTAGCCGGTCAGCGCCGGGTCGAACATCGGGCCCAACCAGTGCAGGATCACCGGCTCGGCGGACTGGCGCAGCAGGTGCCCGTAGACCTCGGCGTAGTCCTCGGGGCCCCGGGCGAGGGCGGCCAGCGCCCTGGACGCCATCAGGACGGGCTGCGCGCCGGACTCCTCGACGACGGCGAGCTGCTCCTCGTAGGCGGCTGTGACGTCGGCGAGGTCGGCGGGCTTCACGGCCGGGGCGGTGAGCTGGTCGGTGCCGACCCCGCAGGCGATGCGGCCGCCGGCCGCCCGCGCCTCGGCGGCCGAGCGCCGGATGAGTTCGGCGGCGCCCGCCCAGTCCAGGCCCATGCCGCGCTGGGCGGTGTCCATGGCCTCGGCCACCCCGAGCCCGTGGGACCACAGGTGGCGGCGGAAGGCGAGGGTGGCGTCCCAGTCGAGGGCGGCGGGGGCGCCGGCGGCGGCGCGGTACGGGTCGGCGACCACATGGGCGGCGGCGAAGACGGTGCGGCACCGGGGGCGCGGGACGGTGCCTGGGGCGCGCCGCGGCGCATCGGTGCGCGGCCGGTGGTCGCGCAGCGTGCCGTCCTCGTCGGGCAGGCGGATCACAGCGTCAGCTCCGGCACCTCGAGGCGGCGGCCCTCGGCCGAGGAGCGCATGCCCAGTTCGGCGAGTTGGACGCCGCGGGCGCCGGCGAGCAGGTCCCATCGCCAGGGCTCGTCGCGTACGACATGGCGCAGGAACAGCTCCCACTGCGCCTTGAAGCCGTTGTCGAACTCGCCGTTGTCCGGGACCGGTTGCCACTGGTCGCGGAAGCGCTCGCCGGCCGGGATGTCGGGGTTCCAGACCGGTTTGGGGGTGGCGGAGCGGTGCTGCGCCCGGCACTGGCGCAGCCCGGCGACCGCCGAGCCCTCGACGCCGTCCACCTGGAACTCGACGAGTTCGTCGCGGTGGACCCGCACCGCCCAGGAGGAGTTGATCTGGGCGACCGCGCCGCCGTCGAGCTCGAAGACGGCGTAGGCGGAGTCGTCGGCGGTGGCCTGATAGGGCTTGCCCCGCTCGTCCCAGCGCTGCGGGATCCCGGTGGTGGTCAGCGCCTGCACCGACACGACGCGGCCGAACAGTTCGTGCAGCACGTACTCCCAGTGCGGGAACATGTCGAGCGCGATGCCGCCGCCGTCCTCGGCCCGGTAGTTCCAGGAGGGGCGCTGCGCGGCCTGCCAGTCGCCCTCGAAGACCCAGTAGCCGAACTCCCCGCGGACGGACAGGATCCGGCCGAAGAAGCCGCCCTCGACGAGCCGCCTGAGCTTGAGCAGGCCGGGCAGGAAGATCTTGTCCTGCACCACCCCGTTCTTCACCCCGGCGTCCCTGGCCAGGCGGGCCAGTTCGAGGGACTCGGCGAGGCTGGGGGCGGTCGGCTTCTCGCAGTACAGGTGCTTGCCGGCCGCGATGGCCTTCCGGGCGGCCGGCATGCGGGCGGCGGTCACCTGGGCGTCGAAGTAGATGTCGACGGACGGGTCGGAGAGCACCGTGTCCAGGTCGGTGGACCAGCGGGCCAGGCCGTGGCGCTCGGCGATCTCCCGCAGGGCGTGCTCCCGGCGGCCCACCAGGATCGGTTCCGGCCACAGGACGGTGCCGTCGCCGAGGTCGAGGCCGCCCTGTTCGCGCAGGGCGAGGATGGAGCGGACCAGGTGCTGGCGGTATCCCATGCGGCCGGTCACGCCGTTCATGGCGATCCGCACCGTCTTGCGTGTCATGTGGCGTTCTCCCTTGGCGTTCCGCTCACCGTGTGCTGAGGCCGGGGTGTCGCGCGAGCCTACAGCAAGCGCTTTCTACAGCGCTATCGTCTGTACGGAGGGGACGCGCCTGCCACAGCGGGCGTAGGACGGCGTCCGCTCCGGCCGGGCACCTCACGGGACGCCCGTTCCGGAAAGCGCTTGCCGTACCGCGTCACGGTTCGGGCTCCGGTCCCCGCACGCACCGCTCCCGGTGGCACGATGTGACCCGACAAGCCCTTGAGGAGGCAGCGCAGCGATGACCGTGACCCTGGCCGATGTGGCCGCCCGCGCCGGGGTGTCGGCCGCGACCGTCTCCCGGGTGCTCAACGGCAACTACCCCGTCTCCGGCAGCACCCGGGAACGTGTGCTGCGCGCCGTGAACGACCTGGAGTACGTGGTCAACGGCAACGCCCGGGCGCTCGCCGCGGCCACCTCCGACCTGGTCGGCGTGCTGGTCAACGACATCGCCGACCCCTTCTTCGGCATCCTGGCGGGAGCCGCGCAGTCCGAGATCGGCCGGGGCTCGGAGCACGGGGCCGGCAAGCTGGCGGTGGTGTGCAACACCGGCGGCTCCCCGCAGGCCGAGCTCAACTACCTCACGCTGCTCCAGCGCCAGCGGGCGGCCGGGGTGATCCTCACCGGCGGTGCCGTGGAGGGAACCGAGCACACCGCGGCGGTCGCCGGGAAGCTGGAGCGGCTGGCGGCGGACGGCACCCGGATCGTGCTGTGCGGCCGCCCGCCCGCCCCGGCCGGCGACACCGCGGTGATGACGCTGGCGTTCGACAACCGCGGCGGCGCCCAGCAGCTCACCGAGCATGTGATCTCCCTGGGCCACCGGCGCGTCGGGTACGTCGCCGGGCCCGCCGACCGCACCACCACCCGCCACCGGCTGGAGGGCCACCGGGCGGCCCTGGCCGCGCACCGCCTGGACGGCGACGCCGAACGCCTCACCGTGCACGGCGACTACACCCGTTCCTCCGGCTACGACGCGACGCTCGAACTGCTGCGGCGCGAGCCGGACCTGACGGCGATGGTCGCGGCGAACGACACGATCGCGCTCGGGGTGTGCGCGGCGCTGCGCGAGCGGGGGCTGCGGATCCCGCAGGACGTGTCGGTCGCCGGCTTCGACGACCTGCCGTTCAGCATCGACGCCACGCCCGCGCTGACCACGGTCCGCCTGCCGCTGCACGAGGCGGGAGCGCGGGCGGGGCAACTGGTGATGGGGCGGCAGGCGCCGCCGCCGGGCGGGGTGGCCACCGTGCGGGCGGAGCTCATCGTGCGCGCCTCCACCGCGCCGCCGCGGGCCCGCTGAGCCGCGCCGCCCCGCACCCGGCGTTCCGGCGGCCAGGTACTTGACCCAGAGCATGTATCAGGTCAACGATTTCTCACAGCGCCGACCACGGCGGCAGCGAAGGAGGCGGGCCATGCCGACCACCGATCCCCTCGACCGGGCCGTCAGCGAGATCAGGGAGTTCAGCCGGTTCTTCACCCGCACCATCGGCGCCCTGGACTACTCCGAGCAGCTGGACACCCCGTTCACCCTGGGCGAGGCCCGCGTGCTGTACGAACTGGCGCGGCGCGAACGCACCCAGACGCAGCGGCTGCGCGAGGACCTCGGCCTGAGCGCCGCCTACCTCAGCCGGATGCTGGGCCGGTTCGAGGAGCAGCGGCTCGTGGTCCGCGAGCGGCACCCCCTCGACGCGCGCCACCAGGAGGTCATGCTCACCGCCGAGGGCCGGGCCGCCGCCGCCCGGCTCGACGAGCGGGCCCGCACGTCGGTGGCCGGGCTGCTCGGCCCCGTGCCCCGCGCCCAACTGCCGGAGCTGACCGGCGCGCTGGGCACCGCCCGGCGGATCCTGTCCGGTCCGCCCGCGCCCGCGCCCGTCCGGCTGCGTGATCCGGAACCCGGCGACCTCGGCTGGGTCATCGAGCGCAACGCGGCCGTCTACACGGCGGAGTTCGGCTGGGACGGCAGCTACGAGGCGCTGGTCGCCCGCATCGTCGCCGAGTACGCGAACGACCACGATCCGCGCCGCGAGCGGTGCTGGATCGCCGAGTCGGGCGGGCGCCGGGCCGGGTGCGTGTTCTGCGTTCGCGACGACGCCCCCGGCACCGCCCGCCTGCGGCTGCTGCTCGTCGATCCGGCGGCCCGCGGCCAGGGGCTCGGCGACCGGCTGGTGGCCGAGTGCGTCGCCTTCGCCCGCGCGGCCGGCTACCGGGAACTGGTGCTGTGGACCAACGACGTCCTGGCGGCCGCCCGGCGGATCTACCGGCGCGCCGGCTTCGACCTGGTCGCCGAGAAGCCGCACCACAGCTTCGGGCACGACCTCGTCGGCCAGGACTGGCGCCTGGTGCTGTGAGGCCGGTGACCGCGGACGCGCCGACGGCGGTGCGCGGTTGACCGTCTCTCGGCGCGCTGCCTAGGGTCCATGGGATGAAGCTCGCATTCTCGACTCTCGGCGTCCCCGGAATGCCCGTCGACCAGGTGGCGCGGCTGGCGGCCGTCCACGGTTTCCACGGTGTCGAGCTGCGCGCCCACCCGGGCGAGGAACCGGTCCACACCGGGCTGGACGGCGCCGCCCGCGCCGAGGCCGCCGCCCTCTTCCGCGCCGCGGGCGTGGCGGTCCTCAGCATCGGCTCGTATGTGAAGGTGGCCGCGCCCGGCGATGACGACGCCGTCGTGGCCGACCTGCGCGCGCATCTGGCGCTCGCCGCGGACCTGGGCGCGTCCGGGGTGCGGGTCTTCCCCGGTGGCGGCGATCCGCCCGCCGGGGAGGCCGACACGCTCGCCGCCCGCCGGCTGGCGGCCGCCGCCCCGTACGCCGCCGATCTGGGGGTGCGCATCCTGCTGGAGACCCACGACTCGCACCGCGGTGCCCAGGACGCGGCCCGGATCCTCGGCCTCGTGGGGCACCGCTCGGTGGGCGTGGTCTGGGACGTGATGCACACCTGGCTGGCCGGTGAACAGCCCGGCATCTCCTTCCCGGTCCTCGCGCCGTATCTGGGCTATGTCCAGGTCAAGGACATCGCCTCCGCCGAGGACACCACCCCGCTGCCGCCGGGCGCCGGGGTGCTGCCGCTCACCGAGTGCGTGGAGGTGCTCAGCCGGGAGGGCTGGGACGGCTGGCTGTGCTGGGAGTACGAGAAGCGCTGGTACCCGGGGGTGCCGGAGCTGCCGGGGCTGCTGGACGGCACCCGCGAGCACCTGCTGCGGCTGCTCGACGAGTCGGCCTGAACGGTCTCGCCGGCCCGGGGCCCAACTCGCCCCGGGTGCGGGAGTGTTGGCCCGCCGCCGCCTACCATGGAGGTGGGAAGAGGGGGCTTGCCATGGACGGGGGGCGCGGGGGTCGCGGCGGGTTCGTGCGCGCCGCGGGACTGGCCGCGGTGCTGGCGCTCGCGGGCTGCGCACCGGGCACCGGGGCGACCGGGCAGAACGCGTACACCCCTCCCGCGTCACCGCGGCGGAGCGCCTCACCGGCCGTCTTCCTCGCCGCCGGGGACTGCGCGGCGCGCGCCGGGAGCGGCGACGGGGCGGGCTTCCGCCCGGTGCCGTGCGGGGACCGGTCGGCGGTCGCCCGCGTCACCGTGCGCAGCGCCACCGGGGACGCGGCCCACGCCGACTGCCCCGCCACCACCGACCTGGTCCTGTCCATCAGCGGCGGCGCCCCGGCCACCCCGGCCGCCGGTCCCGGCTACGCCTGCCTGCGGAACCTGCGCCCGCCGCACCCCGGCGACCCGGGGCAGGGCGGCGGGCCCAACACCATCGTCGGCGACTGCGTCTACCGCGCGGGCAGCGCCGAGGTCCGGGAGACCGCCTGCGACGGCACCGGCGCCCGGCCGCCGCAGTACACGGTGGTCGCGATCGTCGCCGCCCGGCCCCGCTGCCCGGCGCGCACCGCCCTGTACGTCGGGGTGGGCCACGGCAGGATCGGCTGCGCCCAGCCGCGGTGAGGGCCGCGCCGGCCTCAGACCACGGCCCGCTCCTCCTCGCCGGCGAAGGTCCGCCACAGCTCGGCGTAGCGCCCGCCCTGGCGCAGCAGTTCCGCGTGGGTGCCGTCCTCGGCGATCCGGCCGCCGTCCAGCACGACCACCCGGTCGGCGCGGGCGGCGGTGGTCAGCCGGTGCGCCACGACCAGGGTGGTGCGACGGGTCGCCAGCCGGTCGGCCGCCGCGTTGACCAGCGCCTCGGTCGCCAGGTCCAGGGCCGCGGTGGCCTCGTCGAGCACCAGGACGTCCGGGTCGACGAGTTCGGCCCGGGCCAGCGCCAGCAGCTGCCGCTGCCCGGCCGACAGGTTGCGCCCGCGCTCGCCCACCCGGTGCAGATAGCCGTCGGCGAGCCGGGCGATCATCTCGTGCGCCCCGACCGCCCGGGCCGCCGCCTCCACCTCGGCGTCGGTCGCGCCGGGCCGCCCGTAGGCGATCGCGTCGCGCACCGTGCCGGGGAACAGGTAGGGCTCCTGCGGGACGACGCCGAGCCGCTGCCGGTAGCCCGCCGGGTCGATCTCGCGCAGGTCGATGCCGTCCACCCGGACCGTGCCGCGCGTCGGGTCGTAGAACCGCGCGACCAGCTTGACGAGCGTGGACTTGCCCGCTCCCGTCTCGCCGACGAACGCGACGGTCTGCCCGGCCGGTATTCGCAGGCTCACCGCGGACAGCGCGTCGCCGTGCCCGTCGTAGGCGAAGTGCACGCCCTCGAAGGTGATCTCGCCGCGCAGGCCCTCCGGCGGCACGGGCACCGGCCGGGCCGGCACCGGGGTGGCCGTCGGCACCCGCAGCAGCTCGCGGATCCGGCCCAGCGAGACGGACGCCTGCTGGTAGCCGTCGAAGACCTGCGAGAGCTGCTGGACGGGCGAGAAGAACAGGTCGATGTAGAGGAGGTACGCCACCAGCGCGCCCGCCGTGAGGGTGCCCTGCGCGACCCGGCCGGAGCCCACCATCAGCACCAGGGCCGCGGCGACGCTGGACAGCAGCTGCACGAACGGGAAGTACACCGAGATGTACCACTGGCCGCGCACCCGCGCCTGCCGGTACTCGTCGCTGCGCTCGGCGAAGCGCCGCCGCCCGGCCTCCTCGCCGCGGAACGCCTGCACCACCCGCAGGCCCGCGATGTGCTCCTGGAGGTCGGCGTTGACGACGGCGACCTTGTCGCGGGCCAGGCTGTACGCCCGGACCGACTTGCGGCGGAAGACGACGGTCGCGGCGGCCAGCGGCGGCAGCGTGACGAACACGATCAGGGCGAGCTGCACATCGATGGCGAGCAGCGCGAACAGGATGCCCACGAAGGTCAGCAGGCTGACGACGGCGGTGACCAGGCCGGTCTGCAGGAACGTGCTCAACGCGTCCACGTCGGTGGTCATCCGGGTCATGATGCGGCCGGCCAGTTCGCGCTCGTAGTAGTCCAGGCCGAGCCGCTGCAACTGCGCGAAGATCTTCAACCGCAGCGCGTACAGCACCCGTTCACCGGTCCGCCCGGTCAGCCGGACCTCGCCGACCTGCGCCGCCCACTGCGCCAGGACGACGACGAGCGCGGCCAGCGCGGCCGCCCACACCGCGCCGAGCATCAGCCGGCGCACACCCTCGTCGATGCCGTGCCGGATCAGGACCGGCAGCAGCAGTCCGGCCACCGCGTCCAGGCCGACGAGCAGCAGTCCCGCCAGCAGCGGCGCGGTGAAGCCGCGCAGCAGGCCGCGCAGGTTGAAGTCGGGGTCGGCGGCGCGGGCCCGCTCCTCGTCGATGCCGGGGGAGTCGTCCGCGGGCGGCAGGGCGGCGACCCGGGCCAGCAGCTCGGGGGTGGCGGGCATCCCGGCCAGGGCGCCGGCGATGCCGGGGCCGGCGGGTGCGGGTGAGGCGTTGGCCGTGGGTGCCGTGGGCGCGGGGGCGTCGCCGTCCGGCTGCCCGGCGCGCCTCGGCCACAGCTCGGGGGTGACGCCGCCGGCCGCCGCGGAGGCGTTCGCCTGGCCGTTCGCCTGGCCGTTCGGGGAGCCGTTC
>JBEHXI010000178.1:0-16310 GCA_048498775.1 Actinomycetota bacterium | reverse complement strand
CACCCCGGCCAGCAGCCGCCGCCCGGCCCCGGTTACGGCTACCCAGGGCAGCAGCCGCCCGGCCCCGGCTACGGCGGCTACGGCCCCGGTTACGGCTATCCGGGCCAGCAGCCCTACCCAATGCCACCGGCCTCCGGCTCCGGCTCCGGCTCGTCGAACGGCAAGACCATCGCCGTGATCGCGGCCGTGGTCGCCGTTCTGCTGGCGATCGGCGGCGGGGTGTGGCTGCTGACGGCCGGTGGCGGCACCAAGGACCAGGCGGCGAAGGGCGGTTCCGGCGGTACGGCGTCCGGCGGTCCGTCCCTGCCGCACAGCAGCTACGGCAAGCTGGTGTGGAGCAAGCCGTCGCTGACCGTCCCGGCCGCCGACATCGTCGCGCCGACCCCCGGGGTGTGGACCGCCGGTGCCACCGTCGTCAAGCAGACGCTGACCGGCGTGACCGCCTACGACCTGGCCACCGGCGCCGTCCGCTGGACGGTCAAGGCGCCGAGCGGCCAGACCTGCCAGGCCACCGACGACGCGGTGGGCGGCAAGGTGGCCGTGCAGTACGGGACGCGCTGCGAGAACGTCATGGTCCTGGACATATCCGCCGGCCGGATGCTGTGGAGCAAGGCGCTGCCCTCCAAGGCCGACGCCACGCACGGGAAGTACGAGTTCGCCTACGCCCAGCTGGCCATCAGCGGTGATGTGCTGGCGATGACCTGGCACGGCGACTCGGTGGCGTACCGGATCAGCAACCAGCAGCAGCTGTGGCGGCTCAAGGACGGCGCCCAGTGCACCGACGACGGCTTCGCCGGCGGCGCGCAGCTGATCGACATCGTGCGCTGCGGTTTCGACGGGCCGTACAAGGTCGCGAACCTCGATCCGGTCACCGGCAACCCGAAGTGGACGTGGGACGCCCCGGCCGGCACCTCGGTGACCAACATCATCTCCACCAGCCCGGTCGTCGTCGGCATCGGCGCGGGCAGCGACCTGATCACCGACGCGGTCTCCCTCAGCCCCACCGGCACCATGGCCGCCCGGGTCTCGCTGGGCAGCAACAGCGGCGGCGTGGGCACCTACGCGATCCACTGCGACGTCGACGACAAGCGCGACTGCACCAACGTGGTGGTCAGCGGTGACACCCTCTACCTGGCGACCACCGCCCACCAGGGCGGCGGCACCGGTTACAGCCAGACCAACGAGATCGCGGCGTTCGACCTGAAGACCGGCAACTCCCGCTGGGTCTCCAAGGACTCCGACAGCCCGATGGACCTGGTCTGCGCGGACGGCGGCTCCCTGATCGCCTATGAACCGGCGTCGTTCGAGCGCGGCGGGAAGATCATCAAGGTGGACCCGGCGAACGGCGCCCTGTCGACGTACACCACCTTCTCCGACGCCACCCACCAGGCGGAGAACGACGCCTACGGCACCGGCCTCAGCTCCGGTTCGATCAACGAGGTGTGGGCGGACAACACCCTGGTGCTGGCGCAGGCGAAGATCTACCACAGCGTCGCGGCCAAGTCCTCGATCGCGGCGCTGCGCTGACGGCACCGCGGAGCACCGCGCCGAACGGCCGCCCGGAACTCCCGGGCGGCCGTTCGCCGTTCGGGCCGCTCACCACCCCCACCCGGCGCTCTGATCACAGCCGGGCACAGATCTTTCCCATCTCCGTCGGGCTCGGGCACACCCCGGATCAATCCAGACGCTTTCGAACATGAACCGGCCAGGAAGGGAGGGGAATCCGGTTTCGGGGGATGCTTCTGGCACGTAGTGGGGGCAAGGCATCGAACAAACCGGTAACTTCCCGGGGCATACCCGGGACCACAGGGGGGTGGTGGAGTGGGTCTGGTGAGGTCGGGAACCTCACTGCCCGTGGGGAACGCCAGGGCGAACAGGGGGGAGCCCCACATGGGGATACGGCTGGTGGTCATCGACGATCACCGTCTGCTCGCGGAGGCGCTGGCCTCCGCCCTGAAGCTGCGCGGGCACCGGGTGCTCGCGGCCGGGGCCCCGAGCGGCGGGGCGGCGGAGCTCGTCATCGGACGGGCGCCGGACGTCTGCCTGCTGGGCACCGCGACGCCCGCCGAGCCGGGTGCGTTCGACCCGGTGGTGCGCATCAAGCGGGAGCGGCCGCAGGTGGCGGTCGTGGTGCTGGGGCCGGTCCCGAGCCCGCGGGGCATCGCGGCGGCGTTCGCGGCCGGCGCGTCGGGCTACGTACGCCACGACGAGCGGATCGAGGGCGTGGAGCGGGCGATGGCCAAGGCCCGGGCGGGTGAGGTGGCCGTCGCCCCGCAGCTGCTCCAGTCGGCCTTCACCGAACTGCTGCACCCGGCCGCCGAACCCGACGACGAGGGCCGCCGGCTGCTGGAGGCGCTCACCCCGCGCGAGGTGGAGGTCCTGGTGCGGGTCGCCGAGGGCGAGGACACCCGGCTGATCGCGGTCGGCATGGGCATCGCGCCGAGCACGGCCCGCACCCATGTGCAGCGGGTGCTCACCAAGCTCGGGGTGGGCTCGCGTCTTGAGGCGGCGGCGCTGGCCGCCCGCACCGGGCTGCTGGAGCGGGCCGCCGCCCGCCGCCCGCCGGGCGCACCGGACTGACCCGGGCCCGGGCCGCCGCGGTGTGCGGCGGTCCGGGCCGGTCGGCGCGGTGCTGCGCTCGTCCGGTGG
Organism: Actinomycetota bacterium; assembly: GCA_048498775.1. Taxonomy (GTDB): domain Bacteria; phylum Actinomycetota; class Actinomycetes; order Streptomycetales; family Streptomycetaceae; genus JBEHXI01. The sequence goes on along the minus strand of JBEHXI010000178.1, from coordinate 13,661 downwards.
GTCAGTCCTGCTCGTCGGCGACGGGCGGCGGCACCGTCGGGCTGAGCTTGAGCCAGACCAGGAAGAGCACGCCGAGCACCAGCATGCCGATCCCCGTCCACAGGTTGATGTTGATGTCCTGCGCCTTCTTCAGGTCGGCGCTGGACGCGGTGATCCCGGCGATGGTCACGATGATGCCGTAGATCACGAACAGGCCGCCGATGATGCGGCGCACGTCGAACAGCCGGGCGGCGGTCGCGGACTTGCGCTCCAGCTCCTCGACCTCGTGCTGGTAGTCACTCATGGTGCGTTGCTCCTACGCGTCGGTTCGCAGGGTCGTCGGACGGAGTCTCAGAAGGAGAAGGGGATGTAGCACAGGGCCGCGACGATGACCGCGCTCCAGCCCAGCAGGGCCGGCCTGCGGTACCAGGCGTCGTCGCCCTCGGCGGCCGGCTCCTCCATGCCGGGGGAGCGGGTGCCGTAGACCAGGCCGGCCAGCGATTCGGCGGGCTTGGCCTTGGTGAACAGCGACACCGCGACCATCACCACCGCGCCCACGCCGAAGGCGACCATCGAGGAGACGAAGTTGGCGCCCTGGTCGCTGGGGATCTCGATGATGTGCTGCTTGTAGATCCAGAAGTAGTTGATCATCGCGGCGACGGTGCCGGACAGCAGCCCCCAGAACCCGGCCGCGGCCGTGGCGCGCTTCCAGAACATGCCGAGGATGAACACGCAGAACAGCGGCACGTTGAAGAACGAGAACAGGGTCTGCAGGTAGTTCATGATGTTGCTGAAGGAGGAGGCGATGAACGCCGTTCCCATGCCGATCAGCACACCGACGGCGGTCACCACGCGCCCGGTCCTGAGGTAGTACTCGTCCGAGCGGCCCTTCCTCGCGTAGGCGGCCCAGATGTCGTTGGTGAACACCGTGTTGAACGAGGAGATGTTGGCCGCCATGCCCGCCATGAACGCGGCGAGCAGGCCGGTGATGGCGACGCCCAGCACGCCGTTGGGCAGCAGGTCGCGCATGAGCACCGGGATGGCGTCGTTGTACTGCAGGCCGCCCGTGCTCTTGCCGAGCGTGGGCTCCATCACCAGGGCGATCAGGCCGGGGACCACCACGACCATCGGGATGAGGATCTTCGGGAACGCGGCGATCAGCGGGGTGCGCTTGGCGGCCGAGAGGTTCTTCGCCGACAGGGCGCGCTGCACCTCGGCGAAGTTGGTCGTCCAGTAGCCGAAGCTCATCACGAAGCCCAGGCCCAGCACGATGGTCAGCCAGTTGGCGCCCAGCGGGTTGGGGCTGCCGATGCCGGTGCCCTTCCACGCGGTCAGGAAGGCCGGGCCGTGGCTCGCGGTCAGCGAGTGGGTCAGGCCGCCCCAGCCGCCGACCCGCTTGAGGCCGACGATGGTCAGCGGGATCAGCGCGGCGAGGATCACGAAGAACTGCAGGACCTCGTTGTAGATCGCCGAGGACAGGCCGCCGATGGTGATGTAGACGAGCACGAACAGCCCGGACACCACGATCGCCACCCACTGCGGCCAGCCCAGCAGCGCCTGGAGCACGATCGCCATGGCGTACAGGTTGACGCCCGCGATCAGCACCGAGGAGACCGCGAAGATCACCGAGCTGAGCAGGTGGGAGGACGGGCCGAAGCGGTGCAGCAGGAACTCCGGGACGCTGCGGACCTTCGAGCCGTAGTAGAAGGGCATCATCACCAGGCCGAGGAAGACCATGGCCGGGATGGCGCCGATCCAGTACCAGTGCACCGTGTACGCGCCGTACTGGGCGCCGTTGGCGGCCATGCCCAGGATCTCGGTGGCACCCAGGTTGGCGGCCACGAACGCCAGGCCGGTCACCCAGGCCGGCAGCGACCTGCCGGACAGGAAGAAGTCGAGGCTGGTCCGCACGCTGCGCCGGGCCGCGAACCCGATGCCGAGGACCACCGCGAAGTAGATCACCAGGATGGTGTAGTCGAGCCCGTTGGTGGGCAGCCGAAGCCCCTCGGCAAGGTCATACATGTCGGTCACTCGCTTCATCGCCTGAACGGAATGGCCCTGAAAGTAACGCTTAACGTTTTGGAAATGAACAGCTCTGCTGAAGTTCTTTGTTGGATCGTGATCGAGAGGGGTGATTTGTCCCGCATCCGGTCGTCATCCTGCCGTCACAGGATGGACGAATGATCGGCGCGGCACCTCTGTTGACGCGCATGTTAGGTTGTGATTAATTATGTTCGGTTCTGTTTGGCGATCGGCTGTGAAGTGCAGCACAGTGCTGTGAGGAGCGCACAGGTGAAGAAGACGACGACCCGGCTCGCCGATGGTCGCGAACTGCACTACTTCGACGGCCCTGTCAGCTGTGCCGGCCGTGACGGCCGTGCCGCCGTACGCGACGCCGTCGACCAGCGCCCCCTGGAGCCGACCGCCACCGCCTCCCAGATCCGCCGCGACCCCCTCCTCGGCGAGTGGGTGGCGATCGCCTCCCACCGGCAGGGCCGCACCTACCACCCGCCCGCCGACCAGTGCCCGCTGTGCCCCTCCCGGGACGGCCGGCACACCGAGGTCCCGGCGGCCGACTACGACGTCGTCGTCTTCGAGAACCGCTTCCCCTCACTCACCGGCGGACCCGGCCCCGAAACCACCGAGGACCCCGCCGGACTCCTCGCCCGGCGGCCCGGCGCCGGACGGTGCGAAGTGGTCTGCTTCACCCCCGAACACCACGCCTCCTTCGCCGACCTCAGCACCGAACAGGCCGCGCTCGTCCTCGACGCCTGGACCGACCGCACCGCCGAACTCGCCCGACTGCCCGGCGTGGAACAGGTCTTCTGCTTCGAGAACCGCGGCAGCGAGATCGGCGTCACCCTCAGCCACTCGCACGGGCAGATCTACGCCTACCCCTTCGTCACCCCCCGAACCGAACGCATGCTGCGCTCGGTGGCCGCCCACGCCGAGGCCACCGGCGGACGCAACCTCTTCGACGACGTCCTGGCCGCCGAACGCTCCGGCGAGCGCGTCGTCATCGCCGCCGAGCACTGGACCGCGTTCGTCCCGCACGCCGCCCACTGGCCGTACGAGGTGCACCTCTACCCCAACCGCCGGGTCCCCGACCTGCCCGCCCTCGACGACGCCGCCCGCGCCGAGTTCCCCGCCGTCTACCTGGAACTCCTGCGCCGCTTCGACCGCGTCTTCGGCCCCGGCGAGCCCCCCACCCCGTACATCTCGGCCTGGCACCAGGCGCCCGCCCACCACCCGGCGCGGCCCGACTTCGCACTCCACCTCGAGCTTTTCACCATCCGCCGCACCTCCGGCAAGCTGAAGTTCCTCGCCGGTTCGGAGTCCGGCATGAACGTGTTCATCAACGACGTGCCCCCGGAGGCGGCGGCCGCACGGCTGCGCGAGGTCGCCACCCCCGGGTACGCCGCGCGGTAGCGCACCGGACGGCCGGCGCCGCCGCACAGCCGGCACCCAGACACAGTGGATATCGTGCGACCGCCCCTCCGCCCCGGCGGAGCGGGCGGCACCGGCACAAGCGGACGAAGGAAGGGCGAACGCCCGTGAGCAGCAAGAAGAAGGTCCTCGTCACCGGCGGGGCCGGGTACGTCGGCAGCGTGGTCGCCGCGCACCTGCTGGAGGCGGGCCACCGGGTGACCGTCCTGGACGACCTGTCCACCGGGCACCGCGAGGGCGTCCCGGCCGCCGCCGCGTTCGTCGAGGGCCGCATCCAGGACGCCGGCCGGGTACTCGACGGCTCCTACGACGCCGTGCTGCACTTCGCCGCCTCCTCCCAGGTCGGCGAGTCCGTCGTCCACCCCGAGAAGTACTGGCGCAACAACGTCGGCGGCACGATGGACCTGCTCGCCGCCATGCGCGAGGCCGGCGTGCGCCGGCTCGTCTTCTCCTCCACCGCCGCCACCTACGGCGAACCGCGGACCGTCCCCATCACCGAGGACGCCCCCACCGCGCCCACCAACCCCTACGGCGCCTCCAAGCTCGCCGTCGACCACATGATCACCAGCGAGGCCGCCGCCCACGGGCTCGCCGCCGTGTCCCTGCGCTACTTCAACGTCGCCGGCGCCTACGGCACCATCGGCGAGCGCCACGACCCCGAGTCCCACCTGATCCCCCTGGTCCTCCAGGTCGCCGCCGGCCGCCGCCCCTCCATCTCCGTCTACGGAGACGACTACCCCACCCCCGACGGCACCTGCGTCCGCGACTACATCCACGTCGCCGACCTCGCCGCCGCCCACCTGCTCGCCCTGGACGCCGTCACCCCCGGCGAGCACCTGATCTGCAACCTCGGCAACGGCAACGGCTTCTCCGTCCGCGAGGTCATCGAGACCGTCCGGCAGGTCACCGGCCACCCCGTCCCCGAGGTCGTCGCACCGCGCCGCGGCGGCGACCCCGCCGTCCTGGTGGCCTCCGCCGACCGCGCCCGCGAGCGCCTGGGCTGGAAGCCCGCCCGCACCGACCTGGCCGACATCGTGCGCGACGCCTGGCGGTTCGCGCAGCACAAGGAGACCGCGCAGTGACCGCCGAGGCGTTCCGGCAGGTGTACGGGCTCGCCCCGGAGGGCGTGTGGGCGGCCCCCGGCCGCGTCAACCTCATCGGCGAGCACACCGACTACAACGACGGCTTCGTGATGCCGTTCGCGCTCCCGCACACCATCCGCGCCGCCGTCCGGCGCCGCGACGACGGCGTGCTGCGGCTGCACTCGGCCGCCGAACCCGACGCGCCCGTCGCCGAACTGCGCGTCGCCGACCTCGAACCGGGCCGCGGCGACGGCTGGGCCCGGTACCCCGCCGGCGTCGTCTGGGCGCTGCGCGAGGCGGCAGGCGGCCCCGCGGCACCCCCGCTCGGCGCCGACATCCACTTCGAGAGCACCGTCCCGGTCGGCGCCGGGCTGTCCTCCTCCGCCGCCCTGGAGGTCGTCACCGCGCTGGCCCTGAACGACCTGTACGACCTCGGCCTGGAACGCTGGCGACTGGCCCGGCTGTGCCAGCGCGCCGAGAACGTCTACGTCGGCGCCCCCACCGGCATCATGGACCAGACCGCCTCCGCCTGCTGCACCGAGGGCCACGCCCTCCACCTGGACACCCGCGACCTGAGTCAGCGTCAGATCCCGTTCGACCCGGCCGCCGCGGGACTGCGCCTGCTGGTCATCGACACCCGCGTCAAGCACGCCCACAGCGGCGGCGAGTACGGCGACCGCCGCCGCGGCTGCGAGGAGGGCGCCGCCGCCCTCGGCGTCCCCGCCCTGCGCGACATCGCCCACGAGGACCTCGGCGCCGCCCTGGAGAAACTCCCCGACGACACCATCCGGCGCCTGGTGCGCCACATCGTCACCGAGAACCGGCGCGTCGAGCAGGTCGTCGACCTCCTCACGGCCGGCGACATCCGGGCCATCGGCCCGATCCTCGACGCCGGCCACGCCTCGCTGCGCGACGACTTCCGCGTCTCCTGCGCGGAACTCGACCTCGCCGTCGACGCCGCCCGCCGCGCCGGGGCCCTCGGCGCCCGGATGACCGGCGGCGGCTTCGGCGGCTCGGCCATCGCCCTCGTCGAGGACGCCGCCGCCGACACCGTCGGGCAGGCCGTCACCGAGGCCTTCGCCGCCGCCGGCCACCGCGAACCGCGGATCTTCTCCGCCGTCCCCGGCCCCGGCGCCCACCGGGTCTCCTGACCCGGAGGACCCACGTCCGTCCGCCCGGCGCACCCCGGGCGGACGGACTGATCATTTCGATCAACCGTGCAACCCACTGCCCACCCCCGTACCGAAGTTGACTGACACTCGGCCCGAACTCCCGCACAACCTGCGCGAGTTCACCGATCAGCTCCCCACCGCCCCGGAACACCCCTAGGCTTTTTCCACGGCGCCCGAACCCAGGGGAGTGATCACGTGGCCCGGATCCACGTCCTGGTGGTCGACGACCACCGCATCTTCGCCGAGTCGCTGGCCGCCGCGCTCGCCGCGGAACCCGACGTGGACATCACCGCCGTCGGCAGCGCCCCGGCCGCCCGGCGCGCCCTGGACCGCGCCGCCGCCGAGGGCCGCCGGTTCGACGTGGCCCTCATCGACGCCGACCTCGGCCGCACCGGCCGGGTGCCCGGCCCCCGCGGGCCCGAACGCGCCCCCGAGCCGCCCCGCACCGCCCCCGCCGCCGGCCCCGACGCCCCCGGCGCCTCCGGTGACGGGATAGCCCTCGTCGAGCAGATACGCGGCGACCACCCCGCCACCCGCACCGTCGTCCTCGCCGAACGCGACGACCCCCGCCGCGCCGCCCGCGCCCTGCAGTCCGGAGCCCGCGGCTGGGTCGCCAAGGACAGCTCCCTGTCCCGGCTGCTGGCCGTCGTCCGCGGCGTCCTGCGCGACGAGACCCACCTGCCGCCCGCACTGCTCACCGGCGTCCTGCGCGAACTGACCGCCGCCCGGCGGCACCGCACCGAGAGCGAACGGCTGGTGGAGTCCCTGACCCCCCGGGAACGCGAGGTGCTGCGCTGCATGGTCGCCGGCCTCGGCCGCAAGGCCGTCGCCGAACGCCTCTACCTCTCCCCGCACACCGTCCGCACCCATATGCAGAACGTCCTGGGCAAGCTCGGCGTGCACTCCACGCTGGCCGCGGTCGCCCTCGCCCGCCGCGCCGGGGTCGGCCCGGCCGACACCGCCGCCCACGCCGGCAGCGGCAACCCCGCCTGACCCGCGCCGGTGGGTGACTACGTCGGTATGTTGTCGAACGGTGCCGTCAACTGGCGTAGCAGGCCGGCCAGTTCCGCCCGCTGCCGGGGGGAGAGCTCGGCCAGGATCGCCCGCTCCTGCGCCAGCAGCCCGGCCAGCGCCTCATCCGCCCGCCGCTGCCCCTCCAGCGTCAGCCGCACCAGGACACCGCGCCGGTCGTTCGGATCCGGCAGCCGCTCGACCAGGCCCTTCTTCGCCAGCCGGTCGATGCGGTTGGTCATCGTCCCGGACGTCACCAGCGTCTGGGTGAGCAGCTGGCCCGGGGAGAGCTGGTACGGGGCGCCGGTGCGGCGCAGCGAGGTCAGCACGTCGAACTCCCACGGCTCCAGACCGTGCTCGGCGAACGCCAGCCGCCGGGCCCGGTCCAGGTGCCGGGACAGCCGGCTCACCCGGCTGAGCACCTCGAGCGGTTCCACGTCGAGGTCCGGGCGCTCACGGCGCCACGCAGCAACCAGCCGGTCGACCTCGTCCTCCATGGCGATCAGTGTAGTGGTTCTGTCGATGTGAAGTCTCTTGATATCGAGAGATTAGCGGGTGTGCCGCATGGGCAGTGTGGGGCGAGAGCCCACCCTGACGGCTCCCGCCCTGACCAAGCGAACAGCAAGGGGATTCCTCATGCACCACCCGATATGGGATCCACAGCAGTACTTACGCCACACCGGACACCGCAGCCGCCCCTTCCACGACCTCCTCGCCCGCATACCCGACCTCCCCTCGCCCCGCCCCCGCATCGCCGACCTCGGCTGCGGCCCCGGCAACATCACCGCCCTGCTCACCGAACGCTGGCCCGACGCCCACATCACCGGCTTCGACGCCTCCACCGAGATGCTCGCCGCCGCCCAGCGCCACGCCGGCCCCACCCCCGGCGGCGGCCACATCCGCTTCCGCTACGCCGACGCCGGCACCTGGACCCCCGACCAGCCCTACGACCTGATCATCTCCAACGCCGCCCTCCAGTGGGTCCCCAACCACCCCGACCTGCTCCCCGGCTGGACCGGCACCCTCGTCCCCGGCGGCACCCTCGCCCTCCAGGTCCCCGGCAACTTCACCGCCCCCAGCCACGCACTCCTCACCGAACTGTGCGAAGCCCCCCACTGGCGCGACCGCCTGGCCGGCCAGGGCCGCGACTACGTCCACATCCTCGACCCGGCCGGCTACCTCGACCTCCTCGACGCACCCGGCCGCACCGTCGACACCTGGGAGACCACCTACGTCCAGCTCCTCAAGGGCGAGGACCCCGTCCTGGAATGGACCAAGGGCACGGCACTGCGCCCCATCCTCACCGCGCTCGCCGACGACCCCGCCGCCCGCGAGGAGTTCGTCGCCGAATACCGCGACCAACTCCGCAAGGCCTACCCCAGCGGCCCCCGCGGCACCGCCTTCCCGTTCCGCCGCATCTTCGCCATCGCCACCACCGCCGGACACTGACCCCCGGCGCCCCCTGCGGCACCCCCGCGGCATGACGACGGCCTGACGAGCGCAAGACGACGGCGGCCGGCGCGGACCGTTTCCCGGCCCGCGCCGGCCGCCGTCAAGCGACCCGGCGCCCTACGCCTTGCGATGACCGATCAACCGCGGCCTCGGCTCCAGCCCCGACAACCCGTTCCAGGCCAGATTCACCAGATGCGCCGCCACCTCCGACTTCTTCGGCCGCCGCACATCCAGCCACCACTGACCCGTCAACGCCACCATCCCCACCAGCGCCTGCGCGTACATCGGCGCCAGCTTGCTGTCGAAACCCCGCTGCTTGAACTCCAGCCCCAGGATGTCCTCCACCTGGGTCGCGATATCGCTGATCAACGACGCGAACGTCCCCGTCGACTGCGCCACCGGAGAATCCCGCACCAGAATCCGGAAACCGTCCGTCGACTGCTCGATGTAGTCCAGCAACGCGAACGCCGCCTGCTCCAGCAACTCCCGCGGATGCCCACCCGTCAACGCGCTGGTCACCATCTCCAGCAACATCCGCATCTCACGGTCCACCACCACGGCGTACAAGCCCTCCTTGCCGCCGAAGTGCTCATAGACCACCGGCTTGGAGACCCCCGCCTTGTGCGCGATCTCCTCCACCGACGTGCCCTCGAACCCACGCTCCGCGAACAGCGCACGGCCGACGTCCAGCAGCTGCTCCCGCCGCTCCTTGCCCGTCATCCGCACCCGGCGCGGACGGCCCCGGCCCCCCCGGCCACCGGCCGCCCGCACCTTGTCATCACCGGTCGTAAGCTCCTCGTTCCCCACGGGAGCCATCATGCCGCCTCGGAGACCTCCTGCTTGCGGCGGGCGGCGATACGGTCCCGGCTCGGCCAGCGCACATCGCTCACCCACCCGAGCACCTCGAACCAGCGGATGATCCGCGCACTCGAATCCACCTGCCCCCGCAGCACCCCGTGCCGCGCCGACGTCGGATCCGCGTGGTGCAGGTTGTGCCACGACTCACCACACGACAGCACCGCCAGCCACCACACGTTCCCCGACCGGTCCCGCGACCGGAACGGACGCTTGCCCACCGCGTGGCAGATCGAGTTGATCGACCACGTCACGTGGTGCAGCAACGCCACCCGCACCAGCGAACCCCAGAAGAACGCCGTGAACGCGCCCCACCACGACATCGTCACCAGACCACCCACCAGCGGCGGGAACAGCAGCGACACCGTCGTCCACAGCACGAACTGCCGCGACACCATCCGGATCACCGGGTCCTTGATCAGATCCGGCGCGTACTTGTGCTGCGGAGTCTGCTCCTCGTCGAACATCCAGCCCATGTGCGCCCAGAACAGGCCCTTCAGCAGCGCCGGAACCGTCTCCCCGTACCGCCACGGCGAATGCGGATCACCCTCCGCGTCCGAGAACCGGTGGTGCTTGCGGTGATCCGCCACCCAGCGCACCACCGGCCCCTCCACCGCCAGCGACCCCGCGATCGCCAACGCGATCCGCAACGGGCGCTTCGCCTTGAACGACCCATGCGTGAAGTACCGGTGGTAGCCGATCGTGATCCCGTGGCAGCCCAGGTAGTACATGCCCACCATCAGGCCCAGGTCCAGCCAGCTCAGGCCCCAGCCCCAGGCGAACGGAATCGCCGCCACCAGCGCCACGAACGGCACCGCGATGAACAGCGCCAACGTGACCTGCTCGACGGAACCCTTCTTGTCCGCGCCGAGCGTCGCACTCGGCACGTCCTGCCCGGAGCGCTGCGCTCCACTGGTCTGACCGGGCCCGGTGTCCCGGGACTCGGTGATCACGTCCGGCTGTGTGGTCATGGATGTCCCTCAGGGGTCGGGGGGTTTGGCTACGCTTCCGTAACCTACGGCGTCGTAAGTATGACAGTGCCCGCGCGACGCGGAACAGGCCCCGAGCAACGGAAGCGCTACGGGACTTTTCACCCCTTCGACGGACCGTAGGCGAAAATCTGGGCGAGTCACCGTTTACCCCCGAAAAGCTGTCTGTATGCCCAACATGCGCCCCCCGGGGGAACCCCCACCCGACACCGGCGGCCTCCACGGTGAACCCCCACGTCAGTGGACCCACCGCCACCCCAACGCCAAGGACGACCTGCGCGCCCGCGCCCGCGAGCTGCGCTCGCAGGGCCTGACCTACGACGCCATCCGGGCGGAGCTCGGCGTCTCCAAGAGCTCGGTCTCGCTGTGGGTGCGGGACCTGCCGAGGCCGGAACCCGGGGCGGCCCGCGAGCGGGCCGGAAACGCAGCCCGGCAGCGGTGGGACCGCGAGCTGCGGCGACGGAACATCGAGCGCCGGCAGACCAAGCTGGAGGCCGGGGCGCAGGTCGGCGGGCTGTCGGATCGTGAGGTGCTGCTGGTGGGGACGGCTCTGTACTGGGCCGAGGGTTCGAAGGACAAGGCGTATGCCCGCCGGGAGCGAGTCGAGCTGATCAACAGCGATCCCGGCCTCATCCGGCTGTTCCTGCGCTGGCTGGAACTCCTCGGGGTGCCGCGTGAGCGGTGGCGCTGCCGGGTGTCCATCCATGAGACCGCCGACCTGGACGGCGCGGTGAGGTACTGGTCCGAGGTCTCCGGCGTGCCGAGGGAGGCGTTCGGCAAGGAAGTGATCAAGAAGCACAACCCGCGAACCGTCCGCAGGAACGTCGGCGAGGAGTACCGGGGGTGCTTTGCCGTCCGAGTCCTGGACAGCGCCGACCTTTACCGTCGCATCGAGGGGTGGTGGTACGGCATAGTGGTGGGGGCCCGGCCGGCGGTCTGAGAGATCGTCCGGTTGGTCCGTACTACCATCCGCCGTGGTGTAATCGGCAACACTGGTCACTTTGGATGACTTATTCCAGGTTCGAGTCCTGGCGGCGGAGCAGATATCGGTTCGGGTCCCGACCGCACAGGTCGGGACCCGTCCGTGTGTACGGGCCACTACCCCCCGGTATCCTGCGGATGTCCCACAACCCAACGCGCCGAGGAGCTTCCTGTGAGCCCCATCCGTCCGGCTGCCGTCGTCGTCCTCGCCGCGGGTGAGGGCACTCGCATGAAGTCGGCCACGCCCAAGGTCCTGCACGAGATCTGCGGGCGTTCGCTGGTGGGCCATGTCGTGGCCGCCGCGCGCGAGCTCGCCCCCGAGCACCTGGTGGTGGTCGTCGGGCACGCCCGTGAGCAGGTCTCCGCGCATCTGGCGCAGATCGCCCCCGAGGTCCGCACCGCGGTGCAGCACGAGCAGAACGGCACCGGGCACGCCGTGCGCATGGCGCTGGAGGAGCTTGCGGCGCAGGGTGTGGTCCTGGACGGGACGGTGCTGGTGACCTGCGGGGACACCCCGCTGCTGACGGCGGGCACGCTGCGGGCGCTGGCCGCGGCGCACGAGGCCGAGGGGAACGCGGTCACGGTGCTGTCGGCGCAGGTGCCGGATCCGACGGGCTACGGGCGGATCGTGCGGGCCGCGGACGGTTCGGTGTCGGCGATCGTGGAGCAGAAGGACGCGACGGACGAGCAGCGGGCGATCGCGGAGATCAATTCCGGGGTGTTCGCGTTCGACGCGAAGCTGCTGGCCGAGGCGTTGTCCCGGTTGACGACGGACAACGCGCAGGGCGAGGAGTACCTGACGGACACGCTGTCGATCCTGGGGGGTTCGGGGCACCGGGTGGGGGCGGCGGTGGCCGTGGATCACCGGGAGATCGTGGGGATCAACAACCGGGTGCAGTTGGCGGAGGCGCGCCGGCTGCTGAACGGCCGGCTGCTGGAGGCGGCGATGCTGGCCGGGGTGACGGTGGTGGATCCGGCGACGACATGGGTGGACGTCACGGTGGAGTTCGAGCCGGACGCGGTGGTGTTGCCGGGGACGCAGTTGCTGGGTGCGGTGCGGATCGGGGCGGGTGCCGAGGTGGGGCCGAACTGCACGGTGAAGGACACCGTGGTGGGTGCGGGTGCCCGGGTGATCAACGCGGTGACGGATGGCGCGGAGATCGGTGCGGGGGCGAGTGTGGGTCCGTACGCGTATCTGCGGCCGGGGACGCGGTTGGGGCCGAAGTCGAAGGCCGGCACGTATGTGGAGATGAAGAACGCGTCGGTGGGTGAGGGTACGAAGGTGCCGCATCTGTCGTATGTGGGGGACGCGACGATCGGGGAGTACACGAACATCGGGGCGGCGAGTGTGTTCGTGAACTATGACGGTGAGCACAAGCACCACACGACGGTGGGGAGCTACTGCAAGACGGGGTCGGACAACATGTTCGTGGCGCCTGTCACGGTGGGGGACGGGGCGTACACGGCGGCGGGTTCGGTGATCACGAAGGATGTGCCGCCGGGTGCGCTGGCGGTGGCGCGTGGTCAGCAGCGCAACATCGATGGCTGGGTGGCCCGTAAGCGTCCGGGGAGTGCGGCGGCGCAGGCCGCGGAGCAGGCCCGGCAGGGGGATTAGGTCGCCCGGGTGGGTGGTTCGCCGGGATTGGGCGGACCGGGGCCTGGGTACACGTGCGCACCACGCGGGGCGTACCGTGAGAGGTGCACACAAATCCGCCAGCTTCCCGAACTCAGGGCGAAGCTGCGTCGAACACCCAAGGAGACGGTGCAGTGACCGGGATCAAGACGACCGGTGAGAAGAAGTTGATGCTCTTCTCCGGCCGCGCCCACCCCGAGCTGGCGGAGGAGGTGGCGCGCGAGCTGGGTGTGGGGTTGGTGCCCACTCGGGCCTTCGACTTCGCGAACGGTGAGATCTATGTGCGTTTCGAGGAGTCGGCGCGGGGGTGTGACGCGTTCGTCATCCAGAGCCACACGGCCCCGATCAACAAGTGGATCATGGAGCAGTTGATCATGATCGACGCGTTGAAGCGGGCGTCCGCGAAGCGCATCACGGTCGTGCTGCCGTTCTACGGCTATGCGCGGCAGGACAAGAAGCACCGCGGGCGTGAGCCGATCTCGGCGCGTCTGGTGGCGGATCTGCTGAAGACGGCGGGTGCGGACCGGATCCTCACGGTGGATCTGCACACGGACCAGATCCAGGGGTTCTTCGACGGGCCGGTGGATCACCTGTTCGCGCTGCCGCTGCTGGCGGACTATGTGGCGTCGAAGGTGGACCGCTCGAAGCTGACGATCGTCTCGCCCGACGCGGGCCGGGTGCGGGTGGCGGACCGCTGGTGTGACCGGCTGGGCGCGCCGCTGGCGATCGTGCACAAGCGGCGTGATCCGGATGTGGCGAACCAGGTGACGGTGCACGAGGTCGTGGGCGATGTCCGGGGCCGGGTGTGTGTGCTGGTGGACGACATGGTGGACACCGGTGGCACGATCATCGCGGCGGCGGACGCGCTGTTCGCGAACGGTGCGGAGGACGTCATCGTGACGGCGACGCACGGGGTGCTGTCGGGTCCGGCGGCGGACCGGCTGAAGAACTCGAAGGTGAGCGAGTTCGTGTTCACGGACACCCTGCCGACGCCGGGTGAGCTGGATCTGGACAAGATCACGGTGCTGTCGATCGCGCCGACGATCGCGAACGCGGTGCG
>JBEHXI010000177.1:0-16336 GCA_048498775.1 Actinomycetota bacterium | reverse complement strand
GTTCCACCCCCCCCCCCCCCCCCCCCCCCCGCGCCCCTTCGGACACGTTTCGTCCCGGTCAGGCCTTGACCAGGCCGCCCTTGCCGAGCGTGCCCACCTGAATGCTGTTGGCGATCCGGTTCATGGTGTCCTGCCAGACCCGGTTGCCCCGGCCGTAGGCGGTGATCCGGACCTCCAGGGTGCGGCCGTCCGCGGTCTTGACCGTGACGTCGGTCACCCTGCGCTGCTGCAGCGGCGGCAGGGCGAGGTAGGTGTAGTTCACCTGGGTCGCCGGCCGGCCGCCGAGCTTGAAGGTCATGCTGTCGTAGATCTTCATGCTCCTGGCCGCCGGGCGGCCCGCCTTGCCGGCGAGCACCTGGACGTCCGCGACCGGGCGCCCGTGCTTGTCCAGCACCGCCTCGGCCAGCACCCCCGGGGGGAGCCGGTCGGCGGCGACCTCGTGCCAGGGCTTGGGGTGCGCGAGCACGATGCCGTGCGCGTTCATGTACGCCCAGCCGTCCGGGGCGCCCGCGCCCACACCACAGGCCACGGTCGCGCCGCCCAGCAGCAGGACCGCGCCAACGGCGGGCCCGCACTGCTTTATTGTGCTGATCGAGCTGTTCACCCTCACCCTCACACAGGCATTCCCGGGCGCGCCTGACGTATCGCGCTATGCGCCCTTACGTTACCCGTGCAAGCGCCGGCATCGTGCCTCCGAGACGGTCGGCGCCCAGGTTCTCGCCTGATCGTTGCCGAAGCGAGTCATCCAGGTGAAGGCCTGTGCACGCCGGTGGGGGGAAAGGGCGAAGCCGCGGTGCACGGCAGGTGTCCACGGCCGCCCGGGAAGGACGGGAGGAGCGGTGTGCGCGAGATCACCGACCCGGCGGAGCTCGACACGCTGTGCGGCGGCGACCCGCTGTGCCGCTGGGCCACGCGGGGCCTGACCGGGGGTGTCCGGGCGTTCGCGGCGGCCGGCGGCGCGGCGGTGGCCGTCGCCTCGCCGGATCTGTCGCGCCGCGACCGGCCGGCCGTGCACGGGACGGCCGCGGACGTGGTGGACCTGGTGCGGGCGGTGCTGCCCGCGCTGGGCCGCTCCTACCGGCCGATCGGCGACCCGGCACTGATCGGCGCCCTGGTCGCGCGGCTGCCCGGTCTTGAGCCGGTGGGCGCCTTCGGCTGGATGGACCGCGCGGACCCGCTGCCGGCCGGGGCGGGCGCACGGGCGCGGTGGCTGCCCTCGACCGCGTCCGGGGAGGTCGGCGAGCTGCTCGACGCCGCGTTCCCCGCCTCCTACGCCCGGCCGGGCGTGCCGGGGGTGTGGCGCTGGGCGGGGGTCAGGGACACCGACGGCACCCTGGCGGCGACCGCGGCACTCGCCTGGTCCGCGCCCCGGGTGGGTTTCGTCGCCGGGGTGGCCGTCCGTCCGGCGGCGCGCGGCCGGGGGCTGGCCCGGGAGGTGACGGCGCTCGCGGTGGCCGAGGCGATCGCCCGCCACGGCCGTGCCGCGCTGATCGTCGACGAGGAGAACGCGCCCGCCCGGGCCGTCTACCGCTCGCTCGGCCTGGCGTACCGGCCGCTGGCCGCCTGCCGGCAAGCGGCGGGGGCAGGGAGAGTCGGGGAGAAAAGAGAACGGGCCGATCCGCGGGGTGGGATGCGGATCGGCCCGAGGGGGGGACTTTCACTGTAGCGCGCCGGAGTGCCGAGGGCGCCCACTTGACACCCGTTCGTTGTGTTGTTTCTGTGCGGCTCACCGGGACAGCGCCCCCGCGCACACTCCCAGGAGCGTGCCCGCCAGCAGAAAGGGCCCCAGCGGCAGCCGGCTGCGGCGGCCCGCTCTGCGCGCCGCGACCAGCGCCGTTGCGTACAGCGCGGCCAGCAGCAGGCCCGCGGTGACGCCCGCGGCGACCGTGCTCCAGCCGTACCAGCCGAGCGCCAGTCCGACCGTCGCGGAGAGCTTGACGTCGCCGAAGCCCAGCCCGGCGGGGTTGATGACGAACAGGAGGAAGTAGAGGACGGCGGTTGACGCGCCGCCCAGCAGCGCCGCCGTCCAGCTTCCGGCGTGCCCCGGCAGCAGGGCGGCGATCCCCAGTCCGGCCAGACAGCCGGCCGCCGCGGGCAGGGTCAGCGCGTCGGGCAGCCGGTGCACCGCCCGGTCGACGGCGGCCAGCAGCACCCCGAGGGGGGCCAGCGCCAGCCAGACGGCCAGTTCCGGCCGCGCCCCCACCGCCGCGGCCAGCGCTCCGCACACCAGCGCGGTGATCGCGCTGACGGCGGCCGCCGCGGGCCCGTAGGCTGCCCGGCAGTCCCGGCACCGGCCGGGGCCCGGCAGCGCGGCGGGCAGCGGATGCCCGGCCGGGCAGGTGGTGCGCCAGGGCCGGCCGGCGGGAACGCTGAACCGGTAGGCGGCGCGCGGCAGCAGTGCCCCGGCGAGCGCTCCGTACGCCGTGGCGGCGGTCGTCAGATACGGGTTCACGGCAGGGACCTCGGGGCGGGAGGGAGCGCCATGGGGCGGCGTTTCAGGGACGGGCACGGCAGGCTCGCGGTGCCCGGCGGCAGCACCGGCGTGCCGCTGGAGATCGCGGCGTCGTACCGGGCCCGCACCCGCGGGCTGCTGGGCCGCGACGGTATCGAGGGGGCGCTGCTGCTGAGCCCGGCGAGCGGGGTGCACACCGTCCGGATGCGGTTCGCGATCGACGTGGCGTATCTGGACCGGGGCCTGCGGGTGCTGGCGGTGCGGACCATGCCGCCCGGGCGGCTGGGCCTGCCCAGGCCGCGGGCCCGGCACGTCCTGGAGGCGCCGGCGGGCGCGATGGCGGCGTGGGGGCTGCGCCCCGGCCTGGTGCTGGACGTCGAGACCACGTAGCGGTGCCGGTCAGCCGGTGGTGCTCTTGGCGAAGGTGATCTCGACGCGGCGGTTCTTGCGGCGGCCGTCCTCCGTGGAGTTGTCGGCGACCGGGTACTGCTCGGCGTAGCCGCGGACGTCGAACTGGATCGGGGAGTTGCCGCCCAGGTCGCGGGCGAGAAGGGTGTAGACGGCCTGGGCGCGGGCCGTGGACAGCTCGACGCCGTGCTGGTGGCTGCCGAGGTTGTCGGTGAAGCCGAACACCCGGACGGTTCTGGGGTTCTGCCGGTTGATCTCGTCCGCGATGGCCTGGATCCGCGAGTCGGCGTCGGCGGAGATGGCCGAGCTGTCCATGCCGAACAGCACCTCCGCCTGGAGGGAGAAGGTGACGTCGCTGGGGGTGTCGGCGCGGCGTTCCGCGCCGTTGGAGTCCTCCACCACGGTCTCGATGTCGAGGACCTTGGGCGCGGCGAGGGTCGCGCCGGCGGCCAGCCGCAGTCCGGGGGCGTGCGGGTCGACGTGGACCGCCGGGGCCGCGGAGGGCTCGGCGGTCGGGTTGGGGTCGTCGGCGCGGGCGGCGCCGGGGGTCAGCCAGCAGGTCAGCAGGAGGACGGCCGCGCCGGCCGTCGCGGTGCGCTTCACGGCCTCCTCCTCAGCCCGAGATCGTGATGGACGCGGTGGGCAGGGTCGGCAGTTGGAAGTCGACCTGCGTGGTGGTGGCCGGCGGGGCGGGGAACTGCATGAAGATCGGGATGGTCTGCCCCGGGCCGATGCTGGACAGCGCGGTGGTGCACAGGCAGCGCCCGTCGGTGTCGCGCAGGATGTAGTAGCGCTTCTTGCCCTGGGGGTCGACCAGGGTGGCGCCGGCCAGCGAGTCGCCGCCCCGCTGGAGGTCCGCCTCGTCACCGCGCCAGTAGGAGGTGCCGGTGAACAGCTCGGTGCCGGTGTTCTTGACGGTGCCCTCGACGGTGACGAACCCGCCGGCCTCCCGTCTGGCGGAGGTGAGGGTGAAGACGATGCCCTGGGGGCCCTTGATGGTGGCGAGCACCTGGTTGTCCTGGCCGGCCGGGGAGTCGGCGCCGGCGCCGGCGGCCGTGGAGGATCCGGTGGAGGCCGTCACGCCGGCCGGGGCCCGGCCGGTGCCGCAGGCCGCCGCGGTGAGGGCCAGGGAGACGGCCAGCACCGCGGCTGCCGCGCTCCTGGCGGAACGGTTGTCCTGCCGAGTCCTCATGGGCCCTTCCTTCACTCGTCCGATCGTCGGTCGCATCGTCAGCTGGTCAGATGAACGGAGAACAGTTCTGCCGCGGACGGGAAGAGGGCGAGGTTCGCCGGATCGATGACCCAGCTGCGGCCACCGCAGACCAGTGTTCCGGGCGCGGGCCCCGGAGGGGCCGAGGCGCTCGGGCCGGGCGTGGCGCTCGGGCCGGGACCGGCCGGCAGGGTGGACGGCGACGGCGAGGAACTCGCGGACTGCCAGCTGCACAGCGGCTCGATGACCGCGGTCGCCGTGGCGTGCGCCCGGGTGGTCTCGGTGCCGGGGATGACCGACCGGCCCACCGTGTCGTCGCTCTCCACGGAGACCGTGTACCCCTGCCGGGGCGCGGCGACGGGGGTGCAACCGCCGCTGGTGACATGGGCCTTGTTGGCGGCGGCGAAACGGTCCGCCGCGCCGCAGGAGTCCTGCAGGCCGGGCCAGTGCCCGCCCAGCACGTCGCCGATCGCGCCGAGCGCGCCACCACCGCCGAGGATGTCGAGCAGATGGCCGCGCAACTGGTCGCGGGCGTCCTGGGCGGCGGCGAGCGCGGCCGCGTCCGCCGCGGTCTGGGCGCCGTTCCTGGTGGCCGCCGCCTGGCCGACCGCGAAGTACGCGAACGCCAGGAAGAGCAGGGCCCCGATCACCGTGATGTAGACGGGGGCGGCCTGCCCGGCGTCGTCGTACCCGCGCCGGCGCATCGCTACTTGGCGACCTTGGCGATCTGGTCCTTGATCGCGTTGTAGATGGTCTGGCCGATGTCCGTACCGGTGATCGCCAGCACGATCAGCACCACCACCGCGATGATGCCCAGGTACTCCACGGACGTCTGGCCCGCGTCCGAGCGGGCGGCCAGCCGCCGTGCCGCGGTGTCCCGCCAGCTCCCGACGCGGACCTGGGCGGCGGTCACGGCCTTCAGCGCGGTGTCCTTGGTCATGGTGTGCCCCTCCTCGGATGCGCGCCGCGGCCGCTGCCGGACGCCGGTTCCTGGCGGTGCCGGCGGCCTTCGCCCGGGCGGGCGCGGCACGGCCGGCGTCACCGGCAAGGTAACCGGGCGGGGCCGGTTCGCTGGAGGGTCCCAGGGCCCAATTCCCGCCGTCCGGCGGGATGTACGGCGGGTGGTCGGGCGGTCGGTCGGGGGGCTTTTCGGGTTGCGCGGCCACGGCTCACCGGCCCGTTCCCGGCCAGGGCGCGCCGCCGCGCGGGCGGGCGGTGCCGAGCCACAGGGCGATCGCCTCGCTGCGGCTGCTCGCCTGGAGCTTGGCGAAGATCCGGTTGATGTGGTTCTTGACGGTCTTCTCGCTGATGAAGCAACTCGCCGCGATCTGCTGGTTGGACATCCCGCTGGCGATCAACTCCATCACCTCTTCCTCACGCCTGCTGAGGCGGAAGTGCTCCCGCCGCCCCGGTCCGGCGGCGGGAGCCGACCTCTCCGGTGACGACTGTGCCACATCCGATTGCGATTGCAAAGCAGAGTGTTGCAATCGCAAATACGCGTCGGGGTGGTCCGCCAGGTCCCGCACCCCGCGCGCCGGTGCCGCGAGCGCCGTCGCCGCCGTCGCGGTGAACGGCCTGCCACCTGCGGCGATGTCCCGCACCGCGGCGATCAGCTGCTCCGCCGTGAACTCCCCGTGCACCAGATAGCCCGACGCACCGCGCCGGACCGCCTCCTGGACGATGTGCGCCTCCCCGCTGTACGTCAGCATCAGTACGGGCGCGAGCCGCACCAGATACGGCAGTGCCGTCATTCCGTCCACGCCGGGCATCCGCACGTCCAGCAGGACGGCGTCGGGGCGGTGCAGCGCCGCCGCCTCGCACGCCTGACGGCCGTCCGCCGCCTGGGCCACCACCTCGATGCCCGGCCGGGACGCCAGCAGCGCGGCCAGGCCCGCGCGCACCACCGGGTTGTCGTCGGCGACGACGACCCGCAGGCCGGGACCGCCGGGCTCCGCGGCCGTCACGCCGGGCCCCCCGGCGGGCCGTCCGGGCCCGGGGACGGCGGCAGGTGCGGCACCAGGGCCGCCACCGGCAGCTCCAGGCACACCTCGGTGCCGGTGCCGCCCGGCCCGGGGCCGATCCGCAGCCGCGCCCCGATCGCGCCGGCCCGCTCCACCATGCCGACCACCCCGAAGTGCCCGCCGCCGCGCAGGTCGTCCAGCGACAGTCCGGCGGGCAGGCCGCGGCCGTCGTCGACGACGGCGACCCGCAGCACCCGCTCCGCGATGCCGACGTCGACGCGGACCCGGCCGGCCCCGGCGTGCCGGTGCGCGTTCTCCAGGCCCTCGGCGGTGATCGAGACCAGCTGGCGGGCCACCGCCCTGGGCACCGGCGGCAGCGGCGCGGGGCCCAGCGGGCGCACCTCGGCGGGCAGGCCGGTGCGCCGTTCGAAGTCGGCGGCGCAGTCGGCCAGTCGCGCGGTCAGCCCGGGGCCCGCGTCCTCGCCCCCGGCGGCCGGGTCGCCGTAGTCGCCGGACTCCCGGCGCAGCTCCCCCAGCATGTCGCGGGTCTCGGCGGCGGCCCGGCGGGCCGAGCGGGCGACCACGTCGGCCTGGCGGCGGACCTCGCCCGGATCGAGGCGGCCCGCCCCTGCGGCCAGTGCCTCGGCCGCCAGCGCCACCCCGTGCAGCGTCTTGGCCACCGAGTCGTGCATCTCCCGCGCCAGCCGGGCCCGTTCACCACCGACCGCCTCGGTGACCGCGAGTCGCGAACGGGTCTCGGCGAGCGCCTGGGTGGCCGCGCCGAAGCGGAGCATCAGACGCCGCAGGCTCACCCCCACCGCGCCGGCGATCACGCAGAACCCGGACAGCAGCAGGGCGTTCGCCAGCGTGGTGTGCCGGCTGCCGTCCAGCGAGGCGACCACGCCCAGCACCATCACCTGCAACGTGGTGAACAGCAGCGAACCCCGCCAGCCGTAGACCAGCCCGGCCAGCAGCGGGGTGCTGACCGTCACATACGCCAGCGGGCTGTGGGTGGTGGCCACGGCCAGCAGCGCCGCGGCGAAGAAGGTGTCCACCGCGAGCAGCGCCGGATGCCGCAGCAGCAGCGGCCCGAACCGCTCCCAGTCGCGGAAGAGCAGATACGAGCCCATGAACGTGACGACGGCCGCCGAGCCGGTGATCCACGCCGAAAGGCCCCGCGGGACCCGGGTCAGCGCGATCGGCGCGGCCAGCGCGAGCACCGCCATCCGGAACCCGAAGACCTGGCGGCACAGTGCCTGAAGTGCCAGCACCTGCACGGTGATCCCGGGGACACCGGGCGCGGGGTCCCCGACGGCTCCGGGCGGTGGCGCGGGCGGGCATGGCACGGCCGGGCCGCTGTCGATCCCCGGTGCGCCCATCGGCCGTTCCACCCCCTCCCGGTGTGCCACGGAATGCCGGAATCCGGCCTCCCGCTATCTGCCCAGCACCCGGCCGAAGTTCACGTCGCCGCCCAGGAAGAATCCGGCCACCAGCAGGATCATGGTCGCCGGGACCATGAAGGTGGTGATCACCATGGTGGCCCTGGGCACCGCGCGGGCCGCCCGGCGCCGGGCGTTCTGCGCGTCGGTGCGCCGCATGTCCCGGGCGATCTGGATCAGCGTGTCGGCGATCGGGGCGCCGAGCTCCTCGCCCTGCTGGAGGGCGGAGGTGAACTGGGCGACCTGCTCGGAGTCGTTGCGCCTGCGCAGCTCGTCGAACGCCTGGCGGCGGCTGACGCCCATGTCCATCTGGCGCAGCGTGATGCGGATCTCGTCGGACCACGGCCCGGAGTAGTTCTCGGCGACGCGTTCCAGCGCCTGCCGGAATCCCAGCCCGGCGCTCACCACGACCGCGAGGACGTCGAGGAAGTCGGGCAGGGTGCGCTCGATCTCGTCCTTGCGCTGCCGGATGGCCAGCCAGATGCCCAGGTCCGTCCACCACAGGCCGAACGCGAGGAGCGCCAGCACCGGCAGCGGCTGGCCGCGCAGCGCGAACACCAGCGCCCCCAGGGCGCCCAGGGCGCCGTAGACGGCCCGGCGGGCGGCGTAGCGGTCCACGGTCAGGCCGCCGGGGTTGCCGGCCAGGTCCAGCCGGCGGCGCAGCCGCCCCACCCGTGCCGGGCCCATCAGGCGCAGCACGAAGGGGGCGTGGCGCATGCCCAGCCGGTCCACCGCGGAGCCCACCGCGGTGGTGCGGGTGGCGCCGACCTCCAGGGCGACGGCCAGGTCGTCGGGGAGCGTGGTCTCGCGGCGGTACCGGGCCAGCCCGAGGAGCATCCCCGCGACGGACAGGCCCGCGACGGCCGCGAGCAGCAGCGCGATCACCGCTTCCCCCCACTGCCGGACATCCGGTTCTCAGACATCGATCCTCGCCATCCTCCGGATCACCACGAACCCCAGCCCGTACAGCGCGAACGACACCACGACGGCCAGCTGCCCGAGCCACGAGCCGGTCATCCGGCCCAGCGCGCCCGGTGTCATCCGGTCCAGCAGCAGCAGGAACGCGAAGCCGATGGCGGGCACCGCGTAGGCGGTGACCATCACCTGCGACAGCTGGGTGCGCACCTCGCGCCGGGTCTCCTTGCGCTCCTCCAGCGTCTCGGTGAGGTTGCGCAGCGACTCCACCACCGAGCCGCCCGCGCGGCCGGACAGGATCAGCGTGGTGACCAGCACCGCGAGTTCCCGGGACGGCAGGCGGTCCTTCAGCGCGCCCAGGGCGTCCTCCAGCGGCTGGCCGACCGCCAGCGCGTCGGCGACCCGGGACAGCTCCTCCCCCGCCGGCGCGTCGAGCTCGTCGGCGGCCATGCTGATCGCGGTGCGCAGCGCCAGGCCCGCCGACGAGCCGTTGGCCAGCAGCCGGGACAGCTCGGGCAGCTGGGCGATGAACCGCTCGTTCCGCTTCTGGCGGCGCCAGCCCAGGAACGCGTAGCAGGCCCAGGCGGCCACCGCCCCGGCGATCGGCCCGAAGAACGGTGCCAGGGCGACCGCGGCGAGCAGCCACAGCCCGGCGACCGCGGCGAGCAGGTACGCGGTGAACTCGCCGGGTGTCAGGCCGAGTCCGGTCGCGGCGAGCCGGGTCTCCACGGCGCGTCCGAACCGGGTGCGCCGCACCCGCGCGTCCAGCCGGGTGAAGCGGGCCCGCCGGTGGGAGAGGCCGGCCGGGCGGCCGGTGGCCTCCAGCCGTTCCAGCAGGGCGCGCCGCTGCGCCCGGCCCGCGGCGGTCAGCAGCACTCCGGCGACCGCAAGCGCACCCGCGGCCAGCGTCGTGCCCAGGGCGATCAGGGCCAGGCCCGGCATCGTCACTCCGCCTCCCGCAGCGCCAGCTGGGCGTCGGACTCGGCCACCCCGAAGGCCGCCGGGACCGCCTCACTGGCCAGGTGGAACCGCTCGACCATCCGGCGCGGCAGCGGATGGTGCCGGAACCGGCCGCGCACCACCCGGTCGGCGCCGAGCGGTTCGGCGTCGAAGCGGGCGACGGTGGCCAGCCGGAACGGCTCGCGGCCGCGCGAGGAGAGCACCGCGATCTCGCTGACCCGCCGTGAGCCGTCGGCGTGCCGGCTCAGCTGCACGATGATGTCGACCGCGCTGTTGATCTGGTCCCGCAGCGCCTCGAAGGGGATCTTCACCTCGCTCATGGAGGCCAGGGTCTGGAGGCGCATCAGCGCGTCCTCCGCGGAGTTGGCGTGCACCGTGGCCAGTGAGCCGTCGTGGCCGGTGGACATCGCCTGGAGCATGTCCAGGGTCTCGCCGCCGCGGACCTCGCCGACGATGATGCGGTCCGGGCGCATGCGCAGCGAGTTGCGCACCAGGTCGCGGATGGTGACCTGGCCCTTGCCCTCGACGTTCGGCGGGCGGGTCTCCAGGCGGATCACATGCTCCTGCTGGAGCTGGAGCTCGGCCGCGTCCTCCACCGTGATGATCCGCTCGCCGTCCGGGATCAGCCCGGACAGGGCGTTGAGCAGCGTCGTCTTGCCGGAGCCGGTCGCGCCGGAGACGATCACGTTGAACCGGGCCCGCACCAGCGCGGACAGCAGCATCACCATGTGCTCGTCCAGGGAGCCGAGGTGGAGCAGCTCGCCGAGCCGGTAGGAGCGCGGGAAGCGCCGGATGGTCAGGGTCGGCCCGGTCAGCGCCAGCGGGGGGATGATGACGTTGACGCGCTCACCGGACGGCAGCCGGGCGTCCACCATCGGATTGGACTCGTCCACCCGGCGGTTGACGGTGGAGACGATCCGCTCGATGGTCTGCATCAGCTGCTCGGTGCTGGCGAAGCGGGCGGCCACCGGCTCGACGCGCCCGGCGCGTTCGACGTAGACGTGGTCCGGGCCGTTGACCATGATCTCGGTGATGGAGGCGTCCTCCAGCAGCGGTTCGAGGACGCCGAGGCCCAGCGCCTCGTCGACGACCCGGCGGATCAGCGAGGCGCGCTCCCGCGGGGAGAGCACCGGACCCTCCCGGCCGATGATGTGGTCCAGGACCCGTTCCAGGCGGGAGCGCCGGTCGGCCATGGCCAGGGCTGACATCTCGGCGAGGTCGATCTCCTCCAGCAGCTTCGCCCGGAAGACGGCGACCAGGCGGGTCTCCTGGTGCTCCTCGGAGGCGTCGTCGGGGGCGGCGACACGGGCGCGCAGGCTCATCGGGCGGCTCCGGATCGGTCGGGGGCGGCGGGCGTGGCGGGAGGCACGGTGCAAGGCATGGCGGGAGGCATGGCGGCGGTCACTCGCCGGGCATGGTGGCGCTACGCGTCACCGGGCCGAGGAGCTGGATGCCGGGCAGCACGGACGGCACGGAGATGGTGACGGTGGCGGTCACCGCGGTGCCGTCGCCGCCGATGTCCACCGACCGCACGTCCTGCCGGAGCCAGCCGCTGACGCTCGCGACGCCCGCGTCATGGCCCTGGCCCTGGGTGGCCTGCCGCGCCTCGGTGCGGGCGGCGGCCCGGGCGGCCGTGCCCGCCTGCGAACCGACGAAGGCCACCAGGCCGAGCTGCACCCCGGCGAGCGCGACCAGCAGCAGGACGGGCAGGAAGCCGAGGAACTCGATGGACGCCGAACCGCGGTCCCGGCCGCGGAAGTCCGCCCTCATCGCGGCTGCTCCTGGGCCGCGCCGGCGGTGCCGGTGACCGTGAACGGGAAGTCCAGCCCGCCCGGGAAGAGCACCGGGACCTTCAGGTGCACCGCGACGGTGGCCACCGCGCCGGAGAACGACGCGTCGGAACTCGCGCCGTCCGCCCACGCCTGCGGCAGGTCCTGCCGGACCGCCGCCTGCACGTCGCCGCCGACGGCCGCCGTCCGGGCACCCTCGTCGGCCGCGTTCCCGGCCAGCGTGTAGGTGTAGCCGACCAGGACGAACTGCCACAGCGCGACCAGGACGACGAGGATCAGCGGGGTGATCCCCAGCAGTTCCACGGTCACCTGGCCCCGGTCGTCGGCGGACAACCGCCGCAGCACCGTCATCCGTCCTCACCCCGTCCCGCTCCCGCTTCCGCTTCCGTTCCCGCTTCCGCTTCCGCTTCCGCTTCCGCCGATGGCCCGCCGCTCGGCGCGCCGCCCCAGCCGCAGCGCCGGGCGGTCCGCGCCCCGGGCCGCCGCGCCGGCATCGCCCGTCATGCCCACGATGCCCAACTCAGCGGCCAGTGACCACAGGGCCTGCCGGATCGCGCCACGCTGGTCGAGCTCGTGCATCCGGCCGCTGTCGACGACCGGCTGGAGTTCCCGGAACGCGGCGGGCACCACCGTCCTGGCGGCCCTGGCGCCGGTGATCCGCTCGATCAGCGGCGGCTGGATCTCCGTGGTGCGGGAGTGCCGGTTGACGACGATCCGGGTGTCCTGGGCCTTGCGGATCCGCAGCCGGTCCCACAGGCGCAGCGTCCGCTTGGCGGCCCGCACCGCGATGACGTCGGGGGTGGTGACCAGCAGCGCGGTGTCGGCCATCTCCACGGCGACGGCGTTGGCGTTGGTCATCTGCGAGCCGCAGTCCACGACCACCACCTCGAAGCGGGCCCGCAGCGCGGTGACGACCTGCCGGGCGGCCCGGTCGGTGACCGCCTCGCCCTGCTCGCCCTCGGCCGGGCCCAGCAGCAGCGCCAGGCCGCTGCCGTGGGTGAACATCGCGTCGCCCAGCACCCGCGGCGACAGGTCGGTGATCTCGGCCAGGTCGGCCACCGAGCGGCGGAACTGCACGTCCAGGTAGGAGGCGACGTCGCCGTTCTGCAGGTCGAGGTCGGCGAGCGCCACCGAACGGCCCGACGCCCGGGCCGCCAGCGCCAGTTGGACGGCGATGACGGTGGTGCCGACACCGCCCTTCGCCCCGGAGACGGTGACGACGGTGCCGCCGGGCCCGTCCGCCGCCGAACCGCCCGCGCCCAGATGGCGGCGGACCCCGGCGGCCCAGGTGGCGGCCGCCTGCACCCGGGTGGCCAGTTCGTCGTAGGACAGCGGCAGCCCGACCAGGCCCCGCACCCCCGCCTCCATGGCCGCGGAGTACAGCGCCGGGCCCTGGTCGGCGGTCAGCAGCACCACGCCGACGGCCGGGAAACGCAGGGCCACCTCCCGGACCAGCTCCAGGGCGGGCACCGGGCCGATCCGCTCGTGGACGAGCACCACCTCGGGCAGGTCGTCGACGGACTGGGCGGCCAGCCGGCCGAGCATGCCCAGCAGGGCGGTGGAGTCGGGCACGGCGGCGCCCGGCTCGGTGCCCGGCAGCCGGCCGAGCATCGTGGCGACGGCCCGGGCCGTGTCCGGGTCGGCGATCGCGGAGAGCGTGCGGATGGTCATGCCCCTCTCACCTGTCGCCCTGGAGGGTGTAGGTGCGCTGGCTCTGCGGAATGGAGGTGTCGCTGCCCGGGGCCACCAGGGCCAGGCGCACATGGGTGGCGAAGGACTCGGCGTACGCGACGCGCTGCGCGTCCTCGGTGCCCAGCGCGAACGTGATCGGCACCGCGTTGCGGGTGCGGGCGGAGTCGGACTGGTCGCTGAGCTGGCTGATCGACGTCTGCTGGCCGATCTTGAGGACCCGGGCGCCGGCGACGATGATCCGCGACTCGGGCTGCTGGCCCTGGGTGCCCGCGAAGGTGGCGTAGATGTTGACCGCGTCACCGGGGTTGATCTCGCCGGCCACCCCGGTCTCGGCGTCGATCATGATGGCGATCTCCTGCTCGCCCGGCCGCAGCGCGGGCGTCGCGGAGAGCATGTCGCTCTGCAGCAGCGAGCCCTTGGCCAGCGGCGCCGCCGCGATCCTGCCGCGTATCGCGGCCAGGTCGGTGACGGCGGTCGGCGGCAGCCAGCGCCGCGGTATGGCGACCCGGGTGAACATCCGGTCGCTCAGCGGCTGGTAGGCGGGCACGTCCTGGCTGAGTTCGTACGCCGTCCGCTCCGGCCCCACCTTGGAGTCCACGTCGTCGATCACCGCGAGGACCCCGGCGAACGCGGCGAGGGCGCACAGGGCGGACAGGACCAGCAGGATCAGACCGCGCCGCTGGCGTGAGTTCATGGCACAGGTGACCAATCGCTTGGGGGGCTTTTGGTGGGCTTTCGGTGGGCTTTTGGCAGGATTCGGGTGGACTTTCGGTGGACTTCCGGCGGACGGGGAAGGTCCGCGGCGGGGCCCTCAGCCGGCCCGCTGGCGGGCGCCGGACTCCGGTGGCGCGGTGCCGCGGCCGGGCGGGGGCGGCGGGAGCGGTGCGGCGGTCACCGCCGCGCAGAACCCGCAGCGGTCACCGACCATCTCCAGGCCGCACCACCGGCACCGCTCCCGGTGCGCGGAGGAGACCAGCTGGTACAGCACGCCGACGTCGGCGATGTAGGCGGCGAACTCGACGAGCTTGGTGGTGCCCCACCAGCGCGGCGCCGCCGGCAGCGCGGGCAGGTCCCTGAGGTACTGGCACTTCCAGTCCGCGCCCAGCCGGGTGCGCAGCCACTCGGTGCCCGGGCCGGTACCGGAGACGGCGAGATGGGTGGGATAGCCGGGGCCGGGCAGCCGGGCGGAGTCGGAGACCTCGGTGATCCGCGGCTCGGGACCGGCCAGGACGGCGAAGTGCACGCCCGGGACCCAGGACCTCAGGTGCGAGCCCAGCCCCACCGGCACCCGGTCCAGCCGGGCCACACTGCCCAGGACCGCGCCCGCGTACAGGTAGTGGGCGAGCAGCCGGGCCGCGGAGGCGATCACCCCGGGCCCCAGGTCGTAGTGCGCGATCTGGCGCAGCTGGTAGGCGAGTAACGCGGTCGCCAGCGGCGGCAGGTCGACCTCCACCAGGGCGATGCGGTCGCTCTCCAGCAGGGAGCGCACCGAGTGCAGCCGCCTGCGGTGCTCGGCGGGCAGCGACCCGGGAACGACCACCACCAGGTAGCCGACCGCCTCGATCGCCGCCCACGCCTCGGTCAGGGCCGCCTCCAGCGGCTGCTCCTCCGGGGCGGCCAGCACCAGCGCCGCCGAGGTGTGCTGGTCGACGGCGGGCAGCAGCATGTCCCTGCCGGTCACGCCTATCACGGTCGGCACCGCCGGTACCCCCCTCGGTCCCTCGCGGACGGCTACGTCTCCCCCTGGGCGCCGCCCCGCCGGCGGGACCCACCCTGTTCCGGATGGGCAGCCTATCCCCGATGTGCGGCATGAACAGGGACTTCTGCCAGTTCGTCACCGAAGCGGGTGGTGCCGGGACCAGGCGGTCGAACGACGCTGCGACCTGACTGCCCTACCCCGCGACGTGGTGAAAAACACCGAGCGCGCCGCGTTACGCACCCGTAAGGTTGCCGATATGCAGGTGACCCAGTCCACGAAGCTCGCCAACGTCTGCTACGAAATCCGCGGCCCGGTGCTGGAAGAGGCCATGCGGCTGGAGGCGGCGGGTCACCGCATCCTCAAGCTCAACACCGGGAACCCGGCGCCCTTCGGCTTCGAGTGCCCCCCGGAGATCCTCGAGGACATGCTGCGCACCCTCGGTGACGCGCACGGCTACGGCGACGCCAAGGGACTGCTGTCGGCCCGGCGCGCGGTGATGCAGTACTACCAGACCAAGGGCATCCCCCTGGACGTCGAGGACATCTACCTCGGCAACGGCGTCTCCGAACTGATCCAGATGTCGATGCAGGCCCTGCTGGACGACGGCGACGAGGTGCTGGTCCCGGCCCCCGACTACCCGCTGTGGACGGCCTCGGTCTCCCTGGCGGGCGGCACCGCGGTCCACTACCGCTGCGACGAGCAGTCCGACTGGATGCCGGATCTGGCCGACATCGAGCGCAAGGTCACCGACCGCACCAAGGCCCTGGTGATCATCAACCCGAACAACCCCACCGGCGCCGTCTACAGCGACGAGATGCTGCGCGACCTCACCGAGATCGCCCGCCGGCACAACCTGATCGTCTGCTCCGACGAGATCTACGACAAGATCCTCTACGACGGCGCCACCCACACCCCGACCGCCGCGATCGCCCCCGACCTGCTCACCCTCACCTTCAACGGCCTGTCCAAGGCCTACCGGGTGGCGGGGTACCGCAGCGGCTGGATGGCGGTGTGCGGCCCCAAGGCGCACGCCGGCAGCTACATCGAGGGCCTGACGATCCTGGCCAACATGCGGCTGTGCGCCAACATGCCGGCCCAGCACGCCATCGCCACCGCCCTCGGCGGCCACCAGTCGATCAACAGCCTGGTCCTGCCCGGCGGGCGGCTGGTCGCCCAGCGCGACGCGGCCTACGACGCGCTGACCTCGATCCCGGGCGTGAGCGTCGTCAAGCCGAAGGGCGCGCTGTACGCCTTCCCGCGCCTCGACCCCCAGGTCTACAAGATCAAGGACGACCGGCAGATGGTCCTGGACCTGCTGCGCGCCCAGAAGATCATGATCGTGCACGGCACGGGCTTCAACTGGCCGGAACCCGACCACTTCCGCATCGTCACCCTGCCGCGCGCGGAGGACCTGACGGAGGCCATCGGGCGGATCGGCACCTTCCTGGACGGCTACGCGCAGTATTGATCAGGGGCTCGCTCGCCTCCGAGTGCGCAGAAGCACCTGTCGACGCTCGTCGACACTGCACTCCCTCGTTCCTCGGTCGCTGGGTCTCCTCGCTTTCGACAGGCGCGCGCACCCTTCGGCTCACTCGCCGGGGCGGGCCGGAGCGCGGGGCGACGAGCCGCACCCGAGCACGTGGGGGCCCGTCGAGGCAGGCCCGAGCACGTAGAGGCCCGCCCCGGTGGGCCGGCGGGCCCGGGTGCAGAGGGACGGAAACGCCGAGGGCCGGAACGCTGTGATCGCGTTCCGGCCCTCGGCGTGAGGGTCGGCGTCTGTCCCCTGGGAAACCTCAGACCAGGCCCCCCC
>JBEHXI010000176.1:0-16412 GCA_048498775.1 Actinomycetota bacterium | reverse complement strand
TGCCGGGTCGGTTGCCGGGTCGGTTGCCGGGTCGGTTGCCCGGTCGGGCGGTGGTCCCTAGACGGACCGGATAACGGCGGCCGCGTTGAATCCCTCGAAGCCGCGGGCCAGTACGAGCGCCGTGCGCACAGGTGCCTCGCGTGTCTCGCGAACGAGGTCCAGGGCGCAGCCGGGAGCGGGTCGGGTGAGACTGGGAGTGCCGGGGACGACCGAGTCCCGGATGGACAGCAGGGCCATCGCCACATCCAGCGGAGCCCCACCCGCGTGCAGCCGGCCCACCAGGCACTTGGGCGCGGTCACGGGCACCCCGTACGGGCCGAACACGGCGCTGATCGCCTCCGCCTCGGCACGGTCGGCCTCGGCCACCCCGAGCCCGTCGGCGAAGACCACGTCCACCTCCGACGGGTCGGTGCGGGCATCGGCCAGCGCCAGGGTGATGGCCCGCCGCAGTCCCGGCTCCCGCCCCGATCCGGGGCGCGGGTCGAAGGTGGCCGCGTAGCCGGCCAGTTCTCCGTAGCCGCGTTCGGCGTCGCGGGCCCGCCACCGGTCCTCGCGCTCGACGACGAAGATCGCGCCGCCTTCCCCGGCCACGTACCCGTCGGCGGCGGCGTCGAAGGGCTGGTAGGCGTGTACCGGATCCGTGCGGCCCGTCATCAGACGGGCGGTGGTGTGGCAGGCCAGCGCATAGGGGCCGAGCGGCGCGTCGGTTCCACCGGTGACCACCATGGCGGCGTCGTCGACGAGGGACCGGCGGGCCTGGGCAAGGGCGTCGAGTCCGCCGGCCTGCTCACCGACGAGCACCCCGCAGGCTCCCTTCATTCCGTGCCGGATGGAGATCTGGCCGGTCGTCGCGGCGTAGAACCAGGCGATGGACTGGTAGGGCCCGACGAACCGGGGGCCGCGGCCCCAGAGCTTCTGGATCTCGCGCTGGCCGAACTCGTTGCCGCCCGACGAACTCGCGGTGATCACGGACATGTCGTACGCGCCGAACGCGCCCGGGTCGATGCCCGCGTCCTCCAGGGCCCGGTCGGCCGCCACCAGGCCCAGCTGGGTCCAGCGGTCGGTCTGCACCATGAGCCGCCCGTCGATCAGGCCGCCGGGCTCGAAATCCCGGACCCGGCCGGCCAGACGGACCGGGTATCCGCCGGCGTCGAAGGCGTCGACCGGGCGGATACCGCTCCTGCCCTCGAGTGTGGCCTGCCAGAACTCCTTGGTCGTCGATCCATTGGGAGCGATCACGGACACACCGCTGAACACGGTGCGAGCGTCGTCTGTCATCGCCGTCACTTCCTGCTCGTGACGCCGGGCCGGGCCAGCAGCATGGCCGACTGGAAACCGCCGAACCCGCTGCCCACGCTCAACACGATGTCGTTGACGTTCTTGCGTGCGGTCAGGGGGACGTAGTCCAGGTCCAGCGCCGGGTCGGGCCGGTGCAGGTTGGCGGTGGGCGGGACCACGTCGTGCTCGATCGCCAGCGCGCAGGCGGCGACCTCCAGGGCGCCGATGGCACCGAGCGAATGCCCGATCATCGATTTGATGGAGCTGACGGGCACGCCGTACGCGGCCGGGCCGAGGGCCTTCTTGATGGCGGCCGTCTCGTGCCGGTCGTTCTGCTTGGTCCCCGAGCCGTGAGCGTTGACGTAACCGATGGCATCGGGGGTGATCCCCGCGCGGTCCATCGCGATGCGGATCGCCTCGGCCATGTCGAGCCCGTCGGGTTTGAGTCCGGTCATGTGGTAGGCGTTGCTGCGCTGGGCGAACCCGACGATGTCCGCGTAGGCGTGGGCACCCCGGCGGGCCGCGTGCGCCCTGCTCTCCAGGACGAGGACGGCGCAGCCCTCACCGAGTACGAAGCCGTCCCGGTCCCGGTCGAACGGACGGGAGGCGTGCTCGGCATCGTCGTTGGCCCGCGAGGTGGCCCCGATGGCGTCGAAACAGGCCACGGTGATCGGTGAGATCGGCGCGTCGGTCGCCCCGGCGATCACCACGTCGGCCGCGCCCTCGGAGATGAGCTGAACCCCGTGGGCGACGGCGTCGAGGCCCGAGGTGCAACCGGTGGAGATCACCGTCGCCGGTCCCTCCGCCCCGGCCGTCCAGGCCACCTCCACCGCGATGGTGCTCGGGACCAGTGCCCGGTAGAGGTGCTCGGTGGCGAGTCGCGGTGAGACCTCCCATCGCGCGCCCGAGTCGCTGACCACCACGTACTCGTCCTCGAGCCGGGTGGTGCAGCCGACCGCGCTGCCGATGCTGACGCCGACCCGCTCCGGTGCCGCCTGCCCGGGGGCCAGACCGGCGTCGGCCATCGCCTCGCGCGCCGCGACCACGGCGAACTGTGCGCAGCGGTCCATCCGTTCGGCCTCCTCGGCGGTCAGTCCCGCCGCGATCGGATCGAAGTCGACCTCGGCCGCGATCCGGGACTGGAAGCCGGTGGGATCGAACAGGGTGATGCCCCGGGTCGCGGTCCGGCCCGCGATCAGCAGGTCCCAGTAGGCCTCGCGGCCCAGCCCACCCGGGGCGATGACCCCCACCCCGGTGACGACGGCTCCCCAGCCGCTCATCGGGGCTCCCCGGCCGGCGCCAGGTCCGGGCGGGGCAGAGCCTCGGTGTCCACGTGTCCGAGGTCGGGGCGGGGGGCCAGCGGGCCGAGATGGTAGACGAGCTCGGCCGCCTCCTCGCCCTTGTTCTCCAGCCGGTGCCGGACGTTGATCGGCACCAACAGGCCCTCCCGGGGCTCCAGTTCGAGGGGCTGCCCGTCGAGCAGCATGGTGATGCGCCCGGACAGCAGGAACACGAACTCCTCCGAGTAGGGGTGGTAGTGCTCGCTGATGTACTCACCGGGCTCAAGTCGGGCCAGGCCCATGAACCCACTGGTCGCTCCGGCGTTGGCAGGGCCCAGCAGCGTGCGGAGCGTGCCGCCCCGGTGCCGGTTGACGGGCACATCGCCGACGGCGACCTTGCGGATCTCG
This sequence comes from Actinomycetota bacterium, assembly GCA_048498775.1. Taxonomy (GTDB): domain Bacteria; phylum Actinomycetota; class Actinomycetes; order Streptomycetales; family Streptomycetaceae; genus JBEHXI01. The sequence continues at coordinate 13,446 of JBEHXI010000176.1, read as the reverse complement.
GGCCGCGTGCTGCCTGCGGTCTCCTCGTTCATGAGAAACGTGGCTCCTCGTGTTGTTCGGTAAGGGTCACAGCGGCGAATTGCCGTGCTTGCGCTGCGGAAGGGCGACGTGCTTCGAGCGGAGCATCTCCAGGCCGGCGTGCACGGCGGACCTGGTGTCCCGCGGGTCGATGACGTCGTCCACCAGGCCGCGCTCGGCGCCGTAGTACGGGTGCATCAGGGTGCGCTGGTAATCCTCGATCAGCGCCCTGCGGGTCTCCTGCGGATCGTCGGCGCCCAGGATGGCCCGGCGGTGGATCACGTTCGTCGCCGCCTCCGCGCCCATCACCGCCACCTCGTTGCACGGCCAGGCGAAGGACAGGTCGGTGCCGATGGACCGGGAGTCCATCACGATGTACGCGCCGCCGTACGCCTTGCGCATCAGCACCTGGATGCGGGGCACCGTCGCCTCGCAGTACGCGTACAGCAGCTTGGCGCCGTTCCGGATGATGGCGTTGTGCTCCTGGTCGACACCGGGCAGGAACCCGGGCACATCGACCAGCGTCACCAGCGGGATGTTGAAGCAGTCGCAGAACCTGATGAACCGGGCGGCCTTCTGGGAGGCCTCGATGTCCAGGACGCCGGCCAGCACCATCGGCTGGTTGGCGACCACGCCGACCACGATCCCGCCGATCCGTGCCAGGCCGATGACGACATTGCCGGCCCACGCCTGCTGGAGTTCGAGGAAGTCCCCGTGGTCGACGATCTCCTCTATCACCCGCCGTACGTCGTAGGGCTGGTTCGGGGAGCTGGGGATGATGTCGAGGAGGGCGTCGCAAGGCCGGTCCGGGGGGTCGTCCACGGGGCCCTCGGGCGGGAACTCCCGATTGTTGGCGGGCAGGAACGACAGCAGCCAGGCCAGCGTCTCGAACGCCTGCTCCTCGTCGTCGTGGACGAAGGTCGCCTGACCGGACCGGGCGTGGACGTCGGCGCCGCCGAGCCCCTCGAAGTCGATCTCCTCGCCGGTCACCGCCTTGATGACGTCGGGGCCGGTGACGTACATGCTCGCGGTCTCGCGCACCATCAGGACGAAGTCGGTCAGCGCCGGCGAATAGGCCGCACCGCCCGCGCACGGTCCCAGCATCACGCTGATCTGCGGGATGACGCCGGAGGCCTCGACATTGCGGCGGAAGATCCCGCCGTAGCCCGCGAGCGCGAGGACGCCCTCCTGGATCCGGGCGCCGGCCCCGTCGTTCAGGCCGATCAGCGGGGCACCGGAGCTCGCGGCCAGGTCCATCACCTTGTGGATCTTGGCCGCGTGCGCCTCGCCGAGGGAGCCGCCGAAGATGCCGAAGTCATGGGCGTAGACGAAGACCTTGCGGCCGCCCACGGTGCCCCAGCCGGTGACGACTCCGTCGGTGTAGGGCCGTTTGGCGCCGATCCCGAAGTCGGTCGCGCGGTGCCGGCGCAGCACCTCGAGCTCGGTGAAGGACCCGGGATCGAGCAACCGCTCGATGCGCTCCCGCGCCGTCAGTTTGCCCAGCCGGTGCTGCCGGGCGGCCGCCTCCTCGTTGAGGCCCTCGACCGCCCGCTGCTTGATGACGGCCAGCTCCGCCATACGGTCGCGCAGCCCCTCGGCCGGCAGCCCGCCCGTCCCGTCGTCCTGCTGTGCACCCACCCCCTCCACCGCTGTGTCAACGTGCCGGTCTGCCTGCGACACGCCCCTCACTCTCCCTCCGCCTGACAAGGCATCACACACGTGGCCGTGCTCGTCCGAGTCTGCGAGGGACGAAAAAAGCTCGGATTAGTCCGCCGCAAAGCCGAGGCTCCACTTCGTGCTTATGCGGGGCTTTATCGGGTGCTCCGATACTCGATCGCAGTCGAATCGAAGGGGCTGCACATGACGGTGACGCGCGGACACGTCGTCGAACTCGACGGCGTGAAACCCATCAAGTGGGCTGGTGAGACGGGACGTTGGCTGCTTCGCGGTGAGGACACCGGCGGCCTCTATTCGTTCTTCGAGGTGACCACACCGCCGGGCGGCGGACCGCCCCTGCACATTCACGAGGACGTGGACGAATCCTTCTACGTCATCGAGGGCGAATACGAGATCGAACTCGACGGCGCGAAGCACAGTGCGCCCACCGGCACCCTGGTGTACGGCCCGCGCGGTATGGGCCATGCCTTCGTGAACACCTGGGACAGGCCGAGCAGGATGCTGTGCATCGCCACTCCGGGCGGCGTGGAGGCGTGGTTCGAGGAGCTCGGCGCTCTGCTCGACCGGCAGGGCCCGCCCGACTGGGAGCGGATGCAGGAGCTGGCCACTCGGCACCGCATCAGGGGGCTGCGCCCCCAGGGCGGTCCTCCCGGCGGCCGTCCCGGCGGCCCTCCCGGCGCAGGAGACTAGGGATGGCGCAGAACACGGCCGCTGTCCTCGCGGAGACAGGGGCCGGGGTGTCGGTGATCCTGGTCGCGGGCTCCCTGCTCGTCCCGGTGCTGCGACGGGTGCGACAGCCGCCGGTGATCGCGGAGATCGCGGCGGGGATCCTGCTGGGGCCTAGCCTGCTGGGGCTGCTGCCCGGGGATCTGCCGGACCGGCTGTTCCCGCAGGAGACCCGCTCCGGTCTCTCCTCGATCGCCCAGGTCGGCATCCTGCTCTTCATGTTCCTGATCGGCTGGGAGGCGGATCCGGGGCGGATCCGGGAGCGGCCGAGAACGGTGCTCGGCATCTCCCTGTCCGCCATCGCGGTCCCCTTCGCCACCGGTGTCGCCTTGGCGTACTGGCTCTACACCCGCCACGACACCGTGGCGGGACACCACGTCGAGCAGACGCCGTTCGTCCTCTTCGTGGGCACCGCCATGGCGATCACCGCGTTCCCGGTGCTCGCCCGCATCATCCTCGAACACCGCCTGCAGCACACCCGGGTGGGTGTGCTCGCGCTGGCGAGCGCGGCGATCGGCGACGCGCTCGCCTGGTGCATGCTGGCCGTCGTATCGGTGGTGACGGTCGCCTCCGGCTCCGGTCATCTGCTGACGATGGCGGGGGGCTCGCTCCTGTACGCCGTCGTGCTGGTCGCGGTTGTACGGCCGCTGCTGCGCGTCCTGGTGGACCGGCTGACCCGCGACGACATGGTCTCGCCGAGGCTGCTGCCGCTGGTCGCGGCAGGGGTGTTCGCTTCCGGGTACGCCACGCACGCGATCGGACTCGACGCGATCTTCGGTGCCTTCGCCTTCGGCCTGGTCATGCCGCGCGGTTCGATGAAGCTCCTCAGGTCCCAGGTGCACGTGCCGTTGGAGCACATCACCAACGTGCTCATGCCCATCTTCTTCATCACCACGGGACTGTCGGTCGACATCACGCGGCTCGGCGGACCGGGGCTCGTGGAGCTGGCGGCCGTCGTGGGCGTCGCCTGCCTCAGCAAGCTGGCGGGCGCGTCCGGGGCCGCACGGCTGTCGGGCCTGGGCTGGCGCGAGTCCTCGGTGATCGGAATTCTCATGACCACCCGCGGCCTGACCGAGCTGATCATCATCAATGCCGGGGTGAGCATGGGCGTACTCGACGCCCGCATGTTCACGATGATGGTGCTGATGGCCCTCGTCACCACCGCCCTGGCGGGCCCGCTCGTTCCCCGTCAGGGCTATGCGCGGGCGGACGGCGGTGCCGACCGGGCGTGCGGTCCGCGAGGAGTCCAGGGCCAGGCGATCCCGGCAGGCGCGCACCACGCCCCGCTCACGTCCGTGCCCCCTCAGACCTGATGGAGGCCCACCATGTCCTATCCCTACAAGCGCGCCCTGATCACCGGTGCGTCCAGCGGTCTCGGCGCCGAGTACGCCGAGCAGCTGGCCCGCTCCGGCGCCGACCTCACCCTGGTGGCGCGCCGCGAGGAACGGCTCCGGCAGCTGGCGGCCCGCGTCACCGAGCAGTACGGCATCACGGCCGAGGTACTCCCCCTCGATCTGGGGGACGACAAGGACCTGCGGGTCGCGGCGGAGCGCGCGGGCGCCCGGGACCGGCCGGTCGACCTGCTCGTCAACTGCGCCGGCTACGGCTCCTCCGGGTACTTCAGCGAGCTGCCGCTGGAGGACGAGACCCACCAGATCCGGGTCAACGTGGTGGCGCCGGTGGTGCTCAGCCATGCCGCGCTGGGTCAGATGCAGGAGCGCCGGCACGGCGGCATCCTCAACGTCTCGTCCATCGTGTCCGGGCTGCCGATGCCGAAGTCCGCGGTCTACGGAGCCTCCAAGGCATTTCTCGGTTCCTTCGGCGAGAGCCTGTTCATGGAGGCCCGGGCCCGCGGAGTGCACGTGACGACCGTGCGGACCGGTCTGGTCCGCACCGAGTTCCACGAGGTCGCCGGCCTCGACACGGAAGGCCTGCCCAAGCTGGCCTGGATGCGGCCCGAGCAGGTCGTCACGCCCTCGCTGCGGGCCGTCGCCAAGGGCCGCGCCTTCGTCACCCCGGGGGCGATGAACCGCTCCCAGCCGTTCTTCCTCGGGGCGCTACCGCGTCCCGTTCTCCAGTCCATGGTCCGGCGTATGTACCGGGTCTGACGCCGGCTGACCGCCGCTCACCGTCTTGCGGACGGGCCCTGCTCCCGTCGGGCAGGGCCGGTCCGCCATGCCGTCCTCACTGCTGACGACGACGTCCTCGGGGTTCACGAGCCCGAGCTCATGGGCGAAGATGATCAGGCACAGGCGGTTGCGCAGGCCCAGTTTCCGCATCAGCCGCTGCACATGGGACCGCACCGTGTTGCTGCTCAGCCACAGCTTCCCGGCTATCTCGGTGTTGTTGCGCCCCGTCCCGACCAGCTTGAGGACCTCCATCTCACGCCGGGAGAGCGCGTCGAGCACGCTTCCGGAGTCATGGTGCAGCGTCCACTCGAAGGCCAGCGCGTAGCCGCCGACCCGCCCGTCGCGGAGGATCTCCTCCGACACCACCGTGCAGCCCCGGGCCACGAGCTCGGCGCAGTCGGCGAGTTCCCGGTCCGAGGCCGAGCTCGGCACGATGCCGCGCGCCCCGAACCAGGTCACGCCGACGAGTTCCTCAAAAGGCTCGTCCACCACCAGCATCATCGGCTGCTGGGCCGCCACGGCGCGCGAGGCGACACGGCGGGTGATGCCGAGTCCGTCCCTGTCCATCGCCACCACGACCACGTCGGCGTCCCGGAGTCCCGGCTCGGCGGGCAGCACGGCGAAGCCGTCCAGAGCCGCGATCCGCTCCTCCAGTGCCTCTCTGTGGTCCTCGTTCGCTCCCATGACCACCACGGCTAGCATCGGGGTCCCCCTTTCACCGGCGTACCGCGGCGCTGGTCGGACCACTGGAGACGCCGGAACCCGAATGGCGAGTTGCTTCGATGTGAACGTTTCGCGCACTTCCGGACTGTCGTTCGGTTATCGCATGATAGTCAGCTGACGGCCGCGGGGCGCCGGATCCCGGCCTTCTCCAACCGGGGTACGACCTCGGAGGCGAAATACTCCAGCTCGCCCAGGTAGTCGACGAACGACAGCGCGAGCCCGCCGGCGCCGGCCCGGGCGATGGCCCGAATGGTCTCGGCCACCTCGTCGGGCGTGCCCACGAGCGGGAGGCCTCCGTGGCCGGCGGCGAAGCGGGGCCGGAACAGCGCGATCTGCTCCTCGCTGAACGACTGCGGGTTGATGCCCTGCCCGCTCATCACCGTGTCGACGCCTTCCCAGTCGGCGTGCTCGTCGGCGTAGTAGTGCAGGAACTCCTCGGCCTCGCCGTGCGTGGGCCGGCACACCACGAAGGCGTTGGTGAGCACCTCGACGCCTCGCCCGCCGTCGGCCCGGGCCGCCCGTTTGACGTCCTGCACCAGGGCGGAATCGCGTCCGGGGTCAAAAGTGGCGGTCAGCAGGAAGTCGGCGTTGCGGGCGGCGAAGTCGCGTCCCGGCCCCGACACCGCGGCATTGACGACCGGCAGCCGGCCGGCCGCCGGCCTGGGGCTGGTGTGCAGCCCGCGCATCCCGGGGAAGAACTCACCGTCGTGGTCGAAGGGCTGCTCACTGCTCCAGAGTCCGGAGACCACGTCCCACCACTCCTGGGCGTGGGCGTACCGCCGGTCCGGGCTGCCGGGCAGGTCCAGCCCGAATGCCTCGTACTCTGCCTGGTACCACCCGGCCACGATGTTGAGCCCGGCCCGGCCGCCGCCGATCCGGTCGAGCGTCGCCAGCTGCTTCGCCGCGACGACGGGCGGCACCAGGGCGCTGTGCACGGTGGCGAAGACCGAGATCCGACGGGTGACCGCCAGCAGCCCGCCGGCCCAGGTGATGGTCTCCAGCACGCTGTCATGGAAGGCGGTGCCGGGCCAGCCGATCCAACGGCCCACCGGCAGCAGGAAGTCGAACCCGAGCCGGTCGGCGAGCTGTGCGAGGCGGACGTTGTCCGGCCAACTCCCCGACCAGCGCTCGGGAATCGTCGTGATGGCCAGTCCTGATGACGCGTTGGACGCGAACAGACCCAGCTTGAATCCGTTGTCCGCGAGTATTCCGCTCTCCATGGCTTCCTCCGAGTGCGCTGGGGTCCCGGCTCCTCGGCGGGCCCTGTAGCGCCGCGGGGCGGGTGCGCGTGTCCGACACAGTGCTCTGTCGGACGCGCACACCCGCCCCGCGAGTTCGAGCCGGAACCACCGAGGACCCAGTCACCGTCGCACAGCGGAATAAAGCCGCCATCAAGGGCGGTGAACGCGGAAGGCCGTAGCGATCCGCCTCAGTTCGCCCAGGTCCCCCGGGACTGGTAGGCGGGCGTCCACATCGTCTTCATGACCAGCCGCAGCGGCGGCGGCATGATGGAACTCACCTTCTTGACGTTCTCCGGGGTGGCCTCGTCGAGCACCCAGGGGAAGAACTCCGCCGCCCCCTTGAAGCCCAGGTTGTTGCGCTGGTCGCCGATGAAGGCCTTCCACTCCTTCTCCGACAACGCCTCCTGGACGTACGGGAGTCCGTCCTTCTCCTCGTGCTCCAGGTGGGACTCCAGGCAGTCGCCGAGCTGCCCCACCGCCTGCTCGAGCCGGTCCCGCCGCGACTCCGGGTCCGCCATCGCCGCCTCGACCTCGGCGAGCAGCGGGTCGATCTGCTCGTGTTCGGCCTCCAGTTCGCGCAGCGTGGAGAGGCGCTCGGCGCTGCCGGAGAAGCCCTTGGCCATGCGCGGCCACAGGTCCCGGTCCTCGCCCTCGTGGTGGATGAGCAGCTGCGTCTTGAAGATCTCCCAGCCGGTCCGCACCCGCTTGCCCTCCAGCGGGTTGTCCAGCGCCCGGCTCGCCGCCGCCTTCTGCAGACGACGGATGTCGCGCCGGAAGGCGTCATGACTGACCAGCATGATCGTCAGGTCGACATACTCCTTGGCCATACCCGTTTCCCCTCTCGGCCGCCGGTCGACGACACCCAGGGTCGACCGTCAGATTTAGTTAGCAACCTCACTAAGTATCTCCGGGGCAGACTGCGCTGTCAATCGACAACGGCAGCCACGCCGACCGCCGGCCGTCGCTCCACTCCGCTCCGCGATCAGGCGGGCTTGCGTCCCACGACCGCCGTCACATGGGCGGGCAGCCGGAACACGCTCTCCACCTCGAGACCGGCCTCCTCCATCCACCCGAGGCACTCGGCGGGCGTGTACTCGTTGCCCGCCGGCGACTGGAGCATCATGGTGAGGCTGAGCAGCAGGTTGTCGGCGCCCCGGCGGTCGTTGTCGATCATCGGGTCGTACACGATCACCGCTCCGCCCGCGGGGATCCCGGCGGCCGCCTGGGCGATCAGGCTCCGGCGGGTGTCGACCGGCGTGTCGTGCAGCACGTTGCCGAAGATCACCACGTCGGCAGCGGGGATCTCGTCGACGTAGAAGTCACCGCCGTGGAAGGTGATCCGGTCCGGCACACCGCGCTCCTCTGCCAGTTCCTCCAGGAACGGCTTCATGACGGGGCGGTCGAAGACACCACCCCGCAGGTGCGAGTGGGCGAGCAGCAGCGTGCAGGCCAGGTTGCCGCGCGCGCCGCCGATGTCCACGAAGGACCGGTGGCGCGACCAGTCGTAGCCGCGGGCCAGCTCGGGCCCGACGGCCCCGTTGAGACTGTCCATCGCCGAGAGGAACTGGCGCAGCCGCTGCGGATCGCGGAAGATCTGGGCGAAGGGCACCGCGCCGGCGTCCTGCCCATGGCCGGTCCCGGTACGCAGCATCGTGGCGAGACTCTCCCAGCCGGCGCCCATGAACTCGGTGGTCATGGCCAGGAAGCCGCCGACGTACCCCTGCCGACCGGGAATCAGGTTGCGGTTCGCGGCCGGGCTGTTGCGGTAGACGCCGTAGTCGTCGCGCTCCAGGACCCCGAGCGCCGCCAGCGCGTCAAGGAAGTCTCGGGAGCCCCGCGGGTGCAGTCCGAGCCGGGAGGTGATGTGCTCCACCGTCCCCGGCTCCTTGCTGAGCTCTTCGAACAGACCGAGGTCCAGGGCCGTCATGAGCAGCTTGCTGCGCACGAACGACCAGCCGACGAGCATGATGTCGAAGGCGTCGTCGATAGGACCGGTCACATCCGCCGTCGAGGGCGGGTTGTCTGCCACAGTCATCACGTTGTCCTCTCGGTTTGCGGTGTCAGGCCGTCCACATGCCGACGTTCTCGAGCGCCGCCCGGTCCGAGTCCAGAACGATCTGGTGGATCAGACGGAGATCGTCGCCCGGCTCTATGCCGAGTTCGTCGATGAGGCATTGGCGGGTGCTGCGATAGACCTGGAGCGCCTCGCCGCTGCGCCCGGACAGGAAGAGCGCGATCATCAGCAGGGCGTGCAGGCGCTCGTTGAACGGGAACCTGGCGACCAGTTCGCGGAGCTCCGCGATGGCCTCGCCCCGGCTCCGGTGGACCCTCACCTCGAGGGAGATGCGCCCCTCCTCGACGGCCATCCACGACTCCTCGAGCCTGGATGCGGCGCTGCGCATCAGCATGCCCTCACGCAGCCCCGCAAGAGGCGTGCTGCGCCAGAGCTTCGCGGCCGCCCGGTAGTGGTGGAGCGCCGTCTCGACGTCATGTCGCTCGTGGGCCGTTCGGGCGAGCTCCCGATGCTGGTCGAATTCAACGATGTCCAGCATTCCGTCGTCAATCGCCAAGTAGTAACCGGGGGGTTCGCCGACCAGGGCGATATGGCCGGATGAACTGCTGCTCTGCAGCACCTTCCGCAATTGGGAGATGTACACGCGGAGCGCCTGCAGGGCGGTGCGTGGCGGCCCTTGCGGCCACAGCTCGTCTATCAGTGAACCGATCGAGAGAACTCTGTGGTGATGGACCAGCAGAGCGGCGAGCAGCACACGCAGTTTGTGCGCCTGGGGAGTGAGAATGCGATCCTCGTCGCGCACCTGCAGTTGTCCGAGCAGCCTGAAGCGTATTGCCACGATCAACCCCCGTTTGATCCGATCGCCTATCGATAGGGCATGAGTTTGTGCAGCGCGCCGCCGTAGAAACCCAACGGTGCGGCCGAACCGCGCAGCAGGCCGATGTCCGCCACCCTGCCGATCACGATCATGTGGTCGCCTCCGGGCACCTCCTGCGTGACCTCGCAGGTGACGTAGGCCAGCGAGTGGGTGAGCACCGGACTGCCACCCAGTCCCGGGAGGGAGTTCACCTTGAGGAAACGGTCCGCCCCGGAGGCGAACAGAGCCGGGATGTCCTTCTGCTCCTCGGAGAGGATGTTGACGGTGAAGGTCGCCCCGATGCCGAGTGCCGCACGGAAGGACGACCTGCTGTGAATGCAGAAAAGGACGAGCGGCGGATCGAGAGAGAGCGAGGTGAACGAGTTCACCGTCACTCCGAACAGCTCTCCCCCGAATTTCGCGGTGATGACTGTTACACCAGTGGCGAATCGACCGAAGATCTGACGCAGCGCTCGCTGCTCGATCTCGATGTGGACTATTTCAGCGTCTTGCGTGGACTGCTCCCCCATCACTCCCCCAGAAGGTGCGAAGGATGCATCACGGTGTTATCGGGGCGCCTCGACCGGGCACGCCCCCGCTCGTTTCCACTGGCCTGAAACTATCACGCTGCCGCGGCAGGCATATCAACCCGCGGGATGAATATTCCTGACCCGCCTGCCGGCGACACGCCGCAGGTGACGGTGGCGTTGCCAGGGCCTCACGGTGTACACACGCCGGTAACGCACCACGTGGCGGGGGCCCAAGGCTGCAGCCTTGGGCCCCCGCCCCTCTCCTCCCCCCCCCCCCCCCCCCCCCCCCCCCCCCACGTGGATGCGCCGGACGCAGGGTCAGACCATCGCGGTACCGCCGTCGACCAACAGATACGTACCCGCCAGGTACGACGAGCGGGCACTGGCCAGGAAGGCCACGGACTCCGCTACGTCCTCGGGCAGACCGTTGCGCTTCACGGCGGTGCGATCCGCGTTGGCAGCCTTCACCTCGTCCGGCATCTTGGCGGCCAGGGCGCTCAGGATCAGTCCCGGAGCCACCATGTTCACCCGTACGCCGGCCGGCCCCGCCTCCCTCGCCAACGTCTTGACCGCGGCCTCCAGCGCGGACTTCGACATCGACAGCGATGCAAACCCCTCGGGGGAACGCTTGGACAGGGACGCTCCCACGGCCACCACCGCTCCGCCGCTGCCCCGTTCGATCATGCCGGGGACCACCGCGTGCACCGGGTTGAGGAAGGCGCGCAGTTGTGCGTCCACCACGTGCAGAGCCGTCTCGAGCGGCGTTTTCAGCAGCGGTCCGGGCCGTGCGGTCCGCCCGTCCACCCCCGCCGCGTTGGCGACGAGGACGTCGATCGGGCCCACCGCCCCCTCGGCCTCCTCGACCATCCGGGCCACGTCCCCGGCGTCGGTGACATCCGCCTGCAGCGCCACCGCCGTGCCGCCGGCCCCGACGATGCCGGCCACCACCTCCAGCGCCGCGTCCTTCCCGCTGCGGTAGTTCACCACGACGGCGGCGCCGCGTCTGGCCAGCAGCCGGGCCGTGGCAGCGCCGATCCCGCTGCTCGCCCCGGTGACCAGCGCGGTCTTCCCGGAGAACTCGTCTTGCTCCCCTGCGTCCATCCGACATTCCCCTTCCCGGTTCGGGATCTCCTAGTGTGCGGTTCCCGCCTGCAGGCCACGGCGCAGCGGGAGCATGAAGACGAGCAGGAACACCAGGGCGTAGACCGCCACCTCGTAGAAGAGGCTGGTCCGCATCGATGCCGAGAAGTGCTTCTGCTTGGTCGTGGTCATCGTCTTGTTCACCGCGTCCATCACCGCGGGGCTGCCGGTCTGCCGGGCCTGGGCCAGGAGCGCGGTGCAGCTGGGCTGGAGCTTGCCGGGGTCGCTGGCTCCGGCCTGGTCGGTGAAGCAGGTGACCAGTGAGCGCTCCAGGCCGGCGGCCGTCTGTGGGGACACGGCGGCTGCCGCCAGCTCCGAGCGGAACCGCGGTACTTCGTGCTGGGCGGCCGCCGTCGCGTTTCCGCTCAGCAGCCCGAAGAAGAGGGCTCCGAGGATGGCCACGCCGACCGCGTTGCCCGCCTGGCCCACGGTGGCCTGCACGCCCGCGGCGGAGCCGGCGCTCGGCCCGACCGCCTCGGCGAGCACCACGTCGTTCACCGTGGTGACGATCATGCCCAGGCCGAGGCCCACGACGATGCCGGCGGGCGTGAGCTTCCAGAAGGACAGGTCGTCGGGGTGCTGGTGGAGGGTGTACATCAGCGCGCCCATGCCGAGCATCATGACCACGGCGCCGATCTGCAGCACGATCTTCCCCAGCTTGGGCAGCAGCGGAATGGCGATGCCGGAGGCCATACCGGTGCCGAGGGCGATGGGCAGGAAGGCCAGACCGGTGCGCAGGGCAGACCACGCGTACCCGGCCTGCAACTCGACGGCGAGCACGAGGAAGAAGGCCGAGACGCCCGCGAAGCACATGAACTGCACGATCAGGCCGACACCGAAGGAGCCGCCGCGGAAGAGCGCCGGGTCGATGACGGGAGAGCTGCCGCGCCGCTCCAGGGACCGCTGGTGCCGCAGGAACAGCAGGAACGTCAACGCCGAGAGGCCGAGCAGCGCCCAGATCCACCAGGCCCAGTGCGCGTCCCGCCCCTGGATCAGCGGGAAGATCACCAGGGCCACGGCGGCCGTGCCGATCAACGTGCCGGCCAGGTCCAGCCGGGGCCGCTGGTCCGACTTCCACTCCGTGACCAGTGTGTGCGCCCCGACAGCGGCCAGAAGGCCGATGGGGATGTTGATCAGGAAGATCGCCCGCCAGTCCGAACCGAACAGGTTGAGATCGATCAGCGAGCCGCCGACGAGCGGGCCGGCGATGCCTGCCAGACCGGTGACCCCGCCGAGCGCGCCGAACGCCGCGGCCCGGTGCTTGCCCGTGAAGGTGACGTGGATGATCGAGACGACCTGGGGGAACATCAGAGCGGCCGCCATGCCCTGGAGCAGCCTGAAGCACACGATCATCGGGCCGTTCGCGGCCAGCCCGCACAGCAGCGAGACCCCGGCGAAGGCCAGCACTCCATAGACGAAGATGCGGCGGCATCCGTAGATGTCGCCGAGCCTGCCGCCGGCCACGAGACCGGCTGCGAAGGCGAGTTGATAACCCGCCAGGATCCACTGGACCTGCGCGTAGCTTGCGCCGAGCGAAGTCTGGATCTCCGGCGAGGCGACGGTCACGACGGTGACGTCGAGCAGTTCCATGAAAGCGGCCAGCAAGATGACCGCGAGGCCCAGCCAGGCGCGCCTGGTCGGCGCGGACTGCCCGGCTGATAAGGCGGAGGGTACGGCTGCGCCCGTACTGACATCACTCACAAGGGCTCCAGTGGTTGCCGGATCACCAATTACTTAGTATCCTAACGAATTAATTCACCCATGGTCAACCTCCCTCGGCTGGCCGCTCCCCGTGCCCGGGGATACCCTCTTGGTTGATAAGGAACGAGCGGAGGTACTGGTGCCGAGGCAAAGGCAAATCGCAGATGCGACGCCGGCGGCGGCAGGAGCGGCGCCCGAGTGGCTGCGCCACAGCATCGCCCCGAAGCTGCGCCTGGCGGCGAAGGAGAGCCGGGCCTTCTTCGAGGAGGAACTCGGCAAGTCCGGTGCCACCTTCGCGACCTGGACCGTGCTCGCCACGCTGAAGCTGGAGGGCCCGGTGATCCAGCGGTCGCTCGCGCAGTACCTCAGCATCGAGGGACCGACGCTCTCTCGGCATCTGGAGACCATGGAGCGCCGCGGGCTCGTGGTACGCACGCGCAACAGCGCCGACCGGCGCGCCGCCACCGTGGAACTGACCGCGGAGGGCGAGGACATGTACGCGGTGATCGAAAAGGTCGCGCTCAAGAGCCAGCAGCGCATGTTGGACGGCCTGAGCGACGAGGACATCCAGCAGCTCAGCGGGCTCCTGGACCGGATTCTGCACAACGTCACCGACTGACCGGCCGAGCCGGTGGCACAGCGGGGCGCACAGCGGCTCGTGGCGGAGGAGCGTCTCCCCCGCCACGAGCCG
>JBEHXI010000175.1:0-16442 GCA_048498775.1 Actinomycetota bacterium | reverse complement strand
GCCCCCCACCCCTGCCTCTCTTGTAAACTGGTGCTCCAAGGCCCGGCAGTGGCACATGACTGAGTCGTTGAGACTCCGCCGACCATACGAAGCGCTTAACAGGGAGTGACCTCGGGCTCGACTGGAGGCAGTGCCCAAGGCTCCAACGTTCCGTTGCAGTACTCGGCCAGGAACTGGACTGCGCCACCTTCGTAGTGCCACCAACCGCCGTTACGGGACGCGATGGTGACCAGCCACTGCTGCGGGTTCTCTCCAGTCGTGCTCCAAAGGAACTTGTCACCCTCGAAGGACTCCGCCCACGGAAGTAGTCCGCCTGGTGCCGGATGCGGACGTGCGCCGATCGACATATCCGCCTCCCACCATTCCTGGATGACAACTTCAAGTTCATCGCGGATGCCGCGAAGCCGGCGGTGTTCCTGCCCCGGTTCGGGAAGGCCGACGAGGACAAAGTCTCCGAGGGCGAAGGTCGGGTACCACTCTGCGAGCCGCTTGTAATCGGCGGGCAGCATGGTGCCCAAGCCGTCTTCGAGCAAGGCCCAGTCGAGGATGGCGGGCTCTGATCTGCGGTGCTCTGCCAGTCCAGGAACCGCCTGTTCGAGCGCTGCGATCGCCTGTTCTGGGTCCGCGATACGACGCATCGGCGCCTGGGTGCCGATCAGATTGTCAGTCATGGCAGGTAGCGTCCCAGACCCGGCTGACATCCACGCCTCTGCTGACCATGGGGGTCCATCGCAGAGACCACCATGCCCAACTGGAGGTAGCGCGTGAGTGCGAGGCGCGCGCCCGGTCGGCACCTGGCCGGCCAGCCAGTGGGCGGATCAGACGCCCCTGGGCCGTCCCCGGGCCGTGAACCGCCGCTCAACGCTGACCAAGGCCGACAACCGCTGACAACGCCGCCCCAGGTCAGAGCCCCACCACCCCACAAGCCCCCAGCTCACAAACCCGTCCGTCGAGAACCAGGGCAAAAAGAGGCCGGGCACGACATCCGTGCCGGATCCGTGCCAGAACAGGCGGTCAGCCACGGTCAATGAGAGTGCCCTGCGGTGCAGACGCCAGGCCGTCGGTCAGGTGCCGCAACACTCCTTGTGACCAGCAAGAACCCAGCGCGCCTGATCACCGGGCTTGTTCCGGAGGACCGGTGGGCACGCGCGGCTCCGCTGCTGCCGCCCGTTCCCGAGCGCCATGCCGACCGTCCCGGACGTCTGCGTATACCGGACCGGGAGGCGTTCGCCGGCGTGATGTACGTGCTGCGGGCCGAGGTTGCCTGGCGCGATGCGCCCGCGGAGACCGTGTGGACGCCTGGCACCGCACTTCGCTGCCCGGCCGATGCATCCGAGTGCGCCCAGTACGAGGACGAACCGGCGCCTTGCGATCCACGGCACCGGTCGCCGGGGTCTGATCGACCGCCCCTTCTGCTCGGAGCCCTTATTCGTCTAGTGTCCGCCTCCGGCGATGGAGAGGCTGACCGCCAGCAGGACCCCCGCCAGCAGGAGGCATCCCACGGCCAGCAGCAGCGGGAGGAACGGCAGCCAGGCGGTCCCCTCGCTGGGTCCCGCGTGGGCATGGCCCTTCCCCCGGTACCGCGTCACGAATTCCTCGGCGAGCGGATGCGGTCCATGCTGCAGTTGGGAGAAGAGCCGCGCTGCGGCGCGCTTCGACACGACCACATGGTCCGCCCAGCCGTCGGGAGCGGCACCCAAGACCATGTCGGCCTTGGTGCCGTCGCGCAACCGGTCCACAGCGATACGGACCCCGTGCGCGTCGGTGAGCACGAGCCGGTCCGTGGGCCGGCCACGCCCGGACAGCTCTATCCGGCCGACCCTCCGCAGCGCCCCCAGGTCGAGAGTCCGCCGACCGGAGATGGTGCGGGCCGTCAGCAGACGGCCGTCGCTCAGGTCCACGTGCCATGCCCGGACCGACAGGTACACAGCGCACAGGCCGAGCACGGGAGTGAAGAGGTCGATGAGGCAGATGCCTCCGCCGACGACCTGGAACCGCGTCAGCAGCCCTGCCGTCACCGCCAGTCCCGGGGCGAACAGCACAGCGCAGATCCACACCGCCCGCTGAGCCGTTCGGCCCTGCGTCGCGTAGGCGCGTATCTCGTGCAGGACTCAGCCCTCCAGAAGCGGGAAGCGGTGGACGCCGCGGACGAGTTCTCCCGGATCAGACAGCGTAGCCCGGCGAATCCGCCCGCAGCGGGCCGGACCGCACCCGCTGTCCCGGCTCACCCCTCCCGCTGCACCGCCATCTCCCCCAGGAGAGACCAGTCGTCCTGTGGGACGTTCATGTTGACGATCCGCGGAGTCTCGGCGAGGTGAGGCGGCAGTGTCCGCTGCGCCGCCTTGAAGTGGGCCGAGTTGACGTGATCGGCACCGGCCTGCTCGTCACGGAACGCCTCCACCAGGACGTACTCGGTGGGATCCGCCACGCTGCGGGACCAGTCGAACCACAGGCATCCCGGCTCGCCTCGCGTCGCCTGCGTGAACTCAGCGGCAATTTCGGGCCACCGGTCGGCGTGCTCGGGCAAGATCCGGAACTTCGCGGTGATGAAGATCATCTGATTCCTCGTTCGAGTGCTTGGTTCTCCCGCCATGGGCAGGCTAGCCCGCGCGGGCGAGCGATGGCGGTCGGCACGGCGGTGTCCCCTCGCGGCGCCGACTCCTTCTTCGTCAGCCGCGCGGCCTGGTGACCGACTGGACGCCGTCAGCGCCGCCGCGCTCGCCGCCGACCGGCGCGTTCCCGTGCCGAGTTCGGCCCAGACGGCGAGCAGGACGTTCCGGCACGTCGCCCGCTCCGGCATTCCCACCGGCCCGGTCGGCGCCCGGTTCCGGCCTGGCGCGCCCCAGCTCTCCGAACGCCCCACCCCCGGGCGACCCGGTGACCGGAGAATGGCTGGTCCAAGCCCCTGCATTCGTGTCAGGTCGCCTACGCTGATGTGCGGTCGACACCGGCTGTGACGGCACCCGTCACGCCGGTGACCACCGACTGCCCCTTGTGCAGAGTCGGAGACGGACGCGAACCACCGCGCCGGAGTGGAGGCACGCGCATGGCGGACGATGACGGCCTGGGCCTGGGCCGGGCGCACCCGGCCCGGATGTACGACTACTACCTGGGCGGCAAGGACCACTACGACGCGGACCGGCAGGCGGCCGAGGCGGTGGAGCAGGCATTCCCGGCGGTGCCGCTGGTCGCCCGGCTGAACCGGGCCTTCATGCGCCAGGCGGTCCGCCGGCTCGCCGGTGAGGTGGGAATCCGGCAGTTCCTCGACATCGGCACCGGTATTCCGACCGAGCCGAACCTGCACCAGGTCGCGCAGGCCGTGGCCCCCGAGTGCCGGGTGGTCTACGCCGACCTCGACCCCGTCGTCCTGGCGCACGCCCAGGCCCTGTTGACCAGCACGCCCGAAGGCCGCACCGCCTTCATCCACGCGGACGTCACCGAGCCGGACACCATCCTGAACGCGCCGGAGCTCCGCGAGACCCTCGACCTGTCGCGGCCGGTGGCCCTCAGCCTGATCGCGCTGCTGCACTTCATTCCGGACGAGCGCGGGGCCTACGCCATCGTGGACCGGCTCCTCTCCGCGCTTCCCTCCGGTTCGGCCCTGGTCATCACCCATCTGACCGGTGACGTCACTCCGGAACCGATACGCAGGGCGGTCGAGATCTACCGCGCGAACGGAATCAGCCTCCTGATGCGCAGCAAGGCGGAGGTCGGGCGGTTCTTCACCGGGCTGCGCCTGCTGGAGCCCGGTATCGAACTGCTGCACCACTGGCACCCGGGTCTCGACGACCTGCCGGACGGTGTCAGCCCCGCGGAGGTGGCCGAAGCCGGGTCCGGCGGCTGGGCGGCGGTCGGGCTCAAGCCGTAGCCGACTCCCGGGCCGCGGCGTCGGTCCAGGAGCGGCAGGAGCGCGCCTCCAGCACGGGTGACGTCAGGATGTCGTAGCGCGTGGCTCCGGGCAGGGCCGCAAGCCGCGCCACAAACAGCGAAGGCAAGGAGATCCCACTCCTTGCCACTCTCAACATATAGCGCACCGGGGGCCTTGCGGCAAGGCCCCCGTCATCGTGCACAATCACCGGCCGAGGCCAGGAACCTGCGGAATTGAGAAAGTCGCGACGTGTGTGCGGGGTTGCAGAGGTATGAGTCGCCGGCCGGCGACCGCCGTGCCGCCCCCATGGACGCCGGCGACCTCGGATCGGAGCCGATGACGTGAACCCGCTGACCACCGGCGTGTTCGACCTTCCCGACCACCTCTCCCCCAAGGCCGATCCGGCGCTGATCGCCGCCGACGAGCGGCACTTCGCGGCCATCGAGAACAGCCTCGACCAGACGATCGGCGAACTGTCCGACCGCCTCGACGCCGAGCTGAAGTCGCCCGGCGGCCTCGGCCGGCAGGCGATGGACCGTGACACGGAGGTCCACCGGCTGACCGGCCGCCTGCGCGCCCTGCGCCGCTTCGGCCTCGACCTGTGCCTCGGGCGCATGGTCGGCGTGGACGACCCCGAGCCCGTCTACGTGGGGCGCCTCGGCCTGACCGACAGTTCGGGGCGCCGGCTGCTGATCGACTGGCGCTCCCCCGCGGCTGAGCCGTTCTTCGCGGCCACTCACGCCAACCCGATGGGTCTGGCGAGCCGCCGCAGGTACCGGTGGGCCCGCGGCCGCATCAGCGACTACTGGGACGAGGTGTTCACCGCCGACGGGCTCGAAGCGCACGCCGCGCTTGACGATCAGTCCGCCTTCATCGCCAGCCTGGGCGGCGACCGCTCGCCCCGGATGCGCGACGTGCTCGCCACCATCCAGGCCGACCAGGACGCCGTCATCCGGGCGGGATCACGCGGCGCTCTGGTCGTCGACGGCGGGCCGGGGACGGGGAAGACCGTCGTCGCGCTGCACCGTGCCGCCTACCTCCTCTACTCCGATCCCCGCCTCGGGCACCGGCGGGGCGGTGTGCTGTTCGTCGGGCCGCACCAGCCGTATCTGTCGTATGTCGCCGATGTCCTGCCCAGCCTCGGCGAGGAGGGCGTGCGGATCTGCACCCTGCGGGACCTGGTCGCGGAGGGGGCCGGAGCCGCGGTCGAGCCCGATCCGGAGGTGGCCCGGCTGAAGTCGTCCGCGCGCATGGTGCGGGCGATCGAGACGGCCGTCAGGTTCTACGAGGAGCCGCCCGCCGAGGAGATGACGGTCACCACCGACTGGGCCGACATCCCGCTGACCGCCGACGACTGGGCCGAGGCGTTCGAGGCCCCCGAACCGGGCACTCCGCACAACGAGGCACGCGAGCAGATCTGGGAGGCGCTGGCGGCCATCCTCAGCGACAAGCTGGACGACGAGGTCCCGCCCGCCCTGTTCCGCAGGTCGCTGCGGAACGACGAGGACCTGGTCACCGCCCTGCACCGCGCGTGGCCGCTGATCGAAGCGGCCGACCTGGTCGGGGACCTGTGGTCGGTCCCCGCGTATCTGCGGATGTGCGCTCCCTGGCTCGGCCCCGACGAGGTGCGCAGGCTCCAGCGCCCGGACGCCCAGGCCTGGACGGTGTCCGACCTGCCGCTTCTGGACGCGGCGCGGCAGCGGCTCGGCGACCCCGAGGCGTCACGACGCAGACGCCGGCGCGAGGCCGCGGTCGCCGCCGAGCGTGAGCGCATGGCCGACGTCATCGCCGACGTGCTGGCGGCCGACGACGACGGTGAGGGCGCGGTGACGATGCTGCGCGGACAGGACCTCCAGGACAGCCTGATCGACGAGACCGCCCTGCCCGGCACCGAGCCGGAGCCCCTCGCCGGCCCGTTCGCGCACATCGTCGTGGACGAGGCACAGGAACTGACCGACGCGGAGTGGCAGATGCTGCTGCTGCGCTGCCCGTCCCGGAGTTTCACCATCGTCGGGGACCGTGCCCAGGCCAGGCGCGGGTTCCCGGAGTCGTGGCGGGAGCGGCTGGAGCGGGTCGGGCTCGACCGGATCACCGTTGCCTCCCTGACCATCAACTACCGCACGCCGGAGGAGGTCATGGCGGAGGCCGAGCCGGTCATCCGGGCCGTGCTCCCGGACGCCAACGTGCCGGCCTCCATCCGCGGCAGCGGCATCCCCGTGGTGCACGGGTCCGTCGCGGATCTGGACGCGGTGCTCGGCACCTGGCTCGCCGCGCACGCCGACGGGATCGCCTGCGTCATCGGCGACGCCGCCTTCCGGGAGACGCCACGCGTCCGGTCGCTGACGCCCGAGCTCGCGAAGGGCCTGGAGTTCGACCTGGTCGTCCTCGTCGATCCGGAGGCGTTCGGTGCGGGCGTCCGGGGAGCGGTCGACCGCTATGTCGCGATGACCCGGGCGACCCGGGAGCTCGTCATCCTCACGAGTTCCTGACCCCGGTACGCCGGTACGCCGGTCCGACCGGACGCCCGCGCCGTCCGCCGACGCGCGCGGGTCTCCGGCCGGTGCCCACCTCCCCCAGGCCGTCGCCGCTCACTGCGGCGGCAGTGTCCCGGAGCGGATCACCTGGGCGTACCAGCGCGCGCTGTCCTTGGGTGTGCGGCGCTGGCTGGCGAAGTCCACGTGGACGATCCCGAAGCGTTTGCCGTAGCCGTACGCCCACTCGAAGTTGTCCAGCAGCGACCAGACGAAGTAGCCCCGGACGTCCGCGCCGTCCGCGACCGCCCGTGCCACCGCGCCGAGATGGGCGTGCAGGTAGGCGACGCGCTCCGGGTCGTGGACGTCCCCGGCGGGGTCGCTGTAGTCGTCGTACGCGGCACCGTTCTCGGTCACCATGAGGGGCACGCCCGGCAGGTCGTCGCGCAGCCGGGTGAGTACCTCGTACAGCCCGTCGGCGTCGACCGGCCAGTCCATGGCGGTGCGCGGGCCGGCGAGCGTGGGGAAGCGGACGTCGCGGACCGGCCAGGGCGAGGGCTCGTCGCCGGGTGCGCCCTGCCCGGTGGCGTCCTGTCGTCCGTCCGCCGCGCCGACGACCGTCGGGGTGTAGTAGTTGACGCCCAGCAGGTCGATGGGCCGGGAGATCTCCCGCAGGTCGCCTTCGCGGATCACCGAGTCCCAGTCGAGGAGGTGCGCGGTGGCGGACAGGACGTCCTGCGGGTAGTGGCCGTGGAAGAGCGGGTCGAGGAAGATCCGGTTGGCCAGGCCGTCGACGCGGTGCGCGGCGTCGAGGTCGGCCGGGGCCGGCCCGGCGGCGCGGACGGCGGCCAGATTGAGGACGATGGACAGCTGGGCGGTCGCGGGCAGTTCGGCGCGCAGCGCGGCCGTCCCCAGGCCGTGGGCGAGCAGCAGGTGGTGGTGGGCGCGCAGCGCCTGGGCGTGGTCGGCGTGGCCGGGCGCGTGCACGCCGTTGCCGTACCCGAGGAAGGCCGCGCACCAGGGCTCGTTGAGCGTGGTCCAGCTGTCGATGCGATCGCCGAGGCGCCGTGCGGTGACGGCGGCGTACTCCGCGAACCGCTCGGCGGTCGCGCGCTCGGTCCAGCCGCCGGTGTCCTGCAGTTCCTGCGGGAGGTCCCAGTGGTAGAGGGTCGCCACCGGGGTGATGCCGCGTTCCAGGAGGGCGTCGACCAGGCGGTCGTAGAAGTCGAGTCCGGCCGGATTGGCAGGCCCGCTGCCGCCGGGCATCACGCGCGGCCAGGCGATGGAGAACCGGTAGGCGGCCAGGCCCAGTTCGGCCATGAGGGCCACGTCGTCACGGTAGCGGTGGTAGTGGTCGGCGGCGATGTCGCCGTTGTCGCCGTTGCGGACCTTGCCGGGGGTGTGGCTGAAGGTGTCCCAGATCGAAGGGGTGCGGCCGTCCTCGGCCGCCGCGCCTTCGATCTGGTAGGCGGCCGTGGCCGCCCCCCACAGGAAGCCGGGCGGGAACGCGGGCGCCGAGGGGGCCGGGGACGGGGACGGGAGGATATCGAGGCTCATGGCTCTTCCTGGGAGAAGGGGAGAAGTCAGCCCTTGACGGCGCCCTGCATGATCCCGCCGACGATCTGGCGGCCCAGCAGGGCGAAGACGAGCAGGACGGGGAAGGTGCCGAGCAGCGTGCCCGCCAGCACGATCGACTGGTCGGGGACGTACCCCTGCCCGAGGGATTTCAGCGCCACCTGGACGGTGGGGTTCTGGGAGCTCAGCGCGACGATCGGCCAGAAGAAGTCGTTCCACGAGGCCATGAAGGTGAGCATCCCGAGCACGGCCATGCCGGGGCGAGCCACGGGCAGCACGATCGAGCGGAAGATGCGGGCGTGGGAGGCGCCGTCGACCCGGCCGGCCTCGATGAGCTCGTCGGGCAGGGCCTGGGTGAGGAACTGCCGCATGAAGAAGACACCGAAGGCGGACACCAGGGTCGGCAGGATGACGGCCGGCAGCTTGTTCTGCATGTCCAGCCTGGCGATGATCATGAACAGCGGGATCACGCCCAGCTGCGGGGGGATCATCATGGTGCCGACGGTCAGGGCCAGGAGGGCTCCCCTGCCGCGGAACCGGAGCTTGGCGAAGGCGAAGCCCGCCAGTGTGGAACACAGCACGGTGCCCGCGGTGACGGTGGACGAGACGATGAGCGAGTTGAGCAGCGCCTTGCCGATGGCGGCCTGTTGCAGGGCCTGGCCGACATTGTGGAGGAGGTTGGGGCCGGGGGTGAGGGCCGGCGGGACGGCGCTGAGTTCTGCGTTGCTCCGGCTGGCGGCCACCACCGTCCAGTAGAAGGGGAAGACGAACAGAAGCGTGGTGACGCCGAGTACGGCGTAGGTGAGGGGCCCGCCGTCGAGCCGGCGTCCGGCCGCGCCGCGGCGGCGCCGGGGCGGTGTGCCGACAGGCACGGCGGCCGGGGCCGCGGTCGGGGCCGGGTCGCCGGTCTCTGGCGTGGTGGTGCGGGATACGGCGTTGCGGGATTCGGCGGTGTGGGTGCGCATCAGCCCTCCGTCCGGTTGCGGCGCCCGGCGATCGCGGCGTTGACGGCCACCAGCACGACGATGAGCAGGAACATCACCCAGGCGACCGCGGCGGCCCGGCCGAGGTGGAAGAACGTCCAGCCCTGCTCGTACAGGTACAGGCCGAGCGTCTGGTACTGGTGCGAGATCCCACCGGAGGCGCTGCCCTCGTACAGCAGCGGCTCGCCGAAGAGCTGGGTGGCGCCGATGGTGGAGACCACGACGGTGAACAGGATGGTCGGGCGCAGTCCGGGGACGGTGACGTGGCGGAACTGCTGCCAGCGCGAGGCGCCGTCGATCGCGGCCGATTCGTACAGCTCGGCGGGGATGGACTGCATGCCGGCGAGGTAGATGAGCGCGTTGTACCCGGTCCAGCGCCAGGTCACGATGGTGGAGACGCCGATCTGCGAGGCCACCGTGCCGGCCTGCCAGTCGACGGGGTGGAGGCCGAGGGTGCTGAGCACCCAGTTGATCAGGCCGTAGTCGTGGCCGAAGAGCTGCGCGAAGACGAGGGTCGCGGCGGCCACCGAGGTGGCGTAGGGCATCAGCATGGCGACCCGGAAGAAGGTGCGGCCGCGCAGCCGGTAGTTGAGCAGGTGCGCGAGGCCGAGTGCCATCAGCAACTGCGGCACGGTGGAGAGCACGCCGATGGTGAAGGTGTTGCGCAGCGCGTTCCAGAAGAAGGGGTCGTCCAGCAGGCGGGTGTAGTTCTGCAGACCGAGCCAGTCCATCCGGTCGGACGTCTGGAGTTCCACGCGGTGCAGGGAGACCCACGCCGTGTAGAGGAGGGGGAAGATCCCGAAGGCGGCGAAGAGGGCGAAGAAGGGGGCGACGAACGCGTACGGCGCGGCCTTGTGGTCCCAGCGGTGGATCAGGGTGCGCAGTGAACCGCCGGTGCCGGTCCGCGGGGAGGGCCGCGCCGCGGAGGGTGGCGGCGGGGCGGGGGCGGGGCCCCTGCTCGGGGCGGAGGCTGGCGAAGCCATGGGGGTCCTTCTGTGGTCGGCGGTGCCGCCCGCTCTGTCAGGCGGCGGGCGGCACCGGTCACGGGGGTCGGGCGGGTGGACGGGGCCGGGCGCGGGTGTCGCTTCCCCGCGCTGCCGTGGAAGCGCGGGGAAGCGCGGGGAAGCGCCGGCGGTCAGTTGCCGGTGGCGTTGCCGATGGTGTCGAGAGCGGTCTTCCAGGCGACGTCCGGTGCCGTGTTGGTCCGTTCCACCTGGCCCACGGCGTCGGTGAAGGCCTTGCCCACCACGTTGTCGTCCGCGCCGAGGACCTGGGCCGGCATGGCCGCGGCGGACTGGCTGAAGATCTGCCCGATGGGGGCGTTGTTGAAGTACGGGTCGGTCACGTTCTTGATCTGTGACTGCGCGCCCACGTTGGAGGGGAAGGAGCCCAGCTTCTTGAAGAGCGTGACCTGCTGCTCCTGGGCGGTGAGCCACCGGATGAGATCGGCGGCCTCCTTCGGGTGCGCCGAGGTCCTGGGGATGGCGAGGTAGGAGCCTCCCCAGTTGCCGGTCTTACCGGGGCCCGGGGCGATGTCCCAGGTGCCCGAGCCGGCCGTACCGGCCTGGCCCTTGATGTAGCCGATCATCCAGGCGGGGCAGCTGAGGGTGGCGAACTTGCCGGTGGTGAAGGCCTTGTTCCACTCCGGTGTCCATTCGGGCAGCTTGGCGCTCAGTCCGTCCTTGACCAGTGAGACGGAGGTGTTCCAGGCGGACTTCACGGCAGGGCTGCTGCCGTAGACGGGCTTGCCGTGCTCGTCGAAGTACCGGACGCGCTGCTGGCCGACGACGGCGGTGAACACGCTCGCCGCACTGTCGGTCCAGGCGTTGCCCGCCTTGGCCTTGGCGGCGTACTGCTTGCCGAGGGCGAGATAGCCGTCCCAGGTGGACCACTTCTGCGCCAGGGTGTCGCGGTCGGTGGGCAGGCCCGCCTGCTTGAACAGGTCGGTGCGGTAGCACATGGCCTCGGGGCCGATGTCGGTGCCGAGGCCGAGCAGGCGTCCGTCCGGGGTGGTGGCCGCCGCGCCCTTCCACGGCACGAGCGCGCTGTTGGCCTGGGCGAGGCCGAGGGTGCGCAGGTCGGTGAACTTGTCGGCCTGGCGCTGGACGACGCTGGCGATGCGGCCGACCTCGATGCCCTGGACGTCGGCGAGACCACCGCCGCCGGCGAGCTTGGTCTGGAGTGCCTGCCAGTACTGGGACTCGTCCTGGGTGTCGGTCTGCTTGATGACGATGTTGGGGTGGAGCTTCTCGTACTCGGCGTAGAGGCCGGCCTCCTTGAAGCCGAAGGTGCCGAAGAGGTCGACGGTGAGGGTGACCTTGCCTCCCGAGCTCGCCGCGTCGCCACCGGACCCGGCCGTCGTGGTCGAACTGCACCCGGCCGCGAGGGCCATGGCGAGGACGACGGATCCCAGGGTGACTGCTCTGACGCGTGCGGCTCTGGCGGTGGCCATGGAGGGCTCCTTGGTGTGCGTGCGAGAGAGGGGGCGGCGAGGCGGCCCGGTTCTGCTTTCCGGGAGCGTTCTTGAGAGTGTTCTCGAGGGCGTTCTTGAGAGCGCTCTCAGAATGCGTTGGGGAGGAGATTGCCCGGCCCGCCTCCGCGCGTCAAGACGTCGAGGAAAATAGGGATCCGTTCGGGACGAGGAGGCCGCGGCGGGACCCTGAGGCCGAGGCGGGGGTGGTGCGCGGGGGCCCCGAGTTGTGAGAGCGCTCCCACACCGGCGGGTCTGACGCTCACCGTCGTGGCCGCTGCCCCGGCAGGCACGGACGGTCCTGCCGCACGGGAGTCCGGGAACCCTGTGGCCCGGGGTCCGTGCCTGCCGGTGCGTTCCAGGGGCCGGCGCCCAAGAGCCGCTCACGTCATGAGCGCCGGCGTTCCTCCTCTCCCCGGTGCCGGTGGTCCCCGGCGCTCAGCTGTAGGGCAGGTGGACGGTGGCCTGGTCGCCGGTGCCGAGGGTGGTGGGAGCGTTGCCGATGGCGTTCCACACCTCGACCTTCACGGTGCCGTCCACCAGGTCGCACAGAGCGCCGGAGGAGGACTCCAGGCCCGCGTTCTGCGTGTAGTGCTCATACCCGGGCAGCGGATCGGTGGCGTAGTAGCGATACGTCTCCACCCGGTCGAACGTGCCGTCCCCCGTGCAGTCGTAGGACACCCGCAACTGCACGCCGTTGCCCACCGCGGTACCCGCGTCCACCGGCAGGTCGAACGCCGTCGCAGCCCCGCTGTAGCTCAGATGGAGCCCTGTCGCGGTGAAGGTCAGCGGGTTCCTCGGCGTCCCGTCAGACGTGACCCCGCCGGCCGAGGGGACCGTCGCGCTGGACGCCGACGACGCGGCGCTCCCCGACGCGCTTCCATCGCTCTGCAGATACAGCACCGGTGAACTGCCGCTCCCCGTCGGTGAGGGCGTGGGAGTGGGCGTGGGCGTCGGCGTCGGCGTGGGGGTGGGCGTCGGCGTGGGGGTGGGGGACGGGGAACCCGATCCGGAACCGGTGGGCGGGGTGCCGCCCGACGCCGTGCCGCCGCTCCAGTTCTGGGCGCCGGAGGCCACCGTCCTCCCGGGCGGGACGTTGAGCGTGGTGCCGTCGGAGAAGTGGACGGTGAGCGGTGCGGCGCTGATGTTGGCGGCGACGTAGGTCAGCGCGCCGTTGTCGGTGAACACGGCGGTCAGCGGGTTGTCCCCGGTGACCGCCGGGTCGACGGTGCCGAGCGCGGCGAGGTTCCGGATCCAGTGGAAGGTGTGGGCCTTGCTCTCGCCCTCCTCCGAGGTGAAGTTGCTGTTGGCCTCGTAGTCGGACAGGGCCTGTGTGCCGTCGCCCAGGGCCAGGAACTCGTACCAGATGTCCTGCCATATGGTCGGCTGGGTGTGGCCGCTGGTGGTGAGCATGTCCTGGTAGTCGGCCCGCACATAGGCCGGGTCGTCGCCCAGGTACAGGTGCCCGCCGGTCACGGGCAGCAGGTTGATGCCCTGGATCTGCTCCGGCGCGCTGGAGAACCAGGTGGCGTACGCCGCGCCGTCGCCCCAGACCATGCCCACCTCGTGGTGCGGGAAGGTGCCGGGGAAGTCCTCGTGCCGGGTGTCGAACCAGTAGTCCTGGATCGCCGCCGCCTGCGTGGTGTACATGTACACACCCGCGTCCCGGACGGCCTTGTTGCCGGTCGCCTCACCCCACTGGATGAGGGCGTTGTCGAAGTTCATGCCCTCCGACGAGGACTCCTGGTTGTTGCCGGCGGCGAAGGAGCCATGACCCGACGCCCAGTCGTGGCCGTCGTAGATGTCGAAGTCCCGCAGGTAGGGGAAGCGGGTGTCGGAACGGTCGTAGTTGTCGGCGTCGCGGATCAGCATGTCGACCATGCCCCCGTACTGCGAGGCCGAGGCCCAGGTCGGGTCGTACTTCGCCAGCGTCGCGGCCGCCGCGATGTAGTACCCGTAGTGGAAGTGGTGGTCGTTGAGTTCCTGGTCCGACCCGTAGGAGGCCGGGTAGCCGATGAGGGTGCCCCAGTTCCTGTCGTAGTAGAACAGGTGCGCCGTCTTTCCGGAGGTGTAGGTGAACCAGTCCGTGAGCTTGGACCTGATGGCCGACAGGGCGGCGTCGCGGACCGCGGTGTTCCCGACCTGGTCGGCGATCTCGGCGAGCCGGGCGGCCCGTCCGAGGCCCTTGCCCGTCCAGTAGGTGTCGTCGCTCTTCTGCCTGGTCGGGTCGGACAGTTCGTTGTTGAGGTCGTTCTGGAGTGTGCTCGCGTCCGCGCCGCTGCTGTCGGCGACCGCCGGGATCTCCGGGAGGACCCCCTGGAAGACCATGGAGGTGGTGAAGGAGCCGACTCCGGTGAGCACCTTCATGGTGCCGCGCGGGGAGACGTACGTCTGCGGCAGTGGCGAGCCGGAGGCCAGGTGCTGCCACTGGTGCGGCAGGAGAGCGGTCACCGTGCCGGTGCCGCTCCCCTCCTGCGCGGTGGTGGTGTAGGCGTAGGTCGTCGTCACCGTACTGCCGGCGGGGTCGTAGGCGTACGACACCCGCGTGCCGGTGACGAAGTTGTACGCGTACTGCCCGTACGCCGAGGCCAGCGCGGCGCGGTCGGTGGCGCTCGTCTCGGAGGTGGTGGGCAGGACGGCGACGGAGAAGTAGCCCTTGCCGGCCAGGTCCGAGGTCAGGACGGAGCCGTTGACCGTCCAGGTCGCCCCGGTGGGGGCCCAGGCCGCGTAGTCATGGCCGTTGATCGTGTACCCGATCACGGAACCGTTGTCGGCCCAGACGGTGGCGGCCGCGCCGTTGGAGGCGGAGATCTGCGCGTTACCGCCGCTGACCTTGAAGTACGCGAACGGCAGGCCCTCACCGATGGTCGCGCGCAGGGTGTGCGCACCGTCGGCCAGGTACGGGCTGACCGTCCAGTCGGTCCAGTCGTCGACCTTCACGTCCTGGGCGTTGAGGCCGGTGACTCCGGCGACGAAGTCCTCCGTGTACGGGAAGTGGTACTCCCCCACGCCGGTCGCGGTGCCGGAGATGGTCGGCGTGGTGGTGTAGGAGAAGCCGAGGCCGCCGGCACCGGCACGGAATCCCAGGGGGTGCGCCATCATCGGCTCGCCGTAGGAGCAGTTGGTGCGCTTCCACAGGATCGATGACCACCAGTCGTTGGTGGGGACCGCGCCGGCGGGGGCGTTGGGGGTCACCCACTCACGTGGGTTGGTGGAGATGGATCCGCAGCCGGAGGGGAGCGAGCCCACCGGCGTGGTGGTGTAGCTGCCCGCCCCGACGGTGTCGGCGGCCGCCGGGTGTAAGGACAGCAGCGACAGCACGGCGAGGACGAGCGACAGCACGGCTATGGCCGCCGTCGGCACGCGCCAGGGCGCGGTTCTCGGCCCATGACCGCGCTCATGGCTTCGGGCTCGCACTTCGTGGCGGCCGCCCGGCGGGGTGCCGGCGGGCTGCCGGGCACCTCCTGCCGGACTGCCGAAGCGTCTCTTCATACGTGGTCTCCTGTCTCCTGGGAGTCTGTGGCTGTCAGTGCGGAGAACCCGCCTGCCGATGCGCGGCTCGGACCGGCTCGGGCGCGCCCTTCGGCGGTGCGGTGCGGATGAGTCGGTGCGCAGCCGGCAGGCAGGGTCGAGGAACGCTTGAGAGCGCTCTCAGTAGCCAGAAAGTAAAGGGCGTACTGACGGGAGGTCAACCGTTATGACCGACATGGTTCTCGATGACCACCCCGACGTACCCGAACCACCCCTCGGCGCCCGCCTTGGCCCGCCGTCGCCCGTCCGGATCGGCTCTCCGGACCGCGCCGGCGCCCGTCGACTCACGGCTGTTGACCACCAGATCGACACAACGACGCCGGTGAGAGCGCACCCTTGCACCAGTGGCAGATCTGAGCCTGCGCCGGCACCGCCCCGAGTCGGCCCGCATGTCATCCGAGTGCTTGCGAACCGGGCCGGGCCGGCCAGGCAGGTCCCGCCTGCGCTTCCCGCCTCGGCCGAACTCCCTTACAGGTGCGGGCGCTTACGGACCTGTTACGCGATCCCGGGATGGCCGTGCCTGTTCGCTGGGACGGCCCTACGCTCGCAACGTGCCTCCGCTGCGCAAAACCGTCCTGGTGATCGCCCCGCCGCTCGTGCTCGCGGCGGCCGGGCTGATCCATCCCCGCGATCTGACGGCCGCCTCGGCCGCGCGCTGGGCCGGTCTGCACGTCGTGCTGCTACCGGTCTTCCCGCTGCTGGCGGTCGGACTGCTGGTGCCGCTCGGATGGCGGCCGCGCCGCGACCTCAGCGCCGTCGGAACCGTGGTCGCCTGGCTCGGGGCCGCCGGATACGCCGCCTACTACACCGGGCTTGACGCGGTGGCCGGAATCGCCGCCGGCACGGCCGAACAGCATGGCGCGTCCGGGGCGGTACCCGGGCTGTTCGCCGCGGGCGACACGCTGGGGCATGCCGGCGCGTACGCCCTGCTCGTCGCGTCGGTGGCGACGTCGCTGGTGCTGTTCTCGCGCCACGGCGCGGGTGTCCTGCCCGGTGCGCTGATCCTGCTCGTCTCGTGCCTTTCGTTCATCGACAGTCACATCTTCTGGCCTCGCGGGGTGTTCACCATGCTTGGTTTCGCGGCGGCGTTCGCCCTGCTGCTCCGGGCGGCCGGGCGGCCTCCGCGGCCGGGTGGGCAGCGGCAACGGCCGGGCCCAGGCGGGGAAGCGTAGGTCCCCAGGGCCTTCGTCGCCGGCCTCGACGGCCGGCCGCTCCCGCCCTCCCCCAACCCGGCCGTCTCGATGGAGATCCGGCCCACCGACCCGCACGCCGTGCGGTCCCTCGTCGCCGAGCAGGCCAAGCGCTGCGGGCTGGCGGGGGGACGCACTGTACAACCTCCTCGTCGCGGGTGACCGAGATGGCGACCAACGCCGTCCGGCACGGCAGCGCACCGGTGACGCTGCGCGTCTGGCCCGACAACGGCCCTGTCGGTGAGATCACCGACTCCGGCCGCCGGCAGCCCGAGGAGTTCATCAGTGCCGCCAGCGGCCGCCCTGCCCTGTTCTGACGCGGTTTCCGGCACCCCAGAAGAACGGGCCGGCCGT
>JBEHXI010000174.1:0-16586 GCA_048498775.1 Actinomycetota bacterium | reverse complement strand
TCCTCGTCGAAGGCGTCCTCGTCGCGGTCCTCGGCGCCGTACTCCTCGTCGTCGAACCCCTCCTCGTCGGGGTGCTCGTCCTCGGGGAACCCCTCCTCATCGGGACGTCCGCCCGGCTCGCCGCCCTCCGGGGCCTCGCCGCGGCGCTCCTCCTCCTCGCGGACCTCCTCGTCGCTGCGGACGACCTCGCCGTCGTGGACCTCGCCGCGCCAGCCCTCCACGGCCTCCGGGTCGAGGACGGTCTGCGTCATCACATGGCGGCGGAAGTGCTTGAGCTCCAGGCGGGCACGGCGGCCCTGGGCGCGCCAGATGTTCCCGGTGCGCTCGAAGAAGCCCTGCGGGTGGTACTGGAGGACCAGCAGGATCCGCGTGAGGTCGGGAGTGACCTCGTGGAAGGTCACCGCGCCGTCGACGTGGCCCTTCTCCCCCTTGGAGGTCCAGACGATGCGCTCGTCCGGCACCTGCTCGACGACCGTGGAGTGCCACCGGCGGTGGGACCAGAAGACCTGCGCCTTCCAGTCGAGTTCGGTCTCGGAGTCGGAGTCGCGGGAGACGTCCTCGACCTTCTTCATGAACGTCGGGAAGTCCTCGAACTGCGTCCACTGGTTGTAGGCGACGGAGACGGGGACGCCGACGTCGATGTCCTCGATGATGTTGGTGACCTTGATCTTCTTGTTCTTCTCGTCGCGACGGCCGCCCTTGCCGCCGGTCAGGGCCTGGACGGCCTTGTCCTTGATCTGGCCCAGACCGCCGCCCGCGCCGCCGAGGCCGGCGCTCACCAGCGCCTTCAGCGGGGACTTGCCCTCCAGGAGCGCGCGGCCTCCGGACAGGGCGGCCTTCAGGCCCGCGCCGTCGCCGCCGTGCTCGGCGAACTCGGTCAACCGGCCGGTGGCGCCCTCCACCTTGTCGACCAGCGTGGCGACCGCCCGCTCGCCGAACGCCGACAGCAGGTTCTGCGCCTCCTCGCGCAGCCGGTCGGTCGGCAGCCCGGCGACGAGTGATCCGAGCCCGTCCCCGAGCCCCTGCCCCGTCCTGCCCGCCTGCCCGGCGCCGGCCTGCGCGGCACGGGTGGCCTTTCCGGTGCGTTGTTCGGTCATACGCCATCACCCTCGGCTGCGCCGCGGCGGCTCACCGGCCGCGCTGCCCTCGCGGCCCGGCCGGCCGCCGGAGCGCTCGGAAGCGGCCGTCCGCCGTGCGCCGCGACTGGTCTGTGTGGTCCTGCGCGTCCCTCCGCCGGACGATCGGGCGCGCAGCCGGTCGGCCCGGCGCCGGGTGATCTCCCGGTCCCGTTCGGCCGCCTCGCGGCCGGCGCCCTCGGATCCGCGCCGTTCACGTCGGGGCTCGCGCTCCTCGGCCTCCTCGCCCCCCTCGGCCTCCCCGGTCTCCTCCGCGGCTTCGGGCCGCTCGCCGGACGGTTCCGCGCGCAGCGAGGCCGCCCGTTCCTGGAGCCGGTCGCTGAGCGCGTCGATGCGGTTGCTCGCCATCGCCACGGCCGCGGTACGGCCCGCCGCCAGCAGTTCACCGCGCAGATGCTGCAACTGGTCCAGCGCGGGGGCCTTCAGCAGGTCCCCCAGCGCTCCCCCGCCCGAGCCGCGCAGCCGACGGCCGGCGGCCACCCCGGCCAGACCGAGCGCCCACCGCATCTTGTGGAAGCGCCCCAGCAGGTATCCGCCGACGAGGCACAGGGCCATCCGACCGTTCTTCATGGTGTCCGCCTCCTCCGCGCCCCGGTCCGACTTTCGGGAGGCTCGCCGCCTGCGGTACGGATCACGCCGGGCGGACCGGGGCCGTCATGGTCACGGGCACACCCGTGCGCAGGCGCACAAGTTGAGCGCATATAACCCAGTATGAGGCATTTCACATATTCGTCGCGGCCAACGGGGGGATGTCACGCAGGCCTCAGGGGCCGGTCACCGACCGTCACCCGGGAACCGGCATCCGCTCCGCTGATCCGCATGTGCTCTACATGCGGCATATGCCGCATATGCCGCATAAAGGGTTTGCCGGGGGGAGCGGGGGCAAGGCGCCCTGGTGGCAAGGGGCGCCCGGGCAGGTCCCCAGGGTCCGAAGGACGCTCCCGCCCGCACCCGGATCCAGGAGGAGGTGGGGTCATGGGCGGCATCGAGGACTTCAAGAAGAAGGTCAAGGACATGGCCGACAAGGCCCGGGAGAAGGCCCAGGCGGAGGAGAGCCACGAGGGCAGGCCCGGGCAGAGCGACGTCGACCGGCTCAAGGAGCGGCTGTCGGAGAGCGAGGCGCGCCGGCGCCACGGCGGCGGGCACAAGGAGCCCTGACCGGCCGGCCGGCGGCCCCGTGAGCACCGCGGCCGACGGCCCCGTGAGCACCGCGGCCGACGGCCCCGTGAGCACCGGTGCCGGGCGTGCGGCCCGCGTGGACCGTACGCCCGGCACCGGTGTGTCCCCGCCCGGGAGGCCCGGTGGGCGCGGGGTTCAGGACTCCAGCGCCCGCAGCTCCCGCCGGAGGATCTTGCCGGTCGCCGTCTTGGGCAGCTCCGCCATCAGCTCGATGGACCGGGGGTACTTGTACGCGGCCATCTGCTCCTTGCAGTACGCGACGAGCTCGGCGGGGGTGGCCTCGGCGCCCGGCTTGAGGGACACGAACGCCTTGACGGTCTCGCCCCGGTAGGCGTCCGGCACGCCCACCACGGCCGCCTCGCGCACCGCGGGATGCCCGTAGAGCACGTCCTCCACCTCGCGCGGCCACACCTTGTAGCCGGAGGCGTTGATCATGTCCTTCTTGCGATCGACGAGGTAGAACCAGCCGTCGGCGTCCATGAATCCGACGTCACCGGTGCGCAGTTCACCGCCGGGCAGCGCGGCCTCGGTGGCCTCCGGCTTGTTCCAGTAGCCGGGCACCACCTGCGGACCGGAGATCGCGATCTCGCCGATCTCGCCGGGCGGCAGCTCGTTGCCCTCCTCGTCGAGGATGCGCACCACGGTGTTGAACACCGGAACGCCGATCGACAGGGCCCCGGAGGCCGGGTCGACGGGGGCGCGGACGTTCAACGGCACGGCGTGGGACGGGGAGTTGGTCTCGGTCAGGCCGTAGATGTTGTGGATGTACAGGCCGGTGTCCGCCATGAACTGCTCGTTGACGGCCGGGGCGATGGGCGCGCCGCCGGAGTAGACCACGCGCAGCGAGGCGAAGTCCTCCTTGGTGACCCCCTCGGCGCCGGCCAGCGCGATGAACACCGTGATGGCGCCTATCGTGAACGTCGGCCGGTGCTCGCGGATGGCGTCCATGACCACCTGGGGGTGGAAGCGGTGCGCCAGCACCAGCGGGCACGGGATCAGCAGCGCGAGGCAGACGTGCCCGATCAGCCCGGTGATGTGGAACAGCGGGGCGACGCCCAGGACGCTGTCGGAGGACGTCAGGTCCATCCAGTCGCGGTAGGTCTGGGCGTTGAACGCCATGGTGCCGTGGGTGTTCATCGCGCCCTTGGGCACCCCGGTGGTGCCGGAGGTGTAGGTCAGGACGGCGACGTCCTCCGGGCGCGGGGCCACCGGGTCGGGCTTGCGGCCGGCGTACTGCTCGACCAGGCCGGTCAGGTCGAGGGTGCCCGGGTGCCGGACGCGGGTGGTGTCGGCGAACAGCCGCGGGTCGTCGCGGGTCTGGCCGTCCAGCGCGGAGCAGGTGATCACGGTGGTGACCGCGGTGCCGCCGCCCTCGACGACCTCGCGGGCCACCGCGCCGTACAGCTCGTCGAGGCAGAGCAGCGCGCGGGCCCCGGAGTCGGTGAGCAGGTAGGTCAGTTCGCGGGCCTTGTTCATCGGGTTGACCACGACCGCGCTGCCGCCGGCCTTCCAGGCGGCCAGCAGCGCCACGACGAAGGCCGGGTTGTTCTGGGTGTAGATCGCCAGCCGGTCGCCGGCGGCGAATCCGTGGTCCGCCAGCGCCACGGCCAGCGCGTCGGAGGCCGAGTCCAGGTCGGCGAGGGTGAGGACGCCGTCGAAGTAGCGGATGGCCTCCGCGTGCGGGGCGCGGGTCACGGACGCCTGGAACAGCTCCAGCACCGTGCCGTACTCGGGGGTGATGTCGGCGGG
This sequence comes from Actinomycetota bacterium, assembly GCA_048498775.1. Lineage (GTDB taxonomy): Bacteria > Actinomycetota > Actinomycetes > Streptomycetales > Streptomycetaceae > JBEHXI01. Next base: position 12,522 of record JBEHXI010000174.1, on the reverse strand, counting down.
GAGCCCCTGACCGTAACGTCCCAGCCAGGGCCGCTCGGTGTAGGTGGTCACTTGATCACCACCGGGTTGACCGGGGAGCCGCTCGCCCGGTTCACCTTCAGCGGGGCGGCGGTGTACAGGAAGGTGTACTGACCGTCCTCGGCGCAGCTGGCGGCCAGCTTCTCCAGGTCGCAGATCTCGGTCAGGGCGATGCCGAGGTTGCGCATCAGGGCGCAGTGCAGGGGCAGCGCGACCTTGCTCTCCGGGTCGGTGGTCACCTCGTTGGCGATGGTGTCGGTGACGAGGTTGGGGATCTCGCGTTCCTGGAACCACCGCACCAGCTCGGGGCTGTAGGTCAGGCCCGGCTCGCAGAAGTCGGTGTAGAAGCTCTCCTGGTCCTCGAAGAACAGCTTGAGGAAGTTGGTGCGGATGATGAGGATGTCGTGCTTCTCTATCGTCACGCCCTGCGCCTTCGCGCAGTTCTCCAGGTCCTCGTGGGTGAAGGTCTCCGCCGCGTCGAGGTTGTCCTTGCCGCGGAAGCGCGCCATGTCCAGCAGGATGCCGCGGCCCACGACGCCGCGCTCGGCGATCGGCGCCACGCTGGCCTTGTCCAGGCCGCCCACGGTGGTGCGCGCGTCGTAGCCGTTCCAGATCCTGCCCCCGTACCAGACGTGGCCGAGCGCGTCGTACTGCGTCGAGCCCTGGAGGAAGGCGTCGATCTTGTCGTCGGCGTAGTGCAGGCCGCCGGGGAAGGAGGGCGCGTCCTCGCCGTCCCAGCTGGACTCGTCGAGGATCATGGTGCGCTGCGCGGGGCTGCGGCCCGGCCAGACCGGGTCGCCCTTGGGGTCGCCGATGAGCCGCTGCAGGGTGAAGACCGTGCCCGTCCTGATGTGGGCGGCGCCGCGCAGCACCTCCTGCGCGGTCAGGTAGTTGAGGGCCCCCACCTCGTCGTCCTCTCCCCACTTGCCCCAGTTCTTCGGGGCGTCCCGGAGGAGTTCCTCCATGCTCGGAGCCTCAGTCATCGCCATGCCTCCTGCCTTGCCGGTGAGACGGGTGCACCGACCGATCGCTCGGTCGCAGCCCACGGTGGCGCCAATCTCACACAGGAGCATGGACGGGTCAATAGCCGTGACAGCAGAAGGAACCTGAGAGAAATCGAGGTCAGCGGGCCGCACGGTCGAGTGTTCGGATAGGCTGAACACATGACGGCGACAGGGCAGACGATCAGGCACCTCAGGTCCGCTCAGGGCATCTCCCTGCGGGAGCTGGCCCGGCGGATCGGGGTCAGTCCGGCCACCCTGAGCGCCATCGAGACCGGCGGGACGGGGCTGTCGGTGAGCCGGCTCCAGGCCATCGCCACGGCGCTGGACACCAGCGCGGCGGCACTCCTCGCCGCGCAGCCGGCGGCGGAGCCCGGCACGGCACAGGAGCCGGCGGCACCGGAGAAGCCGGCCGCCGCTCCCGGGGACGGCGCGGGGCCCGGCGCCGGGGCCGCCTGGCGGCACTACCCGCCGCTGGACATCGACCCGGTCATGGCCGCGGCCATCGCCGGCTTCGTCGAGACCGGCTACCACGGCGCGACGATGCGTTCCCTGGCCCAGCGCGCCGGGATGAGCGTCCCCGGCGTCTACCACCACTACCGCAGCAAGCAGGACCTGCTGGTGGCCGTGCTCGACCTGACGATGGCGGACCTGCTGGAACGCACCCGGGCGGCCCGCGACGAGGGCCGTACGCCCACCGAGCGGATCGCCCTGATCGTGGAGTCGCTGGCGCTGTTCCACATGCACCGCCGGGAACTGGCGTTCATCGGCGCCAGCGAGATGCGCAGCCTGGAGCCGGCCAACCGCCTGCGGATCGCGGCCCTCCGCAACGACGTGCAGCACCTGCTGGACCACGAGATCGCGCAGGCGGTCGCCGAGGGCTCGCTCACCACCGCAAGCCCCCGGGTGGGGGCGCGGGCCATCGCCACCATGTGCACCTCGCTCCCCCAGTGGTTCAACGCGGACGGGCCGGTCAGCGCGGAGGAGATCGCCGCCGACTACGCGGAGTTCGCCCTGGGCCTCCTCGGCCACCGCCCCGACGCCGGCTGACCAAACCGAACCAATTTCCCGGGGCGAGCCTGGGCCGGCCCGGGCGGGTCCATCCTCCCCCTTCCCCGGCCGCGCTCCCACCACACCTGCAACTCCCCCTCTCCGCGCGGAGCTGTGGGCTGCCGCCGGACGCCTTGACGCGCCTTGAGGGCCGTCCTACGGTCCCACCAAGCGCATCCAATATGCGCATTGGTTCGTATTGGTTCGACGACTGGACAGGGCTGGCCCATGCGCTTTGCGACCTACCTCAAGGACGGCTCCCCGGTGGTGGGAGTGGTCGACGACGACGACAAGAGCGTGCGCGCCCTGCACCGCCGCTCCGACGGCCGGCCGGTGCGCGACCTCGCCGATGTCATCGCCGGGTGGCCGGCGGCCGCCGAGGAGCTCAGCCCGGACGGTGACCCGGAGGCGCTCGACCTGGTGCGGCTGCTCCCGCCGCTGCGCACCGGCCGCAACATCATCTGCGTCGGCCGCAACTACCGTGACCACGCCACCGAGTTCTCGCAGTCCGGCTTCGACGCCAGCGACCCGGCGGCATCCGCCGGGGACACCGCGCCGCCCGTACCGGTGATCTTCACCAAGGCCGCCGGCTGCCTGATCGCGCACGGCGAGCCCATCGACCCGCACCCCGAGGTGACCTCGTCGCTGGACTACGAGGGCGAACTGGCCGTCATCATCGGCACCGGCGGCAGCGACATCCCGGCCGGCGAGGCCTGGCGGCACGTGTGGGGCTACACCCTGCTCAACGACGTCACGGCACGCGACCGGCAGCGCGACCACAGGCAGTGGTTCCTCGGCAAGTCGCTGGACACCTTCGGCCCGCTCGGGCCGTTCGCCGTCACCGCCGACGAGGTCGAGGTGGACCGGCTGCGACTGACCACCCGGGTCAACGGCGAGGTCCGCCAGGACACCTCCCTGGCCGACCTGATCTTCGGCATCCCCGAGCTGATCGCCACCGTCAGCGCCGGCACCACCCTGCGCCCGGGCGACATCATCGCCACCGGCACCCCGGCCGGCGTCGGCATCGGCTTCACCCCGCCCCGCTACCTGCGGCCGGGCGACGAGGTCGCCATCACCGCGCCGCGACTGGGCACACTGGTCAACCGGGTCGCCTCCGGCACGGCCACCGGCCCCGCCCCCTCCCCCGCGTCCACCGCCACCGCGCCGGCCGGGCTGCGGCGCGTGGCGGGCAGGAACCTCTTCGTCGAGGTGGCCGGCGAGGGTCCCGCCGTGGTGTTCGTGCACGGCCTGGGCGGCACCACGAACTTCTACCAGCTGCCGGCCCAGGCCCTGGCCGAGGACCACACCGCCGTCCGCTTCGACCTGTCCGGGCACGGCCGCTCACCGCTGCACGGCGTCCCCACCATCGCCGGATGGGCCGACGACCTCGAGGCCCTCCTCGACGAACTCGGCCTGGAGAGCGCCGCCGTGGTGGGCCACTCCATGGGCACCCTGATCGCCGCGCACTTCGCCGCCACCCGGCCGCGGCGCACCACCCGGCTCGCCCTGATCGGCCCGGTGCGCGAGCAGCCCGCCGCCGCCAAGCAGGCCACCCGGGATCGCGCCCGCACCGTCCGCGAGGGCGGCATGCGCGCGGTCGCCGACACCATCGTGGGCGCGGCCACCTCCGAGGAGACCCGCCGCTCCCGTCCGCTGGCCGCCGCCCTGGTCAGGGAGCTGCTGCTGGCCCAGCCCCCCGAGGGCTACGCCCGTGCCTGCGAGGCGCTGGCCGCGGCGACCACCCCGGACTTCGGGGCGATCACCGCGCCGGCACTGCTGCTGGCCGGTTCCGACGACAAGGTCAGCCCGCCCGCGGTCAGCGAGGAGATCGCGGGCGCGCTGGGCGGGGCCCGGGTGACCGTCCTGGACGGGGTCGGCCACTGGCACGCCGTCGAGGCACCCGGCGCGGTCACCGACGCGCTGCGCGCCTTCCTGTGATTCCCGGGGCCCGGTGGGCCGCCCCGCCCACCGGGCCCCGTCCGCTCCGCCCCCGGCACTCCCTTTCCGCAACGACGCAGAAAAGAGCCGACCATGACCTTCGCAGCCACCCTCTTCACCAACGTCCGGGTCCTCGACAGCACCGGCCGCGCCCCCTTCCCCGGCGAGGTCCTGGTCGAGGGGGAGCGGATCACCGCGGTCGGCGGGCCCGGGGAGCTCGCCCGCTCGGCGGCCGACGTCGTCGACGGACGCGGGGGCACCCTGATGTCCGGCCTGTGCGACGCCCACACCCACTTCAGCTGGTGCAACTCGGCCGACCTCGGCGGCCTGGCCGCCATGCCGCTGGACGAGCACGCGCTGTTCTGCGTGGAGTCGGCGCGCACCTACCTCGACTGCGGCTACACCATGTGCGTCGGCGCCTCGTCGGCCAAGCCGCGCCTGGACGTCCTGATGCGCGACGCCATCGACAGCGGCCGCTTCGCCGGGCCCCGGCTGCGCGCCTGCTGCATGGAGATCGCGGTCAGCAGCTGCGTGCTGCTGCCGGGCGCCAGCTACGTCGTCGACGGTGTGGACGAGATGCGCAAGAAGGTCCGCGAGGTCATCGGGCTCGGCGTGGACAACGTCAAGCTCATCACCGACGGCGAGGCCATCACCGGCACCCTCCAGGCGGACACGGCCTACATGTCGTACGACGAGATCGCGGTCGCCGTCACGGAGGCGCACGCGCTGGGCGTGCGGGTCAACGTGCACGCCCGCAGCGCCGAGTCGGTCAAGCGCTCGGTGCGCGCCGGAGTGGACAACATCTACCACGCCAGCTTCGTCGACGAGGAGGGCCTGGACCTGCTGGAGGCGGCCAAGGACCGGGTGTTCGTCGCGCCGGGCATCAACTGGCTGATCGCCACCCTCAACGACGCGGCGCCATGGGGCTACACCCCGTCCCGGGCCGAGGCCGACGGGTACAAGCGCGAACTGGAGATCGCCGTCGAGGGGCTGAAGGAGATGCACCGGCGCGGCATCCCCGTCCTGCCCGGCGGCGACTACGGCTTCGCCTGGACCCCGCACGGCACCTACGCCCGCGACCTGGAGCACTTCACCACGCTGCTGGACTTCACCCCCATGGAGGCGCTGATCTCGGCCACCGCGATGGGCGGCCGGATCATGGGCCGCCCGGACGAACTCGGCCAGGTCAGGCCGGGTTACCTCGCCGACCTGATCCTCGTGGACGGCGACCCGCTCCAGGACATCCGCATCCTCCAGGACCGCTCCCGTCTGTCGGCCATCATGAAGGGCGGGGCCTTCCACAAGGAGCCGCCGCGCGAGCCCGCGGGCGTCCCCGCCGCGGCCGCCGCCGCGCCGCAGCCGCTGGTCTCCGCCGGCTGAGCGGCCCGCACCGGGTACGGCCCGGGTGGGGCGGACCGCCCGGGCCGGTACGGTAGATTGGTCTCGATTGGTTCGCTCCGAGGAGGCCGCATGCCGGGCCAGGCGTCCGTCGTGGGAGACACGGCAGTCGTGCTCGACCTGATCGAGCGGCTCATCGCCGAGGGCGGCCTGACGCCCGGCAGCAGGCTGCCCACCGAACGCGACCTGGCGGCCCGTTCGGGCACCAGTCGCGGGGCGGTGCGCCGCGCGCTGGACACCCTGGAGGCGCAGAACCGCGTCCTGCGGCAGGTCGGCCGCGGCACCTTCCTGGCGCCCCAGGATCCCTCCCGGACCGGCCGCGGCACTCCCGCGGTCAGTCCCGGCGAGATCATGACCGCCCGGCTGCTGCTGGAGCCGCAGCTGATGCCGCTGGTGGTCGCGGCCGCCACCGACGACGACTTCGCCGAGATGCAGCGCTGCCTGGACGGCGGCGACCACGCCGACGGATACGCCGAGTTCGAGTCCTGGGACGCGGCGCTGCACGGCTGCTTCGCGCGCGCCACCCACAACAACATGATCATCCTGCTGAGCGACGTACTCTCCGCGTCCCGCGAGCAGCCGCTGTGGGGCGGGATGAAGCGCCGCAGCTTCAGCGCGGAACGCCGGGACGGGTACCGGGCCGAGCACCACGCCATCGTCGCCGCCCTGCGCGACCGCGATCCCCAGGCGGCGCAGCGGCTGATGCGCGAGCACCTGCGCCGGGTGCGCGACGACATCCTCGGCGAACACCACTGATCCACCGCCCCCCGGAAGCGCTTCGCCGCCGCCGTCCGGCGTGCCATGGTGGACGGGTGACGGTGAGCCGGAGACACCGAGCGGCGCGTACGGTGCCGGGAGTACTACTGGCGACGCTGCTGCTGGCCCTGGCGGCGGCGTGCTCGCCGGGCGGGGCGCCGGGGACCGGGGACACCGGCGGCGGCCCGGTCGGCCCGCTGGCGCTGGCGCCCGGCACCCGGACGGCCGCGCCCCCGCAGCCCGGCGACTGGCCGGTGTACCACCGCGACGGCGCCCGCAGCGGCAGCGCGCCCGGCACTCCCCCGCCGGGCCCCCTGCGCCGCGCCTGGTCGGCCCGGCTCGACGGGGCCGTCTACGGGCAGCCGCTGGTGGTGCACGGGCGCGTCATCGCGGCGACCGAGGGGGACAGCCTCTACGCGCTGGACGCCCGCACCGGGAAGGTGCTGTGGCGGCGCACCGTGGGCACTCCGGTGGCCGGCTCCGACCTGCCCTGCGGCAACATCGCCCCGCTGGGCATCACCGGAACCCCCGCCTACGACCCCGCCACCGGGCTGGTGTTCGCCGTCGCCGAGATCACCGGCGGCCGCCATGTGCTCGTCGGCGTCGACCCGGGCGACGGGCGGGTGCTGGTGCGCCGCGAGGCCGAGCCGCCGCGCGGGGACCGGCTCGCCCACCAGCAGCGCGGGGCGCTCGCGGTGTGGCGCGGACGCGTCTACATCCCCTACGGCGGGCTGGACGGCGACTGCTCGTCGTATGTGGGAGCCGTGGTCTCCGTACCGGTCACCGGCAGCGGCCCCACCGCCTCCTACGCGGTCCCCACCGCCCGGATGGGCGGCATCTGGGCCCCCGGCGGCCCGGTGGTGGACGGCGACCGGCTGCTGGTCTCGGTCGGCAACGGCGCGTCCACCGGGACGTACGACGGTTCCGACTCGGTGGTCGCGCTCGACGCCGGGCTGCGCCGCACCGACTTCTTCGCTCCGGCATCCTGGGCCGCGGACAACGCCCGCGACGCGGATCTGGGCTCGCTGACCCCGGTGCGGACCGGCGGGCACATCCTGATCGCAGGCAAGAGCGGGACCGGCTACGTCCTGGCCGCCGGCCGGCTCGGCGGAGTCGGCGGCCAGGTCTCCAGCGCCACCGTCTGCCCCGCGTACGGCGCCACCGCCACCGACGGCGCGGCCGTCTACGTGCCGTGCCACGGCGCGTTGCGGCAACTGACGGTGGATTCCGGGGGCTCCATCCGCCTCGGCTGGCGGATGCCGCTGCGCTCCGCGGGCTCCCCGGTGACCGGCGGGGGCGCGGTATGGGTGGTGGACTACTCCGACGGGGAGTTGTACGCGCTGGACGCGGCAACCGGCGCCGTGCGGCGGAAGACGGCGCTCGGGTCCGTGCCGCACTTCGTCTCCCCGGTGCTCTCCGGTGGCCGGGTCCTGGTCGGCACGCTCGGCGGAGTCACCGCCCTGGACGGCGCCTGACGCGCCGTCAACTCCCGCCGCCCTCCGGCAGGGCCGCGTACCAGCGCCAGGACGTCTGCCTCGGGTGCCCGTCGAGCTCGCCGCGTCCGGTCGCCCACAGCAGGACGCGCGCCGGATCGCCGGGCGGCGCGCCGGGGAACAGCCGCCCCAGCACCTTCGCGCACAGGTCTGCCGGCGGTTCCCACGGCACGTCCAGCCCCTGGGTGATGTCATGGGTGTGCAGCAGGGTCTCGGCGACCCCCATCGCGGCGAAGCCCGCGGGATCGCACGGCCCGTGGTGCCAGGCCCGGGTGTCCGGACCGGCGGCGGCGAGGGCGAGGCTCAGCAGCGTTCCGCAGGCTGCCGCCACCCGCACCGTCGCGTCGGCCGCGGTGCCGGGCCGGACGACCAGGTCGAAGGGCAGGTAGTGGTCCGGTGGGCGGCCCGCCAGCTGACCGGCGTAGGCCAGCAGATCGTGCCCGATGTGCGCGGCCGTCTCCCGGCAGTCCCACTCCAGCGGCCCGGCCGGCACCCGCCAGTCACGGCCGGTCCGCGCGCCGAGCACCGCCGTCATCGCGGCGACCGCCTCGTCCACGTCATGATGGTCCATACCGGCATTCAAAGGGCTCGCCGCCCCGGCCACCACGGATTTTCCCACCGGCCGCCCGCCGCCGCAGGACCCGGTGGGCCGGAAGAGTGCCCTGCTCTGTAGACAGCACGGCGTCCGGGAAGCTTTCCTAGTCTCACGAGGTCTCGACGAGGTCTCGGACATCTCACGGGCCGTCGGCCCGTGGCGGGACGACCGCCGCCGGCGGACCCGCGAGCATCGCCCCACGGCGGAAGGAGGTACCGGCAGTGTCCGAGGAGCTCAGCATCACCGTGGCCGCCGGTCCCGGCGGCGAGGCCGTCGTCAGCGTGTCGGGCGAGCTGGACATCGCCACCGGGGAGGAGCTGCGCGACCGCCTCTCCCAGGTGCTGGCCCACCACGGTGACGTCGTGGTCGACCTGGCCGGAGTGACCTTCCTCGACTGCTCCGGACTGCGCGCGCTGCTCGCGGTGCGGCAGCAGGCCGCCCGGGCGCACGCCCGGCTGCGGCTGCGCGCCGTCCCGGCCGCGGTGGACCGGATCCTGCGGGTGACCGGGGCGCGTTCGGCGTTCGTCATCGAGGCCGCGCCGGTCGCGGGGGTCCGCTCGCTGGTGACGGCCGCCCGCGTCACGCGGCCGCGCGCGGCCGTGCCCGCGCCCCGCGACGGCGGGGACTTCGGCAACTGCGCCTGACCGCGACCGTGCCGGAACCCGACCGCGCCGAGGCGGCCGCGGCCGCCTCCCGGGCGGACCGGGCCGCGGCCCGTCCGGGGGCGGCGTGGCGTGGGGGAGGCTGCTCGCTCAGCCGGCCTTCTTGATGGCGTCCTTCGTCCGGTCGACCAGGGACGCGAACGGGCCGACCGTCCACTGGGCCATCGGGGAGCCGGCGGCACCGGGGTGCGGGTGGGTCGGCGCGATCCTCTCGGCCGCCCGCAGCCTGCTGCCCATGCCCTTGAGCTGCTCCTCGGTGCGCCCGGCGTGGATCGCGGGGAACTCCTCGCGCTCCTCGTGCTCGGCGTGGTCGATGACGGCCTGCTCGAACTTCGCCAGCAGCGCGTCGAACTCGGGGCTGGAGACGTCCATCTTCTCCAGTTCGGCGAGGACCTTGTTGGCCTCTTCCTCCTCGTGGTTGCGCGCGTCGGCCTCCTGCGCCCCGGCGGTCTCCTTGGCGACCGGCCGGACGATCATCTCCTCGGCCGTCTCGTGGACCGCCAGCAGGGCGCGCAGCTCGTCGAACGCCTGCTGTTTGTGATCGCCCTGTGCCCCCTTCACGTCCGAGAACAGGTCCCGGATGCGCGCGTGCTGCTCCAGCAGGATGGCGACAACGTCGCCCTCCGGGAGCTTCGCCGCCTGGGCACGTTCCGCGTTCGCCTCGCTCACGGCACTCTCCTTCGCGTCTGTGGGCCTTCGTCGTCAAGCGGATGCCGCTCGATGATCTGATCACCGGCTTCGGGGCAGACAAACCCGTCATACACGACTCGTCCGGTATTCAGCCGGTCGGTCGCCTCCGAGGTGGCCGGTGGCCGGCTCCGTCAGCCGGTGTGCCGACGCGCGGCCCGTGCCGCGGCCTCCCGCAACCCGTAGCTGACCGTCGCCAGCACCATCAGGCAGATCCCGACCACCAGATCGCTCATGCGGGCGTTGTGGGTGACCGGGGTGGTGCCGTAGTCGAGGACGTACGGCGACATGGCCACCCAGGCCCCGATGACGAACACGATCGCGTCCGAGCCCGGGCCGCGCGCCCGGCTCAGCCGGACGAGCACCGTGCACGCCAGCACGATCCCGCAGAAGGTGTCGTTGACCTGCGCGACGTTCATGGCATGGTCGCTGGGGTAGTGCAGCAGCCAGGTGGCCAGCAGCAGCCAGGCCGTGGGGATCGCCATCAGGGCGGTGACCAGCTGGTCGCGTACGCCGGAGATCTTCGCCTCGGGGGGCGTCTCCGGCCGCGCGGGCAGGTGCCGCGGTTCCCTTGTCGTCATGGACATATCGGGCTCCTGGGAGGATCGCGCCGCGCCCGCTTCGGGGGCCGCGTTCCACGCGCCGGGCCCGCCGTACGGCCGGGCGGGCCCGCACTGCTCTCCTACCGCTCGACTCTCCGCACCGGGCCGCGCCAAACACCTCAGCGGTGGTGTCCGATACCCGGCGGTGCGCGGCGCGCCGGTCGTCTAGCGTTGCCGCATGCGGATCGGGGAACTGGTGGGATCGGGGCGCACCGCGGACGTGTACGCGATCGACGAGCGATGGGTGCTGCGGCGGTACCGGGACGGCACCGACCAGACCCGCGAGGCGGCGGTGCTCGCGCATCTCGCCGAGCGGGGCTATCCGGTGCCCGCCGTCGACCCGGCCTCGGACGCCGGGCGGGGACTGGTGATGCAGCGGCTGTACGGACCGACGATGCTGGGTGCGCTGACCGAGGGAGCGATCGGCGCGGACGAGGCGGGAGCGGTCCTGGCGGAGCTGCTCCACCGGCTGCACGCGGTCCCGGCCCGGTTCGGTGCCGCGCCGGAGCACCGCATCCTCCACCTGGACCTGCATCCCGACAACGTGATCCTCACCCCGCGGGGGCCGATGGTGATCGACTGGTGCAACAGCACCGAGGGCCCTCCGGGGCTGGACTGGGCGATGTCGGCCCTGATCCTCGCGCAGGCCGCGGTGGGGCTGCCGGACGCTCTCGCGGAGACGGCCCGGGCGGTGCTGCGGGCGCTGCTGGCGGGCCGTGGCGGCGCGCCGGACCTCGGGGACCCTGGCGCCGGGCCTCTCGCGCGGGCCCGGCAGCGGCGGGCCGCCGATCCCACCATGAGCGCGCGGGAGCTGGAACAGCTCGACGCGGCGGTGGCGCTGGTGGCCGCGCTCGGGTCGTGACGCGCCGGGCAGGTCACCTGCCCAGGGCCTTTCAGGCCGCCGCGGCCCGGGCAAGCGACCTGCCCGGGCCGCGGCGGGCCGCTCCTACCAGCGGTGGTGGACCTGGGCGCGGACGCGCCGGTCGTACAGGTCCCGCACCGCGCGCAGCGTCTCGGGCGGCAGCTCCGGCAGTCCGGCCGCGGCGGCGTTGGCGCGGGCCTGCTCCGGCGAGCGGGCGCCGGGGATCACCGAGGTCACACCGGGCTGCTGGATGATCCAGCGCAGCGCCGTCTGGGCCGGGGTGAAGCCCTCCGGGGCGAGGGCGGAGAACTCCGCGGCCGCCTCCAGGCCCGTCTCGTAGTCGACGCCGGAGAACGTCTCCCCCTGGTCGAACGCCTCACCGTGGCGGTTGTAGGTGCGGTGGTCGTCCGGGGAGAAGACGGTGTCGCGGGTGTACTTGCCGGACAGCAGTCCGGACGCCAGCGGCACCCGGGCGATGATTCCCACCCCGGCCTCGGCGGCCGCCGGCAGCACCTCCTCGAGCGGCTTGAGCCGGAAGGGGTTGAGGATGATCTGCACGCTGGCGGTGCCCGGGCGGGCGATGGCGGCCAGCGCCTCGGCGCAGGTCTCCACGCTCACCGCGTAGGCGGCGATCCGCTTCTCGGCGACCAGGGTGTCCAGCGCGTCGAAGACGGCGTCGGAGTGGTACACCGGCGTGGGCGGACAGTGCAGCTGCACCAGATCCAGGGTGTCGGCACCGAGGTTGGCGCGGGAGCGGTCCGTCCAGGCGCGGAAGTTGTCCAGGGTGTAGTTCTCCGGCACCTGGTCCATCCGGCGGCCCATCTTGGTCGCCACGAGGACGTCGGCGTCCGGGTGCTCGCGCCGCCAGCGGGCGATCACCTGCTCGCTGCGGCCGTCACCGTAGACGTCGGCGGTGTCGAAGAAGGTGACGCCGCTGTCGTATGCCGCGTCCAGTACGGCCAGTGCGTCCTCCTCACGCACCTGGCCCCAGTCGGCGCCCAGTTGCCAGGTGCCGAGCCCGACGACGGAGACGCTGCGTCCTGTCCTGCCAAGAATTCGCTGTTCCACACCGCCGATCCTACTGACCTCGCGCGGACCCGGCCCGGCCCGTGTCCGCGGCGGCCTCCCGCTCGCGGTCACGGCCCGGGCCGTGGCGGCGAACGGCAGGCCGCCCGCGATGCCTGCGGATGCTCAGCCGGCGGCCTGGTACAGCCCGCGGCCGACGCGCCGCACCTTCGACGCCTTCGCCAGCCGCTCCAGCGCGGTGCGGACGGCGTTGACGCTGCCCGCGGTCTCCTCGCGGCCGAGCTGCTTGTTGACCTCCCCGGCCCGCATCGGGGAACCCGCCTTGGCCAGGCACTCCACGACTCCGTCCATCAGGCCGGTGGCACGCTTGGCCGGCGCCTCCTTGGTGGCGGTCTCCTTCTTCGCCGGCTTCGACGCCGCCGCCGGCTTGGCCG
>JBEHXI010000173.1:0-16650 GCA_048498775.1 Actinomycetota bacterium | reverse complement strand
CCGTTTCACCGGCCCCTCCGGGCTTTCCCTTCGTTGTCTCCAACCTTACCAGATCCGTTTTGCGTTTCCGCTTCGGTGTCCGGCCCCCTGTTGGAGCGGGGTTTTTCTTTCGCGCCTTCCGGCGTGTCCACCACGTTAGCCGATTTCCCGTCCGGCTCATAATCGAGCCGGTTCGGCCAATTCCGGGCAAGCCGAAAGAGACCCCGCGAGAGGCTGTCGGTGGTGGTGTGCCGCCGGGCGGCGTGAGGGTCGCCGAGGACCATGACGGCCGCGGCAACTGTTGAACCTTACACCCCTGTTCACCCGGCGGCAAACTCGCCCTGGTCGGGGTCAGCCGTTGCCGGAGGCCAGTTCGCGGCTGCGGTCGCGGGCGGCCTCCAGGGCGGCGAGCAGCGCGGCCCGCACCCCGTGGTTCTCCAGCTCGCGGATGGCGCTGATGGTGGTGCCGGCCGGGGAGGTGACGGCCTCGCGGAGCTTGACCGGGTGCTCACCGCTGTCGCGCAGCATCACCGCCGCGCCGATGGCCGCCTGGACGATGAGGTCGTGCGCCTGGGCGCGCGGCAGGCCCAGCAGGATGCCCGCGTCGGTCATCGCCTCGACCAGGTAGTAGAAGTACGCCGGTCCGGAGCCGGAGAGCGCGGTCGCCGCGTCCTGCTGCGACTCGGGGACGCGCAGCGTCTTGCCGACCGGCTTGAAGATCTCCTCGGTACGCAGCAGGTGGTCCTCGCCCGCGTGGCTGCCGGCCGAGATCACCGACATGCCCTCGTCGACCAGCACCGGGGTGTTCGGCATGACGCGGACCACCGGGGTGCCCTCGGCGAGGCGCTGCTCGATGAACGCCGTGGTGATGCCGGCCGCCGCCGAGATCACCAGCCGGTCGGCGGGCACGTGCGGGCCGAGTGCCTCCAGCAGTGCCGCCATGTCCTGGGGCTTGACGGCCAGGATGAGGGTGTCGGCGGCCTTGGCGGCCTCCTCGTTGGTGACCGTCTCGACTCCGTACCGGGACGCCAGTTCCTCGGCCCGGTCCGCGCGGCGGGTGGTGACCAGCAGGTCGCCGGGGGCCCAGCCGGCCCGGATCATCCCGGACAGCAGCGCCTCGCCGATCTTGCCGGTGCCGAGTACGGCGACTTTCTGGGTCATTGCGGTTCACCTCGCGCGATTGCCTGTGCGTGCCGGTACCGCGGTGCTCGTCCGGTACCTCCTCGCCATCCTCGCATCCGGCGGTCAGGGGGTGCGGCGGCGCAGCGTGGCGGCTCCGAGCACCAGGACCAGCAGCGCGCTGCCCGCGATGACGGCCACGTCCCGGACGAAGTCCCCGGTGACCGAGGAGCGGCCGGCGACCTGGGCCATGGCGTCGACGGCGTAGGACATGGGCAGCACGTCGGAGATGGCGGAGAGGACGGACTGCATCTGGCCGCGGGGGACGAACAGGCCGCACAGCAGCATCTGCGGGAAGATCACGGCCGGCATGAACTGGACGGCCTGGAACTCGGTGGCGGCGAACGCGCTGACGAACAGTCCGAGCGCGGTGCCGAGCAGGGCGTCGAGCACGGCGACGAGCAGCAGCAGCCAGGCGGATCCGGCGAGCGGCAGGTTCAGCGGCCCCAGGACGAGGGCGGTGGCGACGCCGGCCTGGACGACGGCGAGCAGGCCGAAGGCGAGGGCGTAGCCGGCGATCAGCTCGGTCTTGCGCAGCGGCATCGACAGCAGGCGTTCCAGGGTGCCCGAAGTGCGTTCGCGGAGCGTGGCGATGGAGGTGACCAGGAACATCACCGTCATCGGGAAGATGCCGAGGAGGGCGGCGCCGACGCGGTCGAAGGTCTGCGGGCTGGCGTCGAACGCCCAGTACAGCAGGGCGAGCAGCACGCAGGGGACGACGAGCATCAGGGCGATGGTGCGCGGGTCGTGGCGCAGCTGGCGCAGGACGCGGCGGGTGGTGGCGAGGGTGCGGGCGGTGGCGCCGGGGGTGCGGTCCGGGGCGGCGGGCGCGTCGGCGGCGGGGTGCAGGGGGGTGACGGGCGTGGTCATGAGGTGGCCTCGGGCAGGAGTGCGGACGGTGAGCTGTCCACGAGGTGGAGGAAGGCCTCCTCGACCGTCGCGGCGTGGGTGCGGGAGCGCAGGGCCTCGGGGGTGTCGTCGGCGAGGAGGTGGCCGTCGCGCAGCAGGAGCAGCCGGTCGCAGCGTTCGGCTTCGTCCATGACGTGGCTGGAGACGAGGAGGGTGGTGCCGCGTTCGCCGGACAGGCGGTGGAAGAGGTTCCACAGGTCGCGGCGGAGTACCGGGTCGAGGCCGACGGTCGGTTCGTCGAGCACCAGCAGTTCGGGCCGGCCGAGGAGGGCCACGGCCAGGGAGGCGCGGGAGTGCTGGCCGCCGGAGAGGCGGCCGACGAGGGCGTCGGCGTGGCGGGTGAGGTCGACGTCGGACAGGGCCCGGTCGACGGCGTCCCGGCGGGCGGAGCGGGTGGTGCCGGCGCCCAGGACGGTCGCGAAGTAGTCGAGGTTCTGACGCACCGTCAGGTCAGCGTAGACGGAGGGTGCCTGGGTGACGTAGCCGACGCGGGAGCGGAGCGTGGGGTGTCCGGCGGGGCGGCCGAGGACCTCCAGGGTGCCGCTGA
The DNA here is from genome assembly GCA_048498775.1 of Actinomycetota bacterium. Lineage (GTDB taxonomy): Bacteria > Actinomycetota > Actinomycetes > Streptomycetales > Streptomycetaceae > JBEHXI01. Next base: position 14,036 of record JBEHXI010000173.1, on the reverse strand, counting down.
CGCGGGCCTGTGCGCCGACGATGGCGCGCATCAGCGTGGACTTGCCGCAGCCGCTGGGCCCGACCAGGCCGGTGACCTGGCCGGGCGGGACCGAGAAGTCCAGCGCGTCGAGCACCGTGCGGCCGCCGCGGACCACGGTGAGCCCGGCGGCGTGCACCGCCGGCGCCTTGAAATTCATCATGCGTTGAATACTGGGCGCAGGACGGCCTGCCCGTCAAGGGCCGTACGGACTCCGAGAGCGGTCAGGCGTGCACGACGGTGAGGTCCACGCGGTACGGCTCCGTCATGACCCCGTCGGGGAAGACCCGCAGCAGGTGCGCGCGCTCGTCCGCGAGGACGGGCGCGGCCCGGTCGCCGAGGACGGCGACGTAGGAGTGGCTGCGCAGCATCCGCAGGTGGCCGGCGATGTCGGTCCGGCGGCTCCAGCGCAGGCTGGTGCTGCGCGTCCGCACGGCCAGGCCGAGCGCCTCGACGGTCCGGCCGGCCTCGGCGGTGGTGCCGTGCCGGTGGTAGCCGGCCAGCCGGCGGGCGAGGCGCTCCTCCTGCTCGGCCGCCCACGGCACCGAGCGGTCCGGGACGTTCCACCACATCGCCAGGGTGCCGCCGGGCCGCAGCACGCGCAGCGCCTCGGGGACCGAGCGCGCCGGATCGGTCCAGTGCCATGCCTGGGCGTAGGTGACCAGGTCGGCGCTGCGCGCGGCGAACGGCAGGGCGTCGCCGGTGCCGCGGACCAGCGGGACGCCGGGCAGCGCGGCGCGCAGCTCGGCGGCCATGGCGGCGCCCGGCTCGACGGCGGTGACGCGGGCGCCGCGCTCGCGCAGCAGCCGGGTGGCGATGCCGGTGCCCGCGCCCACGTCCAGCACGTCGGCGCCCGCCAGCGGGCGGCCGGCCAGTTCCTCCAGGGCGTCGAACAGCGCGGGCGGATAGGTGGGGCGGGTGGCCGCGTAGTCGGCGGCGACGGTGTCGAACGACGCGGCGAGATCGGCGTGGGTCGGGGCGGAGCCGGGCGATTCGGTCATGCCCCCATCCTGGCCGCCGGACGGGTGCGCCGGAACAGGGAAGCCGACGGCCCGGGGGCGGGTGCCCCCGGGCCGGGAAACGACGGGAAGAGCCGGTGCGTCAGCCGAGCCTGCTGATGTCGCGGACGGCGCCCTTGTCGGCCGAGGTGGCCATGGCGGCGTACGCCTTGAGCGCGGTGGAGACCTTGCGGTCCCGGTCCACCGGGCGGTACGCGCCGCCGAGCGCCTCGCGCCGGGCCGCCAGCTCCTCGTCGGCGACCTTCAGCTCGATGGTGCGGGCCGGGATGTCGATGCGGATCGTGTCGCCGTCCCGCACCAGCGCGATGGTGCCGCCGGCCGCCGCCTCCGGGGAGACATGGCCGATGGACAGGCCCGAGGTGCCGCCGGAGAAGCGGCCGTCGGTGATCAGCGCGCAGCTCTTGCCCAGGCCGCGGCCCTTGAGGAAGGCGGTCGGGTAGAGCATCTCCTGCATGCCGGGGCCGCCCTTGGGGCCCTCGTAGCGGACGACGACGACATCGCCCTCCGTGACCCGCTTGGCCAGGATCGCCTCGACGGCCTGCTCCTGGGACTCGACGACCACGGCCGGGCCCTCGAAGACCAGGATCGACTCGTCGACGCCGGCGGTCTTGACGACGCAGCCGTCGGCGGCGAGGTTGCCGTACAGGACGGCCAGGCCGCCGTCGGCGGAGTAGGCGTGGGCGACGTCGCGGATGCAGCCGGCCTCGGCGTCGGTGTCCAGCGTCTCCCAGCGCTCGGACTGCGAGAACGCCGTGGCGGACCGCACGCAGCCGGGCGCGGCGTGGAACAGCTCGACGGCCTCGGGGGACGGGGAGCCGCCGCGGACGTCCCAGCTCTTCAGCCAGTCGGCCAGCGAGGCGGAGTGCACGGTGTGCACGTCCTCGTTGAGCAGGCCGGCGCGGTGCAGCTCGCCGAGGATCGCCGGGATGCCGCCCGCCCGGTGGACGTCCTCCATGTGGTACGAGCCGTTGGGCGCGACCTTGCACACGCACGGCACACCGCGCGAGAGCTGGTCGATGTCGGCCATGGTGAAGTCCAGCTCGGCCTCCTGGGCGGCGGCGAGCAGGTGGAGGATCGTGTTGGTCGAGCCGCCCATGGCGATGTCCATGGCCATGGCGTTCTCGAAGGCGGCGCGGGAGGCGATGGACCGCGGCAGGACGGTCGCGTCGTCCTGCTCGTAGTACCGCTGGGTGATCTCGACGACGGCGCGGGCCGCGTCCTCGTAGAGGGCCTTGCGGGCGGTGTGGGTGGCCAGCACCGAGCCGTTGCCGGGCAGGGCCAGGCCCATCGCCTCGACCAGGCAGTTCATCGAGTTGGCGGTGAACATCCCGGAGCAGGAGCCGCAGGTCGGGCAGGCGGCCTCCTCGATGCGGGCGAGGTCGTCGTCGGAGACGGTCTCGGAGACGGCGTCGGACATGGCCGAGATCAGGTCGAGGCCGGTGCGGACGGTGCCGTCCACCAGGACCGCCTTGCCGGCCTCCATCGGGCCGCCGGAGACGAAGACGGTGGGGATGTTCAGGCGCAGCGCGGCCATGAGCATGCCGGGCGTGATCTTGTCGCAGTTGGAGATGCACACCAGGGCGTCGGCGCAGTGCGCCTCGACCATGTACTCGACGGAGTCGGCGATCAGGTCGCGGGACGGCAGGGAGTAGAGCATGCCGCCGTGGCCCATGGCGATGCCGTCGTCGACCGCGATGGAGTTGAACTCGCGGGGGATGCCGCCCGCCGCCTTGACCGCGTCGGAGACGATCCGGCCGACCGGCTGGAGGTGGGTGTGGCCCGGTACGAACTCGGTGAAGCTGTTGGCGATCGCGATGATCGGCTTGCCGAAGTCCTCGCGCTCGACGCCGGCGGCGCGCAGCAGGGCGCGCGCTCCCGCCATGTTGCGACCGTGGGTGACCGTACGTGACCTCAGCTCGGGCACGGTTGCTCCACTTCCTTGGAATTCCTGGAATTCACTCGAATCCGTCTCCGGGCCGGTGCGCCCGGTCTGCCGCGAGACCGGGTACCGGTCTGACCGAGATTACGCCTCGGGCCCGCGTTCCGGGCGCCGCGTCCGGAGTCCGGACAGGCCGGGCGGGGCCTGGCTCACGTCTCGCTCACGTCTCACTCACGTCTCGTTCACGCCTCCTCCGGCTCCGTCAGGTAGCGCTGGATGGCCGGTGCCACATAGGCGACGATGTCGTCCACGGTGGCCGTCGACAGCGGTTCCACCTTCAGCACGTACCGCAGCATCGCCACCCCGATCATCTGGGCGGCGGCCAGTTCGGCGCGCAGCCGGGCGTCGGGCAGGTCCAGGTCGCCGGCCACCCGCAGCAGCAGCCTGCGCAGCACGAAGGTGCGCAGTACCCGCGCCGCGGTCTCGTTGGTCACCGCCGAGCGGACGACCGCGAGCAGCGGCGCGCGCGTCACCGGGTCCTCCCAGACGCCGATGAAGTACCGCGCCAGCCGCTCGCCGACCTGGTCCCGGGTGCCCGCGAGCACCTCGGGGGCGTTCACGGCGGGCGCGAAGGACAGCTCGACGGCCGCCTCGAAGACCTGTTCCTTGGCGCCGAAGTAGTGGTGCACCAGTGCCGGATCGACGTCGGCGGCCCGGGCGATCGCCCGGATGGAGGCCTTGTCGTAGCCGAGTTCGGCGAACACCCCGCGCGCCGCCTGCCGGATGCGTTCGCGGGTCGCCGCCGACTCGCCCGTGCGGGCGCCCGAGGGCCGCCCTCTCCTGCGCTGCTGCGCCTCCGCGCCGTCCGCTGCCATCTGCGCCCGTGGCCTCGCGCCTCAGCCGACCCGGGCGGCGGCGGCCAGGTGCCTGCGGGTGAAGGCCAGGGCCTCGGCGAGGTCGGCCTCGCGCTCGGCGGCGGACATCGCGCGCCGGGTGTTCACCTCGATGACGACGTGCCCGGTGAAGCCGGTGACCGCCAGGCGCTCCAGCAGCTCGGCGCAGGGCTGGGTGCCGCGTCCCGGCACCAGGTGGTCGTCCTTGGCCGAGTTGGTGCCGTCGGCCAGGTGGACGTGGGCGAGCCGGTCGCCCATCCGGTCGACCATGTCCAGGGCGTCGTTGCGCGCGGTGGCGGTGTGCGAGAGGTCCACCGTGAAGTGGCGGTAGTCCTCCTTGGTGGGGTCCCAGTCCGGGGCGTAGGCGAGCATCTCGCGGTCCCGGTACCGCCAGGGGTACATGTTCTCGACGGCGAAGCGGACGTCGGTCTCGTCGGCCATGCGCCACACGCCCTCGACGAACTCGCGGGCGTAGGAGCGCTGCCAGCGGAACGGGGGGTGGACGACGACGGTCGAGGCGCCGAGCCGCTCGGCGGCGCCGCGGGCCCGCTGGAGCTTCACCCACGGGTCGGTGGACCACACCCGCTGGGTGATCAGCAGGCAGGGGGCGTGCACGGCCAGCACCGGGACGCCGTGGTAGTCGGAGAGCCGGCGCAGCGCCTCGATGTCCTGGCTGACCGGGTCGGTCCACACCATGACCTCCACGCCGTCGTAGCCGAGGCGCGAGGCGATCTCGAAGGCGGTCGCCGTGGATTCCGGATAGACCGATGCCGTGGAGAGCGCGACCTTGGCACCGGGGTGGCGCGCCGCGCGTCGGCGGCGTCCGCGCGCCCCGGTGTCGCGCGCCCTGGGATCGTCTCCTGGTCCAGCCACGGGGAACAGCGTACGGCGGCCGGTCCGCCGTACGGGACAAACCGGGGGGCCGACGTGACGGGGCTAACAGCGTGGTGGGCTTTGCGGCGATTCGTTCCGGCCACCGGGGCGCCGGGCCGCCGGCACGCCCTCGGGGCGGAGGCTCCGCTTCCGGCCGGGCGGGCCGGGCCGGTCGGTCGGGCCGGGCCGGTCGGTCGGGCCGCCGTTCAGCGTTCCGCGGCCATCCGGTCCAGCCGGCGCAGGATGACGCCCTCGCGCAGCGCCCAGGGGCAGATCTCCAGCTCCTCGACCCCGAACAGGTCCATCGCCGCCTCCGCCACCAGCGCGCCCGCCAGCAGTTGCCGGGCGCGGCCCGCCGAGACGCCGGGCAGTTCGGCGCGGCGGCTCGACGGCATCCCGGCGAGCCGGGGCACCCACTCCTCCAGCGCCTGCCGGCTGAGCGTGCGCTCCACGTACAGCCCCTCGTCGGAACTGGCCGCCCCGGCGATCCGGGCGAGCTGCTTGAACGTCTTGGAGGTCCCCACCACGTGGTCCGGCGCGCCCAGCCGGGAGAAGGCGGCGACGGTGCGGGCGATCTCGGCGCGGACGTGTCTGCGCAGCGCCCGCACGTCCTCCGCGGTGGGCGGGTCGCCGGGCAGCGCGCTCGCGGTGAGGCGGCCGGCGCCCAGCGGCAGGGACACCGCGGCGTCCGGGTGCTCGTCGATGCCGTAGGCGGCCTCCAGGGACCCGCCGCCGATGTCCAGGACGAGCAGGCGGCCCGCGGACCAGCCCAGCCAGCGGCGGGCGGCGAGGAAGGTCAGCCGGGCCTCGTCCTCGCCGGACAGGACCCGCAGGGTGATCCCGGTCTCCTTGGTGACCCGGGCCAGGACCTGCTCGGCGTTGGCGGCCTCGCGTATCGCCGAGGTCGCGAACGGCAGGATCTCCTCGACGCCCTTGTCCTCGGCGACCCGCTGGGCGTCGGCGATCTGGGCGGTCAGGCGGGCCACGCCGTTCTCGCGGATGGCGCCGTCGTCGTCGAGCAGTTCCGCAAGGCGCAGCTCCGCCTTGTGGGAGTAGGCGGGCAGCGGCCGCGCGCCCGGGTGCGCGTCCACGACCAGCAGGTGGACGGTGTTGGATCCCACGTCGAGCACTCCGAGTCGCATGGCACCGACGCTAGCGCGATTGGTGCGGCAGGTTCGACGGGACGACCGGTGCAGCGCCTACCCTGGCGGGGTGGCAAAGGCGGCAAAGGTGCAAGCGCATACAAAGCGGAAGAACGGGATGGCGGTCGGAGTGACCGTCCCCGACGAGGTGGCGCTGGACTTCCCCCGCGCCTGGGTGGAGTTTCCCGACCCGGCCGACGACGAGCAGGTCTTCCGGTGCGACCTGACCTGGCTCACCTCCCGGTGGACCTGCGTCTTCGGCCGCGGCTGCCAGGGCATCGAGCCGGGCCGCGCCTCCGACGGCTGCTGCACGCTGGGCGCGCACTTCTCCGACGAGGACGACGAGGCGCGGGTCGCGGGGCACGCGGCGCGGCTGACCCCGCTGACCTGGCAGCTCCACGAGGAGGGCACCGGCCCGGAGGGCTGGGTGGAGGTCACCGAGGACGGCGAGCGGCAGACCCGGCGGGTCGACGGCGCCTGCGTCTTCCTCAACCGGCCCGGCTTCCCCGGCGGCGAGGGATGCGCGCTGCACACGCTGGCGCTGCGCGAGGACCGCGAGCCGCTGGAGACCAAGCCGGACGTGTGCTGGCAGCTGCCGATCCGCCGGACGTACGACTGGGTGGACCGCCCCGACGACAGCCGGGTGCTGGTGGTCTCGATCGGGGAGTACGACCGGCGCGGCTGGGGGCCGGGCGGCCATGACCTGCACTGGTGGTGCACCGGCGCGACCTCGGCGCACGGCGCGGGCGAACCGCTGTACCTGTCCTACCGGGCGGAGCTGACCGAACTGATGGGGGCGCCCGGGTACGCGCGCCTGGTGGAACTGTGCGAGGCGCGGCTGGCCGCGGGGCTGCCGCTGGTGGCGCCGCACCCGGCCGACCCGGCGTAGGGCTCAGGGCCCCTCAGGACGGGGAGGGCGCCGGGCGGGCCGAGCTCGGGGACGGGTTCGGCGAGGGGCTGCCGGACGGGGCCGGGCGGCCGCTGCCCTCGATGGTGACCACCGAGCCGGACGGTTCGACGACGACCCTGGCCCGCCAGGGCCCGGACGGCTCGGCCGAGTGGTCCACGACGACGGTGATCGTCACGCTCTCCCCCGGGCGCAGCACGCCGGAGCCGGCGCTGAGCCGGAGCCAGCCGGCGGCGGTCTGGGCCGTCCAGCGCACCGGGGAGCCGCCGTACGCGGCCAGGGTGATCGCGGTGTTGTCGCCGGACGGCTGGGCGGCGACGGTGATCCAGCCGGGGCCGGCCGTGGGCGTGCCGGCGCGGGGGCTCGGCGAGGGCGGCGGGGCGTCCGCGGAGGCGGAGGGGTCCGCCGAGGCGTCGTCCACCAGGGCGGAGCCGGGCGGGCCGGGGGTGGGGGCGCGGCCCGGGTGGCGGAGGCGGACGGTGCCGTTGCCGGTGTGCTCGTAGGGGCCGCGGGCATCGGTGGTGGTGACCGCGTTGCCGTCGGCTCCCGGGTCGTGGTGCGGCGCGTGGCGGTACGCGGCCCACAGCGCGAGCGCGGGGGCGGCGACCACGGCGGCGACGACGGTGGTGGTCACGGCGCGGTGGCGCAGGGCGGCCCGCCGGGCGGCGCGCTGCTGCTCGTCGAGCGGGAAGCCGCGGCGGTCGAAGTGCGGCACCGGGCGCTGGGCGGTGCCGCGGTGGTCGCGGGCGCCCGGCCGGGTCTCGCCCAGTGCCTGGAGCATGGCCGCGTGCACGGCGGCCCGCGGGGCCTCCACGATGGCGAGGGTGGCCGGGGTGGTGGTGCCGGGCCAGGGGCCGCCCGCGATCACCTGCTCGGCGGTCAGGCGGCAGGCCGGGCACTCGTCGACGTGCCGGACGAGTTCGCGCCGCAGTCCGGTGCTGATCAGCAGGTGGGTGTCGCCGGTGAGCCGGGCGACCGCGGGGCAGCCGCCGACGCCGACGACCGCCAGCGCGGTGCGGGTGCGCTCGACCTCGCAGGCGGCGCGGGAGAGCAGGCGCCGCACCGCCTCCGCGTCCAGGCCGAGCACCCCGCCGATCTCGCGTTCCGACAGCCGGTGGCGCAGCGCGAGTTCCAGGACCTCGCGCTGCTCGGGCGTGGTCCCGGCGGCCTCCGGCCAGGCGAGCGTGGCGAGCTGGTGGCGGCGTTCCGCCGCGACGGCCTGCGAGGTGCGCGGGGCCGGGGAGCCCGCGCCGCCCCCGCGCGGCGGGGAGAACCGGTCCTGCGGGGCGGCGGCCAGGCGGTCGGCGGCGCCGGGGGCCAGCGGCGGGTGGGTCAGGCGGCGCAGGCAGGCCCAGCGGGCGAGCGCGTAGAGCCAGGGGCGGCGGCGGGAGCGGTCGCGCAGCCGGCCGTGGTGCCGTTCGGCGACGGCGAGCGCGTCACCGAGGGCCGCCGCCGCGCTGTCGTGGTCGCACAGCACGGACAGGCAGTAGGTGAACAGCCCGTCCAGGTACGGCTCGTAGCGCGCCGGCGGCTGCTGTCCGATGGTGGCGGACGTGCGCCGGTGCGCGCGCGGCACCACCCGGTGGGCGCCGGCGATGGCCGGTGCGGACGGGGCGCCGGGTGGTGTGAGGGCGTTCGCCGGTGGGTGCTCAGACCTGCTCATCACTCGGCGACCGTAGGACGATGATGCCCCGGCTCTCTCCTTTGGCCGCCACGTTTAACCCTTTCGGGTGGACTTCCCCCTCGAAAGGGGACACCTGATGCATTTCTCCTGAGACTTCGCGCTCTGGCGATCCCTGGACCACACCGGCGGCGCTGTCGGTGTTGTCGGTGCTTGCCAGTGTTGTCAGGGGCTGCCGCTACGGTGACTGCCATGGCTGCCCGAACCCGTTCCGCCGCAAGCAACCGACCGTCCTACCGCTGCACCGAGTGCGGCTGGACCACCGTCAAGTGGCTCGGCCGCTGCGGGGAGTGCCAGGCGTGGGGGACGATCGAGGAGGTCGGCGCGCCCGCGGTCCGCACCACCGCGCCGGGCCGGGTCACCACCCCGGCGCGGCCGATCGGCGAGGTCGACGGGCGGCAGGCGACGGCCCGCAGCACCGGCGTGCCCGAGTTGGACCGGGTGCTCGGCGGCGGCCTGGTGCCCGGCGCGGTGGTCCTGCTGGCCGGCGAGCCGGGCGTCGGCAAGTCCACGCTGCTGCTGGACGTGGCGGCCAAGGCGGCGGGCGAGCGGGCCCGCACCCTCTACGTCACCGGCGAGGAGTCGGCCGGCCAGGTGCGGCTGCGGGCCGACCGGATCGGCGCGATAAGCGACCACCTCTACCTGGCCGCGGAGACGGACCTGGCCGCCGTCCTCGGCCACCTCGACGACGTCAAGCCGGCGCTGCTGGTGCTGGACTCGGTGCAGACCGTCGCCTCGCCGGAGATCGACGGCGCCCCCGGCGGCATGGCGCAGGTCCGCGAGGTGGCGGGCGCCCTGATCCGCGCGTCCAAGGAGCGCGGGATGTCCACGATCCTGGTGGGCCACGTCACCAAGGACGGCGCGATCGCCGGCCCGCGGCTGCTGGAGCACCTGGTCGACGTCGTCCTGCACTTCGAGGGGGACCGGCACGCCCGGCTGCGCCTGATCCGCGGGGTGAAGAACCGCTACGGCGCCACCGACGAGGTCGGCTGCTTCGAACTGCACGACGAGGGCATCACATCGCTGGCCGACCCGTCCGGCCTGTTCCTGACCCGGCGCGACGAGCCGGTGCCGGGGACGTGCCTGACGGTCACCCTGGAGGGCCGCCGCCCGCTGGTCGCCGAGGTGCAGGCGCTCACCGTCGCCTCCCAGATCCCCTCGCCGCGGCGCACCACCTCGGGCCTGGAGACGTCCCGGGTCTCGATGGTGCTCGCGGTGCTGGAGCAGCGCGGGCGGATCTCCCAGATCGGCAAGTGCGACATCTACACCGCCACCGTCGGGGGCGTGCGCCTGTCCGAGCCGTCCGCGGACCTCGCGGTGACGCTGGCGCTGGCCAGCGCCGCCTCCGACGTGCCGCTTCCGAAGAACCTGGTGGCCATCGGGGAGGTGGGGCTGGCGGGCGAGGTACGGCGGGTGACGGGCGTCCAGCGGCGCCTGGCGGAGGCTTCGCGCCTGGGCTTCACCCACGCGCTGGTGCCGCCGGACCCGGGCCGCGTACCTGCGGGAATGAAGGTCACCGAGGTCTCGGACGTGGGTGAGGCGCTGCGGGTGCTGCCCCGGGCCGGCGGCAGGGCCCCCCGTGGCGAGGGGGAGCGCCGGTAGACTTTGCCCTGGTCTCGCCCGTCCGGGCGGTGGGTCGGCCGGCCCGCCGGCGGTCACGCGGGCCAGGCGGACCCGACATGTGAGCCGGAGGAGTGCAGTGGCAGCCAACGACCGGGCAGCAGCACACAGCAGGTCCGGCGCCGGTTCGGGCTCCGGCGCGGAGAGCCTGATGCGGGCCTCGCTGAGCGCGGTCGCGCCCGGCACCGCGCTGCGCGACGGCCTGGAGCGGGTGGTGCGCGGCAACACCGGCGGCCTGATCGTCGTCGGCATGGACAAGACCGTCGAGTCGCTGTGCACCGGCGGTTTCGTGCTGGACGTGGAGTTCACCGCGACCCGGCTGCGGGAGCTGTGCAAGCTGGACGGCGCGCTCATCCTCGACAAGGACATCACCAAGATCCTGCGGGCCGGCGTGCAGCTGGTCCCCGACCCGACCATTCCCACCGAGGAGACCGGCACCCGGCACCGCACCGCGGACCGGGTCAGCCGGCAGGTCGGCTTCCCGGTGATCTCGGTCAGCCAGTCGATGCGGGTGATCGCCCTCTACGTGGACGGGCAGCGCCGCGTCCTGGAGGACTCCGCGACGATCCTGTCCCGCGCCAACCAGGCGCTGGCCACCCTGGAGCGCTACAAGCTGCGCCTGGACGAGGTGGCCGGCACGCTGTCCGCGCTGGAGATCGAGGACCTGGTCACCGTCCGGGACGTCAGCGCGGTCGCGCAGCGCCTGGAGATGGTCCGCCGCATCGCCACCGAGATCGCCGAGTACGTCGTCGAGTTGGGCAGTGACGGCCGGCTGCTCTCCCTCCAGCTGGACGAGTTGATCGCCGGGGTGGAGCCGGAGCGGGAGCTGGTGGTGCGGGACTACGTGCCCGAGCCGACCGCCAAGCGCAGCCGTACCGTCGCCGAGGCGCTGGCCGAGCTGGACGCGCTGCCGCAGAGCGAGCTGATCGAACTGAACGCGGTGGCCCGCGCGCTGGGCTACACCGGTTCGCCGGAGTCGCTGGACACGGCCGTCAGCCCGCGGGGTTTCCGGCTGCTCGCCAAGGTGCCCCGGCTGCCGAACACCATCATCGACCGGCTGGTCGAGCACTTCGGCGGCCTGCAGAAGCTGCTGGCCGCCAGCGTGGACGACCTCCAGGCGGTCGAGGGCGTCGGCGAGGCCCGGGCCCGTTCGGTCCGCGAGGGCCTGTCGCGCCTCGCGGAGTCCTCCATCCTGGAGCGCTACGTCTGAGCGGTGCCTCCGCGGCGGCCGTCAGGAGCTGGTGAGCACGAACGTCGTCTGCGCGCTGCCGAGTCCGTCGCCCGCGACCGCCACCCGGTAGGTGCCGGGCTGCGCGGTGCCGGGGTGGGCCGGGGTGGCGCACTGCGGCGCGGTGAGGCCGCGGTTCCACTGCACGCGGTAGGTGGTCGAGCCGCCCGCCGGCACCTCCATCAGCACGGCGCCGCGACTGGCCGGGCAGTCGTCGGAGGCCCACTCATGGCTGCCGCCGGAGGCGGTGGTGACGGTGACGACGGCCGCCGTGCTGCCGAAGTTCACCTTGCAGGAGCCGCCGGCGGAGTTGGAGACGGTCACCTCGAACACCGGCTGCTCGCCGGGCGCGTAGGAGCTCTTCAGGCTGCGGACGGTGAAGTGGGCGGTGGATCCGGTGCAGTCGGGCAGCGTGGTGCCGATCGGCAGCGTTCCGCCGGAGCCTCCCGCGCCGCCCGCGCCGCCGGCGGTGCCTCCGCCGGCCGAACCGCCGCCCGCCTGGCCGCCGCCGGCCCCGCTGTCGGAGCCCCCGGTCCCGCCGCCGGCAGCGCCGCCGCCGTCGCCGCCGCCCGAGGTGTCGCGTCCGCCTGGGCGTTGGGTGATGCCGGTCTCGCTGCTGGTCGGACCGGGGGTGATGGAGGAGACCGGCGAGCGGCTGTTCGTCGGCCCCTGGGCGCCGTTGCCGCCGCTGTTCCCCGACCCGCCGGAGGTCACGGCCCACACGATCAGCGCGACGAGGAGCGCGAACAGGCACAGCACAACTGCCCGCCGCCGCCAGTAGATGGAGGAGGGCAGGGGGCCCACCGGGTTGCGCACGTTGCCCACGCGCAAATGCTAGGGGAGATCACCACCACCGCAGCGCACCACCCGCCGCAGACGCCGCAACTCTTTGCAGGTCTTCATATGGTTCGGTGTTCTGGAACGGCTCGGATGATGTCCGGAACGGTACGGGCCTGCCCGAAACGGTACGGACCCTTACCGGGAACGACCGCCAACGTGCCCAACGGCCGTCTGTGACAGGATCGAAGACGAGATGACCACCGACACGCCCGCCCCGCCCGCCGACCTCACCGCGCTGCACCTGCCCGTCACCGCCTGGTTCGAGGCCAACGCCCGTGATCTGCCGTGGCGTCGCCCCGCGGCGGGCGCCTGGGGCGTGATGGTGAGCGAGTTCATGCTCCAGCAGACGCCCGTCTCCCGGGTGCTGCCGGTCTACGAGCAGTGGCTGGCGCGCTGGCCGCGCCCCGCCGCGCTGGCCGCAGAACCGCCCGGCGAGGCGGTCCGGGCCTGGGGCCGCCTGGGCTATCCGCGCCGGGCGCTGCGCCTGCACGCCGCCGCGGCGGCCGTCACCGAGCGGCACGGCGGCGAAGTCCCCGACGACCACGCCGCGTTGCTGGCGCTGCCCGGGGTCGGGGAGTACACCGCGGCCGCGGTGGCCTCGTTCGCGTACGGCAGGCGCCACGCGGTGCTGGACACCAACGTGCGGCGGGTCTTCGCCCGGGCGCTGACCGGCGTGCAGTACCCGCCCAACGCCACCACCGCCGCCGAGCGCCGGCTGGCCGAACGGCTGCTCCCGGACGACGAGGCGACCGCGGCGCGCTGGGCCGCGGCGACCATGGAACTCGGCGCGCTGGTGTGCACCGCCCGCACCCCCGGCTGCGGCCGCTGCCCGATCGCCGGGCGGTGCGCCTGGCGGCTGGCCGGCTTCCCCGCGCACGACGGCCCGCCGCGGCGCGGCCAGAGCTACGCGGGCACCGACCGGCAGGTGCGCGGCAGGCTGCTGGCGGTGCTGCGGGAGGCGACCGGGCCGGTGGAGCAGGCCGTGCTGGACCGGGTGTGGGACGAGCCGGTGCAGCGGGCCCGCGCGCTGGACGGGCTGGTCGCCGACGGTCTGGTCGAGCCGGTCGCCGAAGGGGTCTACCGCCTGCCCCTCCAGTGACCGGAGCCCCTTCCGGTTCCGGCTGTTACACAACCGACGGGTGCCTGTGAACGCGCTGTGGGCGGCACACCCGCCATTCCGCAACAGCACCTCCGTAGCGTCCACCGCGTCGTACTGAGTTGAACCGACCAGTCAAGCACGCGATTCCGGGGCATTCTCGGCGAATCGGACACGATGCGCCGGTCCCGGCAGCCGAATCCGGCCCTTCGGGCCCCCGGCGGCCGCGTGGCGCGGGACGAATGGAGGCGGCGAGATGGCGGCAAGCCCGGTGGCCGACGGCAAGGCGCTCGACTTCGAGGAGTACGTGCGGGCCCGGCAGGACTCCCTGCTGCGCAGCGCGCGCCGCCTGGTGCCCGACCCCGTGGACGCCCAGGACCTCGTCCAGACCGCGCTGTGCCGCACCTTCCCGCGCTGGGAGCGGATAGCCGACAAGGGCCTGGCCGACGCCTACATGCGCCGCGTCATGATCAACACCCGTACCGAGTGGTGGCGCGCCCGCAAGCTGGACGAGGTGCCCACCGACACCCTCCCCGACGCCAGCGTCGACGACGGCACCGAGCAGCACGCCGACCGCGCCATGCTGCTGGCCGCCCTCGCCGTGCTGGCGCCCAAGCAGCGGCAGGTCGTCGTCCTGCGCCACTGGGAGCAGATGAGCACCGAGGAGACCGCGCGCGTCCTGGGCATGTCCACCGGCACGGTCAAGAGCACCCTGCACCGCGCGCTGGCCCGGCTGCGCGAGGAGCTCGAGACGCACGACGAGCTGTACTCGGGGAGGCCCGCCGCCGCCGAGGCCCCCGCCGAGACCGCCGCGCCCGCGCCCGCCCCCGCGCCCGCCCC
>JBEHXI010000172.1:0-16705 GCA_048498775.1 Actinomycetota bacterium | reverse complement strand
GTCCGCGCCGCGGTAGTCGGTCTGCGGCGGGTCGGGGAAGCGGCGGGAGAGGGCGTATCCGATGTCGAGCACTCCGGAATCGTAGGCGCCGGCCGGCGGTCCCTTCCGCCACCGGCCGGCGGCCCCCTCCGCCACCGTCCGGCGGCCCCGCCGCCCTGGCCCGCGCCCGCCCGCCAAATGCCGTGCGGTTCCGGCCGCTTCGCGGGATCATGGGGAGCATGTCCGGTCCCGTCGTCATCCGCGGTTCGGTCTCCGTGCCGGAGGCCGAGCTGATGTGGCGTTTCTCGCGCTCCTCCGGCCCCGGCGGGCAGCATGTGAACACCAGCGACACCCAGGTGGAGCTGCGCTTCGACCTGGCCGGGACGCCCTCGCTGCCGCCGGTGTGGAAGGAACGCGCCCTGGAGCGGCTGGCCGACCGGCTGGTGGACGGTGTGCTGACGGTGCGGGCCAGCGAGCACCGCTCCCAGTGGCGCAACCGCGAGACCGCCATGGCCCGCCTCGCCGCCCTGCTGGCCGGGGCCACCGCGCCACCGCCCAAGCCGCGCCGCCCCACCCGCGTCCCGCGCTCCGTCGACGAGCGCAGGCTGCGGCACAAGCGGCAGCGCGGCGAGACCAAGCGGGCCCGCGACCCGCGCCACTGGGACTGAGAGCTCCCGGCGGAGCGGCCGGGCGGCTCAGCCCAGGCCGTGGTAGCGCCCGCGGAAGTACAGCAGGGGCCCGTCCGTGCCGCCGGGCGTGTGGGTCGTGTGGGTCTCGAGGACGAGGCCGATGACGAGGGTGTGGTCGCCGGCCGGGACCCGCCGGACGGTCCGGCACTCCAGGGCGGCCAGCGCCTCGGTGAGCAGCAGCGCCCCGGAGGCGGTGCCGCGCACCGCCGGGACCTCGTCGAACAGCAGCCGGTCGCTGACCCGGCCGCGCATCGCGAAGCGCCCGGCGATCTGGCGCTGGTCCTCGGCCAGCATGGACACCGCCCAGCGGGGCTGCCGCTCCAGCACGTCGTCCATGCGGGAGCCGGTGCGCACGCTGACCAGGATCAGCGGCGGCTCCAGCGAGACGGACAGCACGGCGGTCGCGGTCATGCCGGCGTCCTCGCCGGCGACGCCCTCGTCCGGGTCGAACGCGGTCACCAGCGTCACCCCGCCCGCCAGGCGCGCCATGGCGGCACGGAAGGCGTCCGGGGCGGCGTGCGGTTCGCTGTCGGCGGGCTCGGGCGCGTCCGCGGCGTCCGGGACGACGTAGTCGGAGGGGCTGTGGACCATGTCAGGAACGCTAACCGCCCAGGGCGCGCTGACACATCGGGCCAACGGCCGAGACCGCGCAAGGCCCGCGGTCCTAGGCCGCCGGGTGCGTAGCCGAAGATGCGCAGCCCTGGTGAGGGGTGCTACGCAGTGCTCCGTAGAGCGGTTTAAGCCTTACCCAGGACGACACGGAACGTGCTCGCGCGTTGACGCAGCGCTGTGACTTGGGTCACAAGCTGGGAGAATTGCTGACCCTGTGTACCGGGCGGGCTGCACCGTGTGATTCAGTTGCCGTGGCAATCGGACGATAAGAATTCATTCTCGGGAGTCGAACCAACAAGGGCTCGGGGGAGAGACATGGACACCGAGTCGGAGCCATATGTGCGCCTCGCCACCCTCCGTCAGCTGCACGACGTGGTGGCGGACCTCAACAGGGCCCGCAGTCTCGCCGACACGCTCCAGGCCGTCGCCGACGGCGCGGTCGGCGGGCTCGGCTACGAGCTGGCGGCCGTGAACCTGGTGCGGCCCGACGGAGACCTCGTGGTCGCCGCCGTCGCCGGCAGCTCCGGGGCCGAGGCGCTGATGGCCGGACGGATAGGCTCGCGTGACGCCTGGGAACGCCGGCTGGCGATGGGCCACCGCTGGGGGACGCTGCGGTTCATCCCCCACGAGGAGGGCTGGGTCCTCGACGGCGACGACGTGCCCAGCTGGGGACGCGAGGGCCCACTGCCCCGCTTCCCCGACGAGTGGCACCCCGACGACCGGCTGCTGGCGCCGATGTACGCGACCGCCGCGGGCGGCGGCGAGCTGATCGGCGTGATCACCGTGGACCGGCCCCGCAACGGCCGCCGCCCCGGCGCCTGGGCCCGCGAGGCGCTGCAGATGTACTCCTTCCAGGCCGCCATCGCCATCAGCAACGCCCGGCTGCGCGCCAACATGCAGCGCGCCCTGGTCCGGCTGGAACGCGAGCAGCAGGCCCTGCGCGCCAGCGAGGAGAGCTTCCGGCAGGCCTTCGAGTACGCCCCCAGCGGCATGGCGATCGCCGAGATGGGCGGCGACCAGGACGGCAAGCTGCTGCGGGCCAACGACGCGCTGTGCCGGCTGCTCGGCCGCCCCGCCTCCGTCCTGCGCCGCTACTCCTTCGCCGACCTGGTCCACCCCGAGGACGTCGGGGTGCTGCTGCGCACCTCGGCCGAGGGCGGCCGCGCCGAACTGCGGCTGGCCCGCCGGGACGGCAGCTATGTGTGGGTCTCGCTGCGCAACTCGGTGGTGGCCGACACCGCCGACGGGCCCCGGTTCCTGCTCACCCACGTCGAGGACATCGAGGAGCGCAAGCGCCACGAGCTGGCCCTGGCGCACCGCGCCAGCCACGACTCGCTGACCGGCCTGCCCAACAGCGCCGAACTGCGCGCCCGGCTCAGCGCCCGGGTGTGCCACGTCCCGTTCAGCCCCGCCACGCAGCACATGGTGGCCGGCGAGGTGCTGGAGACGGAGGGGTTCGCGGGCGGCTTCCGGCCCCCGGCGCGCCCCTACGACCACCATGTGCACACCGCGGAGCCGGACGAGTCGGCGCCCGGCGGCAAGGGCCTGGCGGTGCTCTTCTGCGACCTGGACGGCTTCAAGGCGATCAACGACCGCTTCGGGCACCACACCGGTGACGCGGTGCTGATCGAGGTCGCCCAGCGGCTGACCAGCATGGTCCGCGACGGGGACACGGTCGCCCGGCTCGGCGGCGACGAGTTCGTGGTGCTGGCCGACGGCCTGGACCGGCAGGGCGCCCAGGAACTCGCCGTCCGGCTGCGCAACGCGATCATCCCGCCGATCCGGGTGGACGGCCGGGCGGTGCGCGTCGGCGCCAGCTTCGGCATCGCCTGGGCGCGCTGCGGGATGACCGTCGAGGAGATCCTGCACTCCGCCGACCAGCTGATGTACGTCGAGAAGCGGTCCCGCTCCAAGGCCCAGCGCAGGGCCGGATAGCACCGCCGCTCGGCGTTCGGCCGCCGGAGGGAGGTAGGCTCGCGCGGGTCCAGTCTTGTCCGGTCCGCGGTGGCCGGACGCAGTGGGGAGTGAGCAGCGGATGACGGCCGGTAACAACGGCACGCCGGAGCCCGAGAACGACGACCCGTTCGCGCACCTGTACCGCGGGCAGGGCGACCAGGCCGCCGCGCCGGGCGCCCGGCCGGGGGTGCCGCGCACCTCGTACCACCAGGTCAGCAGGGTCGGCGAGCGTCGTCAGGCGCCCGGGCAGCAGGGCGGCTACGGGTACCCGCAGGCACCGACGCAGGCGCAGACGCAGGCGTACGGCCGGCCGGTGCAGGAGTCGCCGCAGCCGGGCTACGACGCGCCGCCGCCGCGGGCCGGCCACGGCCGTGGGCGCGGCGGTGGCTCGAACCAGCGCGGCCTGATGTACGGCGCGATCGCGGTGGTCGCCGTGGTCGTGATCGGTATCACAGCGGCCGTGATGTCGAGCGACGGCTCCAAGGGGCAGGCGGGCGCCGGCTCCTCGAGCGGGCCCACGGGCAGCAGCACGGCGCCGTCGAACACGTCGACGTCCGACCCGATGGCCAACCTGCCGCAGAACTTCGCCGCCAACCTCACCCTGAGCGGCGGCGCCAAGACCAACAGCGACCACGCCGGTTCGCAGAACGCCGGCGGCCTGTTCGTCGACGGCATGGGCACCCCGGGCGCCACCGCCACCTGGACCCTGACGGTGCCCAAGAGCGGCTCGTACACGCTGTGGGTGCGCTACGCCAACGCCGACAAGAACAAGGCCCAGGCGACCGTGGCCGCCAACGGCAAGCCGCTGGCCTGGAAGCTGAACCTCAACGACTACGTCGGCGACGGCAACTGGGACCACTGGTTCACGTCCTACGTGACCGTCAACCTCAAGCAGGGCACCAACTCCGTGGCGCTGTCGTGCAGTCCGGGCGACATCTGCAACTTCAACCTGGACCGGGTGGGGCTGAGCCCCGACGCGGGCAGCGGCACCCCCGCCAAGCCCAAGGGCTGGTCCTGACCGGCTAGCCGACCACCCGGAGGAAGTGCTCGACGGTGGCGGCCATCGCCGCCCGCGCGGGAGCGAGGTACCTGCGCGGGTCGACGGCCGCCGCGTCCCGGGCCAGGAAGGCGCGGATCTGGCCGGTGAACGCCGTGTTCAGCGCCGTCCCGATGTTGATCTTCACCATGCCGGCGGCGACCGCCCGGCGCAGCTCGTCGTCCGGCACCCCCGAGGAGCCGTGCAGCACCAGCGGCACCTCGAGCGCGGCCCGCAGCCGCCCGATCAGCTCGTGGTCCAGGGCCGCCGTCCGGCGGGTCATCGCATGGGAGCTGCCGACCGCCACGGCCAGGGCGTCCACGCCGGTCGCGGCCACATAGGCGGCGGCCTCGGCCGGGTCGGTCCGCACACCAGGGGTGTGCGCGTCGCCCGCCTTGCCGCCCACCGCGCCCAACTCGGCCTCCACGAACAGCCCGTGGTCCCGGCCGAACGCCACCGCCTCCCGGGTGGCCCGCACGTTCTCCGCGTACGGCAGCCGGGACGCGTCGAACATCACCGAGGAGAAACCGCAGCCGGGCGCCGCCCGCAGCAGTTCCCCGCCGACCACATGGTCCAGGTGGAGCGCGAGCCGGGCGGTGGAGGCGCGGGCGATCTCGGCGGCCGCGGCGGCGACCGGGGCCGGACGGCCGCCGTGGAACGCCACCGCGTTCTCGCTCAGTTGGAGCACCGCGGGCGCGCCCGCCGCCTCGGCGCCCGCCGCGATCGCCTCCGCGTGCTCCAGGGTGATGACGTTGAACGAGGCCAGGCCGCGCCCGGCGCGGGCCGCCTCGGCGACCAGTTCCGCGGTGGTCACGAGCGGCACGCTGCCTCCCAGGTTGTCCGATGGGGCGTCTACGCTGCCTGCGCCAGTTCGGTCACGTCCACCCGCGGCAGCAGTTCCTCGTAGGCGCCGCGGTCGAACTCGCCCGCCGCCGGGGCCAGTACGGTCGCCGCCGACAGGGCGGCCGCCCGGGCGAGCCGCTGCGGCCAGCCGAGCCCCTCGACCCAGCCGGACAGCAGCGCCGCGACCACCGAGTCGCCCGCGCCGGCCGGGTTGCCCTCCAGGCGGGCGGGCGGGGCGGCCCGCCAGGAGCCCTGTCCGGTGACCGCCAGCAGACCGGCGGCCCCGTCCGTGGCGACCACCGAGCGGGCGCCGCGGCGGCGGGCCTCCCGCGCGGCGCGCGCCGGGTCGGTCAGGCCGGTGAGCGCGGTCAGCTCCTCGGCGTTGGGCTTGACCAGGTCGGGGCGGCCCGCGATGCCGCGGCGCAGCGCCTCACCGCTGGTGTCGAGCAGGGTGCGCACCCCGGCGGCCCGCGCGGCGCGCACCAGGTCCGCGTAGGCGCCCACCGGCACCCCCGGCGGCAGGCTGCCACACAGCGCCACCGCCCGGGCGCCGGCCAGCAACTCCCGGTAGCGGGCGCGGAACCGCTCCCACTCCTCGGCGCCGATCAGCGGCCCGGGCTCGTTGAACATCGTGGTGTCACCGGACGAGCCGTCCACCACGGCCACGGTGCGCCGGGTCTCGCCGGCCACCCGCACCAGCGCGTCGGTCACCGCGGGCGCCGTCTCGGCCAGGCGGGTGCGCAGCGTCTCGCCGGTGCGGCCGCCCGCCAGGCCGGTGATGGTCACCGGGTGCCCGAGCGCGGCCAGCACCCGGGCGACGTTTATCCCCTTGCCGCCGGGCCGCTCGACGACCTCGCCCACCCGGTGCGTGCCGCGCGGGATCAGCCGGGGCACCCGGTAGGTCACATCGAGAGCAGCGTTGAGCGTGACCGTGAGGATCACCGCGCACCTCTCTCCGCGTTCCGCGTTCCACTGACTGCGTTCCAGGACTGCGTTCTGTGGCAGCGTCAGCGGCCGTCCGGGTGACCGCCGCTGCGACTGTCCGCCGGGTGATCATGCCAAAAGCGGCGCGGGTCGGAAAGGGATCCGGTCGCCTCTCAGGGGCGCACCAGCCACTCGCCCCGGCGGGCCACCGCCACCACCGTGTACCGGTCGTCCAGGACGACCAGGTCCGCGTCCTTGCCCACCTCCAGCGAGCCGATGGTGTCGTAGCGGCCGAGCAGCCGCGCCGGATTGGCCGAGATCGCCTCCACCACCTGGACGATCGGCAGCCGGTCCACCGTCACCGCCCGCCGGAAGGCGACATCCAGGGTGAGGGTGCTGCCCGCGATCGAACCGCCCTCGGCCAGCCGGGCGACCCCGCCGCTCACCCGCACCCGCAGCGGGCCCAGCGGGTAGTCCCCGTCGCCCATGCCCGCCGCGCCCATGGCGTCGGTGACGAACGCCGTCCGCGCGGCGCCCGCGCCGCGGAACGCCAGCCGCAGCATCGCCGGATGCAGGTGGACGCCGTCGTTGATCAGCTCGATGGTGACCCGCTCGTCCTCCAGCAGGGCCGCCACCGGGCCGGGCGCCCGGTGCCCCAGCGGGGGCATCGCGTTGAACAGGTGGGTGGCGACGGTCGCCCCCGCGTCGACGGCCCGCAGGGTCGCGTCGTAGTCGGCGTCGGTGTGCCCGACGGCCGCGATCACCCCGTGCTCGGCCAGCAGCCGCACCGACTCCAGGCCGCCGGGCCGCTCCGGGGCGAGCGTCACCATCCGGGCGGCGCCGCGGGCCGCGTCCAGCAGTTTGCGCACGTCGGACGGGTCCGGGTCGCGCAGCAGCGCCGGATCGTGGGCGCCGCAGCGGGCCGGGGAGATGAACGGGCCCTCGAAGTGGACGCCGGCGAGCTCGCCCTGCTCGGTCAGCTCGGCGAGCACCGCCGCCTGCCGGGCCAGGTCGTCGAGGTCGCCGGTGACGGTGGAGGCCAGCATGGTGGTGGTGCCGTGGCGCCGGTGGGTGCCGATGACGGTCAGCGCCTCCTCGGCCGTTCCGGCGGAGAACGACGCCCCGCCGCCGCCGTGCACATGGATGTCCACGAAGCCGGGGACGATCCAGTGCCCGCCCAGGTCCCAGGTGGCCGGCTCGCCCGGCACCCCCTCGGCGATCCGGCCGCCCTCGATCGTCAGCGGGGCGTCCACCACGCCCGACGGCAGCACCAGGCGCGCTCCGGTGAGGACCTGGCGTGCGGGGGTACGGCTGGCGGACATCAGGCAACCTCCACGGAGAGTCGGTCCCAGGCGAGCAGTCCCGCGCCCAGGCAGCCGGCCGCGTCCCCGAGGGCGGCCGGAACGATGCGGGGAAGGGTCTGGAAGGTCAGGCGCCCGGCCACCGCCGCACGCAGCGGTCCCAGTAGTGTCTCGCCCGCCTCGGCCAGCCCGCCGCCGATGACCAGCGCGGCCGGGTCCAGCAGGGTGAGCGCGGTGACCAGCGCGCCGGCGAGCGCGTCGACCGCCTCCCGCCACACCGCGGCGGCGGCCTCGTCCCCGGCGGCCACCGCGGCGGCGCAGTCCGCGGCCGTCGCGCCCGGGCCGCCGCCGGCCGCCGCCCAGGCGCGGGCCACGGACGCGGCCGAGGCCACGGTCTCCAGGCAGCCGCGCCCCCCGCACGGGCAGGGCAGCCCGCCGGGGCGCACCACCAGATGGCCGATCTCGCCGGCGCAGCCGTGCGCGCCCGCCTCGATCCGGCCCTCGATGCCGATGGCGGCCGCGATCCCGGTGCCCAGCGCCACGAAGAGGTACCGGTCCAGGCCGCGCCCGGCGCCCAGGCGTCCCTCGGCCAGGCCGCCGCAGCGCAGGTCGTGCCCCAGGGCGACCGGGGTGCCGCCCAGCCGCTCGCCGAGCAGCCGCCGCAGCGGGACGTCCCGCCAGCCGAGATTGGCCGAGAACACCGCCACGCCCCGCGCGTCGTCCACGATCCCGGGCACCGCCACCCCGGCGGCCGCCGCGGGCTCCCCGAACGCCTCGGCGCCGTGCGTCCGCAGCTCGGCGGCGAACTCCAGCACCGAGGCGATCACGGCCTCCGGCCCCCGTTCCCTGGCGGTCTCCCGCCGGTCCCGGTGCAGCAGCGTGCCGTCGGCGGCGATCAGGGCGGCCTTCATCCCCGTTCCGCCGACGTCCAGCGCGATGACGTGTCTCACGGTGGACAGTGTGGGGCCTGCCCACCCGAGAGGTCTAGTCCACCTCTCGGCCGCCCGGCGCCGTCCCGCGCCATCAGCGCAGGATGACGCTGCGGGTCAGGTTCCGCGGCCGGTCCGGATCCAGGCCCTGCGCCTCCGCACGGGCCACCGCGACCCGCTGGGCGCGCACCAGGTCCGCCATCGGGTCAAGACGGGCCGCGGAGGAGGCGGCCTCCAGCGTCCCGCCGACGGCGGCCACCTCGGCCGCCAGCCCCTCCGGCAGCGAGCCGAACACCCAGGTCACCCGGCCGGGCCCGGTGATCGACACCGGCCCGTGCCGGTACTCCATGGCCGGATACGCCTCCGTCCAGGCGCCCGCCGCCTCCCGCATCTTGAGCGCGGCCTCCTGCGCCAGCCCGTACGCCCAGCCGCGTCCCAGGAAGGTGATCTCGTCGGCGGCCAGCGCCGCCTCCGGGAGCGGCTCGCTGACCGCCAGATCGCAGTCCACCGCGGCCTCCGCGACCGTCTTCACCCCGTCCGGCAGCGTGCCCTCCGCCTCCAGGGCGGCCCGCAGCAGCGCCAGCGCGGTGGTGGCGAACCGGGTCTGCACCACCGACTCCTCGTCCGCCCAGTCCAGCACCACCACCTCGTCCGCCGCGCCCAGCACCGGCGTGTCCGGATCCGCGGTCAGGGCCGTCGTCGGCACCCCGCCGCGCAGCGCGCCGAGCAACTCGAGCACCTCCGTCGTCGTACCGCTGCGGGTGATCGCCACCACCCGGTCGTACCGGCGGGCCCGCGGGAACTCCGAGGCGGCGAACGCGTCCGTCTCGCCGAGCCCCGCGGCCTCCCGCAGCATCGCGTACGCCTGCGCCATGAACCACGAGGTGCCGCACCCGGTCACCGCCACCCGCTCACCTCGCCGCGGCAGCCCGGCGGCGCCCGGCGCGGCGGCCACCGCCCGGCGCCAGGCGGTGGGCTGGGCGGCGATCTCGGTGGCGGTACGGCAGGGGGAGGGGAGGTTCTGCTCGCCGGCCATGCGTGCGGCTCCTTCGGGCAGGTGACGACTCGACGAGCCAAGCAGACACCGTGCGCGCGGTCCGGGCAACGACCGCCGTCCGGCCACCGCGTCACAGGGCCCCGGTAGCGTGGAGGGCGGAGCACGAGCGAGGAGGTGAGCCGTGACGGAGCCGACGGGTGGCGGGCTGTCCGAGCGCGATCTCGCCGTGCTCGCCATCGCCGCGCGCCAGTGGCCGTCCGCGGGCGCCAGGGAGCGGGCCGTCCGCGAGCGCCTGGGCATCTCCCCGGTGCGCTACTACCAGCTGCTCAACGCCCTCCTCGACGACCCCAGGGCGCTGGCCCACGACCCGGTGACGGTCAACCGGCTGCGCCGGGTCCGCGAGGCCCGCCGCGGCCACCGCTGATCACCCCCGCCGCCGGTGGGTAGGGTTCCGGGCATGGGCAGCCACCTCCCCGAACCCGCCACCGCCGCCGGCCGCACCGGCCTCGACGCGCTGCGTGCCGAACCCGGCCGCGCCGTCGTGGCGTTCGACTTCGACGGCACCCTCGCCCCCATCGTCCCCGACCCCGAGCAGGCCCGCGCCCACCCCGACGCCGTGCCCGCGCTGGCCGCGCTCGCGCCCAAGGTGGCCTCCGTCGCGGTGATCACCGGGCGGCCGGCCTCCGTCGCGGTCGAGTACGGGGGCTTCGCCGGAGTGCCCGGCCTGGAACACCTCGTCGTCCTCGGGCACTACGGCGCCGAACGCTGGGACGCCGCCACCGGCGAACTCCACACCCCCGGCGACCACCCGGGCGTGCTCGCCGCCCAGGCCGAACTCCCCGCACTCCTCGCGGGACTCGGGGTCGAGCGGGCGTTCATCGAGCACAAGGGCGGCCGGGCGGTCGCCGTCCACACCCGGCGCACCGACGCGCCCCAGGAGGCGCTGGACGCCCTGCGCGCGCCGCTGGCCGCACTCGCCGCCCGCCACGGCCTGATCGTGGAGCCGGGCCGCATGGTGCTGGAGCTGCGCCCGCCCGGCGTGGACAAGGGCGCCGCCCTCACCGAGCACGCCCGCCGCACCGGGGCCGGAACCGTGCTGTACGCGGGCGACGACCTGGGCGACCTGGCCGCGTACGACGCGGTCGACGCGCTGCGCGGCGAGGGCGTCCCCGGAGTGCTGGTGTGCAGCGCCAGCGGCGAGGTCGAGGAGCTGGCCGCGCGCGCCGACGTGTGCGTGGACGGCCCGGCGGGCGTGGTCGCGTTCGTCCGGGCGCTGGCGGACGCGCTGCCGTGATCAGCCGCCCAGGGCCTCCAGCTGGTCGAGGAACCAGCGCTGCGGCGGCTCGGCGGTGCTCGCCGCCGCCAGCCGCTTGGTGCGCTCCAGCCGCTCGGCGTCGCCCATCAGCAGCGCCTCGTGCAGGGCGCGCGCGGTGGCCTCGGTGTCGTACGGGTTGACCACCAGGGCGTCGTCGCCGAGCTCCTCGAAGGCGCCGGCCTCCTGGGAGAGCACCAGGGCGACGCCCTGCTCGGAGATCACCGGGACCTCCTTGGCCACCAGGTTCATGCCGTCCCTGATCGGGTTGACCAGCGCCACGTCGGCGAGCCGGTAGGCCGCCAGCGAACGGGCGAAGTCGTCGCGAACATGGAGGATCAGCGGCTGCCAGCCGGCCGTGCCGAACTCGTCGTTGATCTCCCGGGCCAGGCGCTGCACCGCCTCGGTGTACTCGCGGTAGACGGCCAGGTCGTGCCGGGACGGGTAGGCGAACGCGACGTGCACCACCCGGCCGTGCCACTCCGGGTGGCCGGCCAGCAGACGCCGGTAGGCGACCAGGCCGCGCACGATGTTCTTCGACAGCTCGGTGCGGTCCACCCGCACCACGACCTTGCGGCCCTCGCCGACCTGCTCGCGCAGCGCGGCCAGCCGCTCGTCGACGTCCGCGCGGTGCGCGCGCTCCCGCAGGAAGTCCGCGTCGGCGCCCAGCCGGTGCACGCCGATCCGGGTGGTCCGGCCCTCGAAGGTGACGGTGGGCTCGCCGTTCTCGGTGCCCGCCTCGGCGCCCAGCACCTGGACGCAGCAGTCGACGAACGCCCGCGCCCAGCGGGTGGTCAGGAACGCGGCGCGGTCGGCGCCCAGGATGCCGCGCAGCACCTCGGCGGCGACGTCGTCGGGCAGCAGCCGGTAGTAGTCCGGCGGCGCCCAGGGGGTGTGCGAGAAGTGGCCGATGCGCAGGTCGGGGCGGCGGTCGCGGAGCAGCCGCGGAGTCAGCGTCAGGTGGTAGTCCTGGACGAGGACGGCCGCGCCCTCGGCGGCCTCCTCGGCGAGCGCGTCGGCGAAGGCCGCGTTGTAGCGCTCGTACGACGCCCACTGGCGGCGGAACTCCGCGTCGAACACCGGCTCGAGCGGAGTCTGGTACAGCAGATGGTGGACGAACCACAGGGTCGAGTTGGCGATGCCGTTGTACGCGTCGGTGAACGTCCCGGCATCGATGTCCAGCATGTGGACGAACTGTCCACCGGTGTGGGCGGTGTCCAGCCGGCCGCCGGGCGCCGCGTCGGCCGCGGCCCGGTCCGCGTCGGACAGGGCGGCGCACACCCAGACGGCCCCGGCGTCCGGGCCGATCGCGCTCAGTCCGGAGACGAGGCCGCCGCCGCCGCGCCGCGGGGTGAGGGTGCCGTCCTCGGCTGCGGTGTACGAGACCGGGCCGCGATTGGACGCGACGACGACCCGGGCGGTGGCGGGGTGGGATACGGCTTCGGCCATGCGGCGAGCCTAGCCACGCCCCTTGCGCCTCAAACGCGCTCACCAGGTGACGTGCCTTTCACTGCACGGGGTGCCCTTGGTGCACGGGGTGCGCCTTGGTTGCCCAGAGCAGGGTGACCGTGGTGCTCGGGGTGCGGACGCTCCCTTTTTCTCCCCCTCCCCCCGAGCGGGCGCGCCCCGCGCACGGGGTGCGGGGCGCGGGCCTTTTGGGGGTGCGCGGTGCCGGGGTGCGTGGGTCGGGGCCGGGTCGCAGCCGCCCCCGACCCAGAGAAACGCCGTAGGCGCACCCCGTGCACCCAGCACCCCGTGCACCGGGTGCGCCGAGCCGGGGGGAGGGGGAA
Organism: Actinomycetota bacterium; assembly: GCA_048498775.1. GTDB lineage: Bacteria > Actinomycetota > Actinomycetes > Streptomycetales > Streptomycetaceae > JBEHXI01. Next base: position 4,337 of record JBEHXI010000172.1, on the reverse strand, counting down.
AAAGAAGGGAGCATCCGTACCCCGAGCACCCACGGCGCCCGGAGCAGCCTGTGGGCTCAGGCCGCGTGCCGCCGGGCGTACTCCGGGACCGTGATCATGGGAGGCCGCTCCTCCGTGGTGACCGGGTGCACCCTGGGCCGGAAGCCGTCCGGCGTGCGGTCGAACTGGGTGAGCACCGGCTCGCCCGCCCGCTCCGACGCCACCCGCAGCAGCCGCGCCTGCGCCGTGCGGTAGATCGTCGCCGCCATCCGCCCCAGCGCCTGGCTGTCCTGGTGGCGGTGGTGCCGCACCCCCACGTCCACCTGCGCCAGCGCGTCCAGCCCCACCGTGTGAAGCGCGTCGATCAGCATGCCCAGCTCCACCCCGTATCCGACGGGGAACGGCAGCCGTTCCAGCAGGGAGCGCCGCGCCGCGTACTCGCCCCCCAGCGGCTGGACGAAGCCGGCCAGCCGCGGCCAGTGGAGGTTCAGCAGCGGGCGGGCGACCAGTTCGGTGACCCGGCCGCCGCCGGCCGGCACCACGGCGTCCCCGGTCACCAGCGGCCGGTCGTACATGGCCTTGACCAGCTGCACGCCGGGGTCGGTGAGCAGCGGCCCGACGATCCCGGAGACGAAGCGGGCGTCGAAGTCCCGCAGGTCCGCGTCGACGAAGCAGACGATCTCGCCGCGGGTCACCAGCAGGGACCGCCACAGGACCTCGCCCTTGCCGGCGGCGGCGGGGATGCGGGGCAGCACCGAGTCGCGGTGCACCACGGTGGCCCCGGCGCGGGCCGCCACCTCGGCGGTGCGGTCGGTGGACCCGGAGTCGAGCACCACCAGCTCGTCCACCAGCGGCACGGCGTCGCTCATCAGCTCCCTGCGGATGGTCGCGACGATCTCGCCGACCGTCGCCTCCTCGTCGAGCGCGGGAAGGACGACGCTGACGGTGCCCTGGGGGCCCGCCGAGCGCTTGGCCGCGAGGAGCAGGTCCAGTGGTCGGTCGGCTGCGGACCAGGATCGCTGCCGCAGCCAGCGCTCCACCTCTTCGAGCACGTGCGCGTCCCTCTTTCGTCTCGCGGTTCGGACCACTGTCTCAACTGTCCGGGGCTTCGGTTACAGTCTTGAACAACGCGGATGACGACCGCATGCCGGGGGCTGCCCCGGCGTTACAAACGCCCGGGCCCACCGCCCGGTGCCATACAGCTCATCCAGAGGGACTGAGGGAACGGCCCGTTGAAGTCCCGGCAACCCTCCTACCGGCCGCGCTCACCCAGGTGAGGCCACGGTGGGGAAGGTGCCAATTCCGGCCCGCGGCGAGACGCGCCGTGGGGAAGATGAGGAGAGAGGCCTCGCCACATGGCTGTTTCGACCGCCGCACCTACTGACACCGCGTCCTTCGGGAACGCCGTCGCGCTGTCCTGCCGCGAGTGCGGGGAGCGGTTCCCGCTCGGTCCGGTCTTCGCGTGCGAGGTGTGTTTCGGGCCACTTGAGGTGGCGTACGACTTCCCGGCCGACGACCCCGAGGGGCTGCGCAAGCAGATCGAGGCCGGCCCCAACAGCATCTGGCGCTACGCCCCGCTGCTGCCCGTCCCCGCGGACGTGGCGGGCAAGCCCAACACCAACCCCGGCTTCACCAAGCTGATCAAGGCCGACCGCCTCGCCGCGGAACTGGGCGTCACCGGCGGCCTGTACGTCAAGGACGACTCCGGCAACCCCACCCACTCCTTCAAGGACCGGGTGGTCGCCATCGCCGTGGAGGCGGCCCGCACCTTCGGCCTGACCACGCTGTCGTGCTCCTCCACCGGGAACCTGGCCGGGGCGGTCGGCGCGGCGGCGGCCCGGGCCGGCTTCCGCTCGTGTGTGTTCATCCCGCACGACCTGGAGGCGGGCAAGGTCGTCATGGCCGCGGTCTACGGCGGCGACCTGGTCGGCATCGAGGGCACCTACGACGACGTCAACCGGTTCTGCAGCGAGCTGATCGGCGACCCGATCGGCGCCGACTGGGGCTTCGTCAACGTCAACCTGCGGCCGTTCTACGGCGAGGGCTCCAAGACCCTGGCCTACGAGATCTGCGAGCAGCTCGGCTGGCGGCTGCCGGACAACATCGTCATCCCGATCGCCTCCGGCTCCCAGCTCACCAAGATCGACAAGGGCCTGCAGGAGCTGATCAAGCTGGGCCTGGTCGAGGAGAAGCCGTACAAGATCTTCGGGGCGCAGGCCGAGGGGTGCTCGCCGGTCTCGGCGGCCTTCAAGGCCGGCCACGACGTGGTGCGGCCGGTCAAGCCGGACACCATCGCCAAGTCGCTCGCCATCGGCAACCCGGCCGACGGCCCGTACGTCCTGGACATCGCCCGCCGCACCGGCGGCGCGGTCGAGGACGTGAACGACGAGCAGATCGTGGACGCGATCAAGCTGCTGGCCAGGACCGAGGGCGTCTTCGCGGAGACGGCCGGCGGGGTCACCTTCGGTGTGCTGCGCAAGCTCATCGAGACCGGTCAGCTGGACCCGTCCGAGGAGACCGTGGCCATCAACACCGGCGACGGCCTGAAGACCCTGGACGCGGTCGCGCCCACCACGGGCCCGTCCGCGGTCATCCGTCCCACGCTCGACGCGTTCCGGGCGGCGGGCCTGGCGTGACCGAGCAGGTCCCCTCCGGCCGGGTGGCCGGCCGGGCACGACAGCGAAACCACCGGGAGGCGCGTCGACGTCGCGCGTATGCGTCTCCGAGCGCAGCGAGGAGCCAAGCATGAGCGTCACCGTCCGCATCCCGACCATCCTCCGCACCTACACCGGCGGCCAGGCCGAGGTCCCCGCCGAGGGCGCCACCCTCTCCGAGGTCATCGAGTCCCTGGAGAAGAACCACCCGGGCATCGCGGCCCGCGTCCTGGACGACACCGGCAAGCTGCGGCGATTCGTGAACGTCTATGTCAACGACGACGACGTGCGCTTCGCCGAGGGCCTGCAGACCCCGACCCCGGACGGCGCCGGCGTGTCGATCATCCCGGCGGTCGCGGGCGGCTGCTGAGCGCCTCCCGGCCACGCCCTGAGGTTTTTCGGCCATTCGCGAATGCCCCGTTTGCCAATGCGGCAGGCGGGGCATTCGCATGGCTCCGGGCGCGGTAGAGTAAGCCCTGCAGTGGTTGTCCAGGATTCAATGGCACCGCTTTGAGCCGCCTCAAACCTCATTTTCGGTCAGTCTGCACGTGACCGCCCCATCGGTGCGCTGATGCGTTGAGCGCACCGCAGCGCGAGAAGAACGCGACAACTTGTGTGCCAAATCAGGGTGCATTTTGTCGCGTTGGCCGTGTATGTCCGGTCCCAGTTGCCCTGAATTATCTGTTTTTACAGGGAAATAACTGATTCGCCGTGGCCAGAATTCTCGTCCGATTGACCTGTTGCTCAGGGCATCGATGCAGATACATTCAGCCGCGGTCGATGCGTTCCGGCGCTCCGTCCCGCCTGACGGCGGGGGTGGGCCGGGGGGTGAGATCAGACCCGGGTCCGCGAAGTGCGGTCCCGTGCAAGGGCCAGTAATAGGGGAGTTAGGGATGGCTCAGGGCACCGTCAAGTGGTTCAACGCGGAGAAGGGGTACGGCTTCATCGCGGTCGACGGTGGTGCGGACGTCTTCGTGCACTACAGCGCGATCCAGATGGACGGCTACCGCACCCTCGAAGAAGGCCAGCGGGTCGAGTTCGAGATCTCGCAGGGCCAGAAGGGGCCCCAGGCGGACATGGTCCGCGTCGCCGGCTGACCCCCGGCGTCTTCTGCGGAGACTTTCTACGCGCGAAGGGCCCGCACCCGACCAGGGGTGCGGGCCCTTCGTCGTGCCTGTGGGGACCCGGTCCCGCGCCGCGCCCGGGCCGCCGAAACCCGGGACGGGAGCCCGGCGGCGGCTTGCACTCGACCACCCCGAGTGCTAATCATTGGCGTTAGCACTCTGACGTTGAGAGTGACAGAAGGACCGAGTCGGTGAGGCTCACCCGTCCGCCGGAAAGGAACCGGCGGCGGCCAGGCCGTCCGTCGCGGGCGCCAGCGCGGTCCGGAGCAATCCGCCCCCAGGCAGGGTGTGCTGGGGGTACCCCCGACGTCCGGGAGGACCACTTCACATGGCCAAGATCATCGCGTTCGACGAGGAGGCGCGGCGCGGCCTTGAGCGCGGGATGAACCAGCTCGCCGACGCCGTAAAGGTGACCCTCGGCCCCAAGGGCCGCAACGTCGTCCTCGAGAAGAAGTGGGGCGCCCCCACGATCACCAACGACGGTGTCTCCATCGCCAAGGAGATCGAGCTCGAGGACCCGTACGAGAAGATCGGCGCCGAGCTGGTCAAGGAGGTCGCGAAGAAGACGGACGACGTCGCC
>JBEHXI010000171.1:0-16748 GCA_048498775.1 Actinomycetota bacterium | reverse complement strand
CTGCGCATCGTGGCCGACCTGATGGACTGCCGGATGCGGGAGTTCGAGCACACCGTCGCCACCGGACTGCCGGACCTCTTCGAGCGGTACGACCTGGATGCCGGTGCCCGCGCCACCCTGACCGGGTACGCGGAGGAGCTGAAGAACTGGCTGGCCGGCATCCTCACCTGGCACCGGGGATGCGGCCGCTACCGCGAGCCGGAACTGCGCCGCCCGGCGGGCGCGCCGGGCCCGCTGCCCGCCGGTCCGGTGGGCCTGGGCACCTCGGCCGCCCGCGTCACGGCGATCCCGCGCCGTGGGCGGGAGGCCGGTGCCCTCACGCCTCCGCGTCCGGGCCGGTGACCGGCAAGCCCGCCGCGCGCCAGGCGCGGTAGCCGCCGACCAGATCCGTGGCCCGGGACAGGCCGATGGTCCGGAGGGAGGCCGCGGCCAGGGAGGAGGCATAGCCCTCGTCGCAGAACACGATCCACCGGATGTCCGTGTGGGTGGCCTGCGGCAGCGCGCCCTCGCTCGCCGGGTCGCAGCGCCACTCCAGGTGATTGCGCTCGACGACGAGGGCGCCGGGGATGCCTCCCTCCGCCCGGCGCGTCGCCGCCGGGCGGGTGTCGACGAGCAGCGCGCCCCCCTCGGTCACCGCCCGGTGCGCTTCGCACGGCTCCAGACGGTCGAGGCCGGCCCGGACCTCGGCGAGATGGCGGTCGATCCCGGTCATGCGTCGACTCCTTCGATCCGGTCGGTCACCAGCCGCCCGTCGGGCAGGTGCCGGTAGGAGGACATGGCGGACAGCGGCGGTCACACCTTATGAGTGCCGGTGCGCTCCAGACGGGCGTAGTAGCGGTCGGGGCTCTCGAAGCGGACGCACGGGAGCCAGAGCCCCCGCCGCTTCGCGAACCGGCCGACGGGATCCGCCAGTTCGGCGGGGGTGAGCGGCGCGCCGAGGGGTGGCACAGCGGTCATGGGAGTTCCCGGGAGGTGTCGAGACGGGCGGGCGAGGTGGAGGTGCCGCGCCTCGGAACACCTGGGCGCGGTCGTCAGAGACGGCCGCGGCGGCACAGGGCGCCGGCCACGCGGACGAGGTCCACGTGGCGCCTGGCGAAGAAACGCCCACTGGTCGACATGGGTGAGGCTGCCAGGGCGGCCGCCGGCCGGGCAAGTCGGGCGGCGTGTCGCAGCCGTCCCGTCCCGGGCGAGCGGGCACCGATGGGCGGGGGGATCACCGGAACGGACAGGGGTTCGATTCCTCCACGAGCGCACCCGCCGGGACTCTCGTAGGTCGAGCGCGGTGTGCGGCGACCGCCGGTCACCGGCCGGCATCCGCGGGCCCGCCGAACCGCTCGTCCACACGGCCCGAAAAAGTTCGGACGGTGATGTCGAGAACCCGTGGCCGGCTCCGTCCCCGGGGTGAACGCGACCACAATGGGTCGTACCAGCACCGAGGAGAACCACGATGGCGAAGTACCTGCTGCTCAAGCACTACCGCGGCGCTCCGGCCGCGGTCAACGACGTGCCGATGGACCGGTGGACGCCGGAGGAGATCTCGGCGCACATGCGGTACATGAACGACTTCGCGGCCCGGCTCGAGAAGACCGGTGAGTTCGTCGACGGTCAGGCGCTCGCCCCCGAGGGGATGTGGGTCCGGTACGACGGTGAGGGGCGCCCGCCGGTCACCGACGGCCCGTTCGCCGAGACCAAGGACCTCATCGCGGGCTGGATGGTGATCGACGTCGACAGCCACGAGCGCGCCGTCGAGCTGGCCGGGGAGCTGTCGGCCGCCCCCGGGGCCGGCGGGAAGCCGATCCACGAGTGGCTCGAGCTGCGCCCGTTCCTGACCGCCCCGCCCACCATCACGGAGTGATCTCACCGATGGACGAGGCCCTGCTCAGGAGCCTCACACCGAGCGTGCTGGGAATCCTCGTCCGCCGCGGAGCCGACTTCGCGGCGGCCGAGGACGCCGTGCAGGACGCGCTGGTCGAGGCGGTCCGCGTCTGGCCGGCCGACCCGCCGCGGGACGCGAAGGGCTGGCTGGTCACGGTGGCCTGGCGCAGGTTCCTCGACCAGGCCCGGGCGGAGGCCGCCCGCCGACGGCGTGAGGACCTCGTCGACGAGCAGCCGCCGCCCGGGCCCACGCCCTCGGTGGACGACACGCTCCAGCTCTACTTCCTGTGCGCCCACCCGTCGCTGACGCCGTCGTCCGCGGTCGCGCTCACGCTGCGCGCCGTCGGCGGGCTGACCACCCGCCAGATCGCCCAGGCCTATCTGGTGCCCGAGGCGACCATGGCGCAGCGCATCAGCCGTGCCAAGCGCACCGTCTCCGGCGTGCGGTTCGACCAGCCCGGCGACGTCGCCACCGTGCTGCGCGTCCTCTATCTGATCTTCAACGAGGGCTACTCCGGTGACGTCGACCTCGCCGCCGAGGCCATCCGGCTCACCCGGCAGCTCACGGCCGCGATCGACCACCCCGAGGTGGCGGGGCTGCTCGCCCTCATGCTGCTCCACCACGCCCGGCGCGCCACCCGGACCGCGCCCGACGGCAGCCTGGTACCGCTCGCGGAGCAGGACCGCGGCCGGTGGGACACCGGGGCGATCGCCGAGGGCGTCGGGATTCTTCAGACGGCCCTCGCCCGCGACCGGCTGGGCGAGTTCCAGGCCCAGGCGGCCATCGCGGCACTCCACGCCGACGCGCCCACCGCCGAGGAGACCGACTGGGTGCAGATCGTCGAGTGGTACGACGAACTCGTGCGCCTGACCGACAGCCCGATCGTCCGGCTCAACCGGGCCGTGGCCGTCGGCGAGGCGGACGGACCGCGCGCCGGGCTCGCGGCGCTCGCCGCGCTGGACGGCTCACTGCCCCGCCACGCCGCGGTGGCGGCGTACCTCCACGAGCGCGACGGCGACCTGGTCACGGCGGCACGGCTGTACGCCGAGGCGGCCCACAAGGCACCCAACCTCGCCGAGCGCGACCATCTGACACGCCAGGCCGCCCGGCTCAACGCCCTCCGGTGACAGGACGGGCCTGCTTCTCCGGCAGCGTTGCTACGCGGGGAGCAGGAGGAGCTTGCCCCGTGCGCGGCCACTCCGGCTGATCTCGAAGGCCGTCTTCCAGTCCTCCAGGGGGAAGGCCCCGGCGATGGGGACGCTGAAGCGGCCCTCGGCCGCGAGCCGGGCGAACTCGGGGAGCGCGTCGACGCCCTCGGGCCGGACTTCGTGGAAGGTGTCCCGTACCCCGAGCCCGGCGGCCTCCGGGACCGAGCCGCCACAGGTCAGTACCCGCTTCGGGTCACCTCCCGCGATCCGGACGAGATCGGGCAGGGCGCCGCCCACCGGTGCGGCATCGAGGACGAGATCGACCGCGCCCCTGCTGATGGCCTGAACTCGTCCGGCCATGCCCTCCCCGTACGACGTGACCTCGGCCCCCAGGTCGCGCAGCCTTCGGGCGTAGGTCTCTCCCGCGGTGGCGATCACCCGCATGCCGCGCACGAGTGCGATCTGCGCGGCGGCGTAACCGATGGTGCTGCCCGCACCGTGAATCAGGATGGTCTTGCCGGCGTCGAGCCCGAGCCAGGTGAGATGCAGGTAGGCCGTGTCGACCGCCATCGGCAGCGCCGCTGCCTGCGTGAGATCCAGGCCCGTGGGGACGGCGGTCCAGCGGTCCATGATCGCGTAGTCCGACGCGCCCGCTGTCGGTGTCCCGCGCCAGTCGGCGTTCCCGAGCACGGTGTCACCGACGCCGACATCGGTGACACCGTCGCCGACGGCGTCGACGGTGCCGGACACGTCGATTCCGATGCCGCGAGGCAACTCGCCCGCGAACAGACCTTCGCAGAGTGCCCAGTCAGCGGGGGCGACCCCGCACGCGTGCACGGCCACCCGGATCCGGCCGGGGCCCGGTGTGGGGACGGGCACGGTCTCCAGGCGCAGCGTCTCGTCCGGCGACCCGTGCTCGTGGAATCGCACCGTGCGCATCATGGCAGTCGCCGGGTCGGAGTCGGTCATCAAACGCCCCCTCGCAGTCGGAGATACCGACGCACTCACGTAAAATGGATCGCGTTCCGGTTACCCACGAGCCTAACACAATTGGAGCGTGTTCCGTTTTGGAGAATGCCGACTCGACCGAGCTGCGGGCCGACGCGGCGCGCAATCGCCAAGCCCTGCTGGAGGCGGCCACCAGGACCTTCGCCGCATCCGCCACGGAACCGTCCATGCGGGCCATCGCGCGCGAGGCCGGCGTCGGGATCGCCACCCTCTACCGGCACTTCCCCACCAGGGAGTCCCTTGTCGACGCCGTCTACCAGGACCAGGTGCAGCGGCTCACCCAAGGAGCCGGCGAACTGCTGCGACGGCTCCCGCCCAGCGAGGCGCTGCGAACGTGGATGGACCAGTTCGGCGACTGGCTCGCCACCAAGCACGGCATGATCGACACTCTGCGCAGCATGATCGACGCCGGCGAAATCGCCCACACCGACACACGCGACACACTGCTCGCGGCGATCACCGGCATCCTCGACGCCGGAAGAGCAGCAGGCGACCTGCGTCCCGACATCGCCGCGGACGACATCGCGGCCGCCCTCATCGGCGTCTTCACCGTCACCAGCCCACACAGCCCGCAGAACGGGCGACTCCTCGACCTCCTCGTGGACGGCCTGCGACCCCAGCGGCACCAGGCGTAGCGAACGTCACCGCGTCACAGCCGCCACAGGCTTCCCGCCTCCGAGGCGGCTCAGCGAACGCGCACCGTCGTCAGGCGAGAAGTCCTCCAGCGCACCGGGTGGTGGTCGCGCGGGCCGGTCAGGCTGTACATCACCGCGCGGAATTCGAGCAGACCGCGATGCGCGGCCCTGATGTGCGCGGTGTCCCGCGCGCCACTACCCGTGATGACCGCGGCTCCGCAGGACACCTGGCGCCAGCCGTGTCCGTCGCCGCGGCCCTCCAGGCACACCCGCAGGTACCGGGCCGCGTCGTCGTCTCCGCGGGCCGTGACCGTGAAGGCCTTTCCGGCCTGCGCCGTGCGCGGCGCCGTGATGTCCACGTTGCCCTTGGCGTAGGCCGGCGCAGCGGACAGAGCCAGCGACACCATCCCCAGCGCGCCGACCACGGCCACACGGCCACTTCGCATCGTCATACCGGCCTTCCTCCTCCTGGTCACGGACTCCCCCTCCGTGGACCTCCCTCCAGGGGGAGATCCACTCAGCACCCGGTGATCGTCCAAGGCGGCGACCACGACGGGAACTCTCCCGAAGGCGCTCGGTGCGTCTTCGCCGATCCGCCGGACGTCCCCCCGCGGTGCTGTTACCGGGACTCTCGCAGAAAGTCCCGACGTCCACGCCGGGGATGAGGGCATCTGGCCGGACCCTTTCGTTGGCGCCGGGCCTGATCCGGCGCACGGCAGCCCGGCAGCGCCGCAGGACAGGCCTCCTTCCGCTGCGCGAGGATGACGGAATGACCGATGTCGCGCGTGCCCATTCGTTCAACTCGGCCGCCGCCCGGTACGCCGCGAGCCGTCCCTCGTATCCTCCCGCTCTGCTGGACGCCGTCGAGGAGCTGACCGGGCGTCCTCTCACGGGGGCACGGGTGGCCGATGTCGGGGCGGGCACCGGGATCGCCACCGCGCTGTTGCACGAGCGCGGCGCTGATGTGATCGCCGTCGAGCCGGGCGACGCCATGGCGGCCCAGTGCCGTATGGCGCTCCCCGATGTGCCCGTCATCCGGGGTGACGGGAACGCCCTGCCTCTCGCCGACGCCTCCTGCGACCTGGTCACCTATGCGCAGTCCTGGCACTGGACCGACACCGGCCGCTCCGTCCCCGAGGCGCTGCGAGTCCTGCGGCCGGGCGGCGCCCTCGCGCTCTGGTGGAACACCCACGCCCTCGACGTGCCGTGGATCGCGGCGCAACAGAGGCGCATCGCGCACCACTGCGGTGTGACGCCGCCCCCTGAGGCCCGCCCCGACGACACCAGTGCCGTCCGGGTCGCGGGTCTGGACGGTCTCACCGTCAGGCGCCGCCACGTCCGCTGGAGCCGTGCGGTCCCCCTCGACACCCATCTCGCCAACATCGGCACCCGGTCCGCGTTCATCGTCCTGGGGGAAGCAGGCACCCACGCCTTCCTCGCCGGCGAGCGCGGCCGACTGCGCGAACTCTTTCCAGACGAGATGGTGGAGGAGACCTATGTGGTCGACCTCCTGGTGGCCGTCCGTCCCTGAGCCGCGCGGGGGCCGGGCCTTCACCCGTCCCGCTCGGTGCCCGCACCGCCGCCTGGTCCGCGATGACGAGAACCGCTCCACCGCCTCGCGGTCGCGCCTGCACTGGGCGACGGCCGCCGTGACAGCACACCAGATCGGGGGCCCGGCCCGGTGTGTCAGTCGATGGGGTTGTTGACGGTGCTGTACAGGTTCACCTGGCCGTCGTACGAGGGGTAGATGGTGCACCCGGCGGTCACCGATCCGCCCTTGGGGGCCGACGGGATGATGGCTGTACAGCTTCCGACACTGCCGGCCTCGTCGGGACCGGTGTCGCCCTGCTTGTCGAGGAAGAAGGTCGCCGTCGCCCCGCCCGTCCGGGTGCCGTCGTTGGTGAACACGCGAGACACGGGGCATCCGCCGTTGCTGCTGGTGTTGCACGCTCCCTCGAACTGGGGAGCCCCTTCCTGATCGAAGTGCACTTCGCCGCAGTACAACTCGGCCAGGGAGCAACTGGCCGTCGCCGAGGCGGTGGGGGCCGACTGCGACGCGCTGCCGGTGTGGCTGGTGCCACTCGCCCAGTCCTTGAGCTGCGAGAAGTTGTGTATGCCGAAGAAGGCGGCGACAGCCAGCGCGGTACTGACCGCCCCTATCAGCCACTTGCCGTCCCCGCCGCTGCCCGTCGGCGTATCGACCATGTTCCCCCCGTCGCCGTGCCGAAAGGTGACGCCAACCGGTGCACACGCCAAATCGTAGAACCCATACGGCAGTCGCGCCTATATCCGGCAGCTGTTCCGGCCCAGCGGCGGCGGCTCCGGGTCAGGGCGACGGGTTGGCGCCTTGGACGACCTGCCACCCGGAGGCCGGGGTGCCCGGCCTGAGGTGCCGAACGCCTTCTCCGCGGAGAGTCACGGCCGCGGTGACGCCGGTGTCGAGCACCGCGACATGATGCCGGTAGACGACGGCCTGCGTCAGCTTCAGGGCGATCGGTCGTGCCGAATCGCTGAGCCGGTGGAAACGGGCATGGCGATGGACGGGTCCCCGCAGGCAGCGCACCGTGACAGTGGCCTGGACCTCGCTTGCGACGATGACCCGGTCAATCTGCAGTTCCACGCTGCCAGGAGAGTCGCCGGGGCCGGGGGTCTCGCTCACGCGGCCTCCTCCTCATGCTCGACCAGGATGCCGTCCTCGAACCGGGCGGGCGCCCACGCGGTCCAGGCCACGACGTGGACTGAGGCGATCGTACGCCGGCGGGCCCAGGCGGACTCGACGAGCGTGAACACCACCGCGAGGGCCAACGGCAGTCCGCCGGCGTCGCCTCTCCCGTTCGCGCGGCCGTGCGTGATGACCCGGAAGGTGCCCCCGCGATCAACCGCAGTCGGTCGGACTGCCGTCGAGTGCGGCGGTGTCGAGCGCGTCGGTGACACGGTGGAGCAGATCACGCAGGGCGGCGACCTCGTCGAGGGAGAGGCCGGTCGCGGCGAGGATCTGCCGGGGTACGCGCAGGGCCCGCCCACGCAGCGCCGCTCCCGCCTCGGTGAGCCGGACGGTGACGGACCTCTCGTCCTCGGCGCTGCGCTCGCGCCGGACGAACCCGGCGGACTCCAGACGCTTCAGCAGCGGGGACAAGGTCCCGGAGTCCAGCCGCAGGCGCTCACCGATCCTCTTCACCGGCAGGTCGTCGTCCTCCCACAGCACGATCATGACCAGGTACTGCGGATAGGTCAGCCCGAGGTCGCTCAGGAGGACCCGGTAGACGCTGCCGAAGGCACGCGACGCGGCGTTCAGGGAGAAGCAGACCTGGTGATCAAGGCGGAGGTACTCCTCCTCGGGCAGGTCGGGCAGCGTCTTCATGGCGTCAGGATACCCCCGTGGCCATTTGAATTGCGCACAACTTAATTGCGTGCTCTACTTCTCTCGGGCGGCCGACGCGGCCGGCCCCGACGTCGAGAAGGGACGTTTCCGATGGATGCGCTGTACACCGCTGTGGCCACGGCCAACGGACGCGAGGGGCGGACCGTCAGCTCCGACGGGCAGCTCGACCTCGCGCTGGCCATGCCGCCGGCTCTGGGCGGCAACGGCAAGGGCACCAATCCCGAGCAGCTGTTCGCGGCGGGCTACGCGGCCTGCTTCGCGAGCGCTCTTCAGCTGGTCGGGCGGCAGGCGAAGGTCGACACCAGCCAGGTGTCCGTGACCGCGGAGGTCGGCATCGGCAAGGACACGACGGGCTTCGCACTCGCCGTGACGCTGCGCGTCGAGCTGCCCGAGGCCCTCGCGGGCGGGACGGGCGAGCGGCTGGTCACGGAGGCACACGAGGTGTGCCCGTACTCCAAGGCCACCCGCGGCAACATCCCGGTCGAACTCGTCGTCGAGTGACCCGGGGGCGGGGCCGTACCGTCCCCGCGGGACGGCCCCGCCGGCCTTCCCGTTCCGCGCAGGACAGCAGGGCTACCGGGTACCTCGCCGATCGGTTGCGGAGTGCCTGTCACCCGGGCAGCGACGGGGCGGCGTCGCGCAGGGCGCGGACGGCGGCGGCGATGGCCGGGTGGTGGGCGGCGCCGCGGCGGTGGGCGACGAGGGTGTGGCGGCGCACCGGCAGGCGGGTGAGCGCGACGTCGCGGGGCGGGTCGAGCGCGCCCAGGTGCGGGACGATGGCGACGCCCTGGCCGAGTGCCACCAAGGCGAGCACGGTGGCGAACTCGTCGATGTGGTGGCGGACTTGGGGGGCGAATCCGGCGGCTCGGCAGGCGCCGAGGGTCATGGCGTGGCACAGGGTGCCGGGGGTGGCGGTGATCCAGGGTGCGTCGCCGTAGCGCGCGAGCAGCGGGAGGTCGCCGGCCGCCTCGACGGGCCGCATCGAGGCCAGATACATGGGCTCGGTGAACAGCGGGGCGGTCACCAGCCCGGGTTCGGGCGTGGACGGTACGAAGTCGTACGTGTGGACGAGCGCGAGGTCGAGGTCGCCGCACCGGAGGGCATCGGCGACCTCGGCCGGATCGATCTCCCGCACCATCGGTTCCAGGCCCGGGTGGTCGCGCGTCAGCGCGGCCAGCGCGTCGGGGACGATGGTGCGGGTGGCGGTGGGGAACGCGCCGATGCGCACCGGCCCCACCGGGCCGTGCCGCGCGGCCGCGAGATCCGCGGCGGCCATCTCCAGGTGCTCCAGCACCGCCTCCGCGTGGCGGACGAGGTTCCGCGCGGCCGGTGTGAGGGCGACGTTCCGGCCGGTGCGTTCCAGCAGTTGTACCCCCGCTTCGCGCTCCAGCACGCTGAGCTGCTGGGAGACCGCCGAGGGCGAGAAGGCCAGCGCCTGGGCGACGGCGGCGATGGTGCCGCGCAGGGCCAGTTCCCGCAGCAGCCGCAGGCGGCGTACATCGAGCATCGGTCCAGCTTACGAGCAGCGTGAGAAATGTGAACTGGACCTGCACGATCAGGGCGGGCCACCCTCGTCGCATGACGCTTCTCCCCCTCCCCCGCGGCATCCACGTCCCCGTGATCACTCCGTTCACGGCGGACGGCGGCATCGCCGCCCGGGCCCTTGAGGCCCTTGCCCACACGGTGCTCGACGAGGGCGCCGACGGCATCGTCGCGCTCGGCACCACCGCGGAGGCGGCGACGCTGGACACGCGGGAGAAGGCAGCGGTGGTGGACGTGTGCGCCCGGGTCTGCCGGGAGCGTGGCGCACCGCTGACGATCGGCGCGGGTGGCAGGGACACCCGGGCCACCGCCCGGGAACTCGCGGAACTCGCCACCCGATGGCCCGAGGCCACTGCCGCGCTCGTACCCGTTCCCGCCTTCAGCCGTCCCGGCGCCGCGGGCGTCGTGGCGCACTTCGCCCACCTCGCGGAGCACAGCCCGGTACCGCTGATCGTCTACCACGTTCCCTACCGCACGGCGCAGCCACTCGACGCGGCGACGCTGCGCGCGGTCGGCTCGCACCCCGGGGTCCGGGGCGTCAAGCTGGCCACGGGGCGCATCGACCAGGACACCGTGGACCTGCTGGGCGATCCGCCCGCCGACTTCGCGGTGCTGGCCGGTGACGACGTCCTGCTCTCCCCGCTGCTGGCGCTCGGCGCGGCGGGAGGCATCCTCGCCTCCGCGCACCTGGCGACCTCGCGGTTCGCCGCACTGGCCACGGCCTGGCGCGACGGCGACCTGGAGCGCGCCCGCGACCTCGCCCCCGCCCTGGCCCGCCTCTCCGCGGCCGTGTTCGGCGAGCCCAATCCCGCGGTGGTCAAGGGCGTCCTGCACGCCCAGGGCCGCATTCCCACCCCCGATGTGCGCCTTCCGCTGCTGCCCGCCCGCCGCGCGTCGGTGGACGCCGTGCTGCGGCAGCTGTGACGTCCGGGAAAGGGAGACCACGCGTCATCCCGGCCGCGGGCAGCTGACATATCACCGGCATATCGAAAACCACATACATGCCGGCAACGCCACGCTCCCTTGACTGGGGGCATGCCCCACAGCGAACCAGTACGCACAGCGGCCCGCCGTACCCGATCGCCGGCGTCGCCGTCCTCGGCGCGATGCTCGAACTCGGCCCCGACAGCGCGGCGGAGCACCGCGCCGTCGGGCAGTACGCCGCCTTGCGGGCCGACGTGGTGGTCGCGGTCGGTGAGGCCGCCCGGCCGATCGCCGACGGCGCCGGAGAGCGAGCGGTCACGCCGGCCGACAACGACGCGGCCGTGCACTGGCTGCGCGGCCGTCTGGCCGCCCGCGATGTGGTGCTGGTCAAGGCATCCCGCGGGGCACGCCTCGACGAAGTCGCCGCGGCGCTCGTGTGATCGGGCGGATCCGGCCGGGGCGCGCCTCCGCCACATACCGAGAAGTGCGGCGCCACACCGATGAGGATCTCCGAAACCTCCGCCGCGACCCGGTTGCTCCACCAGACTTGCCCATGTTCCCCACGGAGAAGGGACGGCACGCATGGCGAACAGCGCACTCCTGGTGATGGACGTCCAACAGGACGTCGTGGCCATCGCCGACGACGGTTCCGGATATCTGCCGCGCCTGCGCGGGGCGATCGACGGCGCCCGGGCCGCCGGGATCCCCGTGATCTACGTGGTGCTCGCGTTGCGGCCGGGCGATCCGGAGATCAGCCCTCGCAACAGGGTGATGACCAACGCCGTACGGGCCGGCCTGTTCACCGAGGGCGCCCCCGGCACCCGGATCCATCCCGCCGTCGCACCCCGGCAGGGCGACGTCGTGGTGACCAAGAGACGGGGGAGCGCGTTCTCGGGCAGCGACCTCGACCTGGTGCTCAGGGCCCGCGACATCGACAGCCTTGTCCTGACCGGCATCGCCACCAGCGCTGTCGTGCTGGCCACCCTGTGGCACGCCATCGACCTGGACTTCGGCCTCACCGTCCTGGCGGATGCCTGCCTCGACACCGACGCCGAGGTGCACCGGATCCTCACCGAAAAGCTGTTCCCGCAGTGGGCGGATGTCCTCACCGTCGAGGACTGGCTGACCGCCATCGCGCCGCGATAGCGGGCGGCCTCATCGCCCGCGCCGCCTCATGAACAGGTCGAAGGCCCGGTAGATCGTCGGTCGCAGCGGCAGATCCCACTCGCCGGCATACCGCACCGCCTGACCGCCGGTGCCGGCCTTGAACCGGATCCGCTCCAAACTCCTGGGCGTCTTCGCTCCGCGGGCAGCCGCGGTGTTGGCGTTCCTGCTGGTGTTCAGCCTCCTGGGAGGGTGGTTTCTCGCCGGCCGGATGCTCGCCCCGCTGACCCGCATCGCCCACGCCACCCGCATGGCCACGAGCGGCTCGCTCTCCCACCGGATCCGGCTGCCGGGCCGCACCGACGAGTTCCGCGAACTCGCCGACGCCTTCGACGCGATGCTCGCCCGGCTCGAAGCACACGTCGCCGAGCAGCAGAGGTTCGCGGCCGAACAGCGGAGATTCGCCGCCAACGCCTCCCACGAGTTGCGCACCCCGCTGGCGATCTCGAAGACGCTCCTCGACGTGGCCCGGGCCGACCCGGCGCACGCCACCGGCGAACTCCTCGACCGCCTCCATGCCGTCAACACCCGAGCGACCGGCCTCACCGAGGCACTGCTCCTGCTCAGCCGCGCCGAACAGCGGTCCTTCGCCCGAGAGCCGGTCGACCTGTCCCTCCTGGCGGAAGAAGCCACCGAAACACTCCTCCCCCTGGCGGAAAGGCGCGGCGTCACCCTCGAGGTCTGCGGCGACATGGCCCCCACGACGGGTTCGCAAGCGCTGCTGCTGCAACTGGCCACGAACCTCGTGCACAACGCGATCGTCCACAACCTGCCCGAACAGGGCACCGTGTGGGTCCATACCGGCGTCCGCCCCGGGACCGCGGTGCTCACTGTCGAGAACACCGGCGAGAACATCGCCCCGGAGCTGGTCGCGACTCTCACCGAACCGTTCCAGCGCGGCACGGAACGCGTACACACCGATCACGCGGGCGTCGGCCTCGGCCTGGCGATCGTCAGGACCATCGCCCAGGCACACACCGGAACGCTCACCCTCACCCCGCGTTCCGCCGGCGGGATCCTTGTCACCGTGGAACTGCCCTTGGCGGGACGGGCAGAGCGGCGAGCGTGATTCGAACGTGCTGCCCCATGGCGAGGGGCGGCACGTCGCCCACCCCGCCTCGAGAATGCGAAATTCTGTTCTAGATTTCGCCCCCGCGGACCCGTAACGGGGACAAGGATCCGCCCGTTAACCGATCACCTGTCCGCATCTCGCCCCTGGAGCACCCATGCTTCCCGCCCCCCATCCACGCACCCCATGTTCGAAAATCACTCGGCACTTACGATGCGCCGCGCCGCGCCGGCTTGGAGGCACCCGGTGAGGAGGTTTCTGCGCAGGGTGCGGATGGCCGAACCGACGGTCTCCGAGGCGGAGCAGGAGTTGTTCGGCGGCCCACTGCGCTACGACATGGGCTGGTCCCACCACGAGCACGCACCGCTCGACCTGACCATGATGTCCGCGCTGCGCTCCATGCCGGCGCTGGTCGGTGCGGCGCTGCGGATGGCCTGGCGGACGGACCGGCGAGCACTGTCCGCCGTCGCGCTCAGCGAGATCGGGCAAGGCGTCACGGCCGCCGTCGGGCTGCTCGCGGTCAACGCGGTCATGCACGCGCTGCTCGGCGCGGGCACACCGGTGCAGCGGTTGCACGCGGTGCTTCCCGGTCTGTTCGCCGCCGCGGGGACCGCGGTGGTCACATCGGTCCTGGCCGGACTGTCCACCTCGCGGGCGGGCCGGCTGGAGCCTCTCGTCGAGCGGATCGCCACCACCCAGTACCTGGCCGCGGCGACCTCCGTCGAGCTGGAGGCCATCGAGGACCCGGACTTCCGGCGGCTGATCGACGTCGCCCAGTACGGTGCCGGATCCGCCCGCCGCATGATCGGCGCCTGCGTGGCCGCGCTGAACGGCGTCATCTCCCTGGTCGCCACGGCCGGCGTGCTCACCGTCCTGCACCCCGCCCTGCTGCCGATGCTGATGCTGATCGCGGCGCCGCGCGGCTGGGGCGCCATGCGGGTGGCACAGGAGCGCTATGTGTCGGTGATGAGCTGGGTCGAGCACGTGCGGGCCAGCCGCCTGATCGGCAACCTGCTGACCGAGCGCACCGCCGCGCAGGAAGTACGCATCCACGCCGTCGGCCCGTTCCTGCTCAGCCGCTACCAGCGCATGGCCGAGAGCGCCGAGGCGGAACAGGAAAGGCTGGCGTCCAGCAAGGCCGTCACCGAATGGGTCGCGGCCGCGATGTCCGGCCTCGCCATGGCCGCCACCTACGGGATCATGTTCTGGCTCATCATGAGCGGACACATGAGCCTGGCCGTGGCCGGCACCGCGGTCATCGCCGTCCGCTCCGGATCGGCCAGCCTGGGCGCGCTGGTG
Organism: Actinomycetota bacterium; assembly: GCA_048498775.1. GTDB lineage: Bacteria > Actinomycetota > Actinomycetes > Streptomycetales > Streptomycetaceae > JBEHXI01. Next base: position 2,701 of record JBEHXI010000171.1, on the reverse strand, counting down.
ATGAACATCAACCACCTGCACGAGGAGTCCCTCTACATCCGCGACCACTCCAGGTTTCTTGACGACGCCGGGCAACGCGCCATCCCGGTCGGCGGCGATCCCGTTCCCGCCCAGGTCAGGCAGGTCGTCCTCGACCAGGTCACCTACCGCTATCCCGACCGCGATACACCCGCGCTGGAACGCGTGTCGCTCACGCTCCCCATGGGGTCGGTCACGGCAGTCGTGGGCGAGAACGGTTCCGGCAAGAGCACCCTGATGAAGGTCCTGTCGGGCCTGCTGCTGCCGCAGAGCGGAACGGTGCGGTGGGGCGACGCGGAGGTGGCCTCGCTTGACCGCTCCCAGGTCTTCGACCGCGTCGCACTGCTCACCCAGGACTTCCAACGCTGGCCGATGACCGCCGCGTTGAACATCCGGATCGGCCGGCCCGCCCACCAGGCCGCCCCCGAGGACCTGCAGCCGTCCGTCGACTACGCGGGAGCCGGCCCGGTCATCGCGAAACTCCCGGACGGCCTGCAGAGCCTGCTGGCACGGATGTTCCGCGGAGCCAGCGAACTGTCCGGCGGCGAATGGCAGAAGGTCGGCCTGGCCCGCACCCACTGGCGCAGTGTCACGTCCACGGCGGACAGCCTGCTCATCGTGGACGAGCCCACCTCCGCTCTCGACCCGGAAGCCGAGATCGCCGCCTTCGAGCGCATCCGCCGGCTCGCCGCCCCGAACCGCGCTGTCGTCCTGGTCACCCACCGCATGTCCGGCGTCCGTCACGCCGACCACATCTACGTCCTGCACCAGGGCCGACTTGCCGAGCACGGCAGCCACGACGACCTGATGGCCGCCCGGGGCCGCTACGCCGCGATGTTCGACGCCCAGGCCGCCCAGTACGCCCCGGCGCCTCCCATTCCGCGCCAGGCATCGCCCACCGTCGCCGACCCCGCATGACACTCCCCCGCCCGAAGGACCTGCCGCAGGACGACCTCGGCGCAGAACACGAGGACCGCCCCGTGGACCCGAGCACGTGGCCCCGCCTGCTGGTCGTCGATGTCGAAGGCAACGGTGCCGGCCCGCCCGACCTGGTCGAAGTCGCCGCCCTGCCCATGGTCGACGGCGCCCCCGACACCAGCACGGCCGGGGCCTGGCTCATCCGCCCGCCCGTCCCCGTCACACCGTTCGCCACACGGCTCCACGGCCTGACCAACGACCGCCTCGCCGACTGCCCGCCCTGGGAACAGGTCGCCGGCCAGGTCCTGGCGATGCTCGACGGCGCATGGATCTGCGCCCACAACGCCCACGTCGACTACCGCGCCCTCACCCGCCACCTCCCGACCTGGCAACCCGCGGGCGTTCTCGACACCCTCCGCCTGGCCAGGGCGACCTATCCCCGCCTGCCCAGTTACACCCTCGACGCCCTGATCGACCACGCCCACCTCGACCTCAGCCAGGCACCGGACCAGCGGCACCGCGCCACCTTCGACGCCTACGCGACCGCCCACCTGCTGATCAGCATGGCTGCCCGGTACCCCACCTGGCAGGACCTGACCGCCGCAGCCGTCCCCCCAAGCCTGCCCGGAGCACCTGAACCAGATCAGCAGCAATCCCTGTGGTAGCCACTCCCCGGCCGACTGGACACCATCGCCACCCCGGGCGCAGGCCGGCGGTGGGGCGTGGCCACGGGGAATCGGCGCCAGTGGGACCGGGTTGCTTGCTAGAACAACAATGACAAGGGATGGACCACGGGTCCACGCGGGGAGAGGCCGGGAGCCGATGAGCCTTCGTCAGTTCGAGTACGCCCTGGCCGTCGCCGCAGAGGGCTCGGTGACGGCGGCAGCCGAGGTGCTGCGCGTCGCTCAACCGTCGGTGTCCCAGCAGATCCGTGCCCTGGAGCGGGAACTCGGCGTGGAACTCTTCGCCCGCACGCCGACCGGACTGGTGCCCACCGCCGTCGGCCGCGCGTTTCTTCGCGAGGCGGAGGTCGCGGTGAGCGCGTCGCGGCGGGCGAGGGCGACGGCGCGGGCCGGTGCCGACGAACTGGTGGGCGAGTTGGTGGTCTCGGTGCAGCTGGGCTTCGGCACGCGGCAGCTGCCGAGCGCGCTGGGCGCACTGCGTCGCCGCTTCCCGCGGCTGGAGGTCACCGTCTTCGAGGAGCCGAGCTCCGCCGAGCTGGAGCGGCTGTGCCGCCGGGGTGTGCTGGACCTCGCCCTGATGGCGGCGTGCGAGCGGAGCCCTGCCGACGCCCACCGCCTCGGCGAGGAGGACTTCGTCGTGGTGCTGGGCGCCGGGCACCGGCAGCTGGCCGCGGACCGGGTCGCGCTGCGGGAACTGGAGGGAGAACCGTGGGTGAGGTTCGATCGCGACAGCGCGCTCGACGGCGTGCTGCTGAACGTGCTGCGGGACAACGAGCTCGCTCCGGCCACGGCCGCCCGCGTGTCCCAGACGGCGACGGCCGTGCGCTGGGCCGCCCACGGGCTGGGGGTGACGCTCGTCCCGGCCTCCGCGGTGCCCCTCGGCTACGAGCATCTCGTCCGCCCGGTGTTCCCGGCCGTGACACAGCCCGTGATCGCCGTGGTGCGGCATGGCGCGGGTCCCGCGGAGATGGCCCTGCTCGAACTCCTGCGCGAGCAGACCTGGTCGGAGCCTGTCTCCCTCGCACCGGTGACCTGACGGCCGAGAAGGCGGGTGCCGCCGCGTTCCCCGTGTCGGCTGTGGG
>JBEHXI010000170.1:0-16892 GCA_048498775.1 Actinomycetota bacterium | reverse complement strand
CGTGCCCGGCGCGTCCCGGCGCCGTTCGGCGAGCAGGAACAGCCGCCCGTCGGCGATGCTGACCTCCAGATCGCGGTCGGCGTCGATGCCGGGCAGCTCCGCGCGGACGGTGTACGCCCCGGCGGCGAGCCGCTCCTCGACCCTGATCCCGTACAGTCCCGGCACCACCCGCCGGTCCGGCGCCCCGGCCGCCGTCCGGCCGAACACACCCCACCGCCTCGGCTGCCGCCGCCGGCCCACCGTCTCCACGAAGCCTCCCAGCACGTCGTCGGGCCGCTCCCGCGCCCGGGCGGCGGCCTCCCGCGGAGAACCGTCCCAGGCGCGGACGGCGGCCCGGAAGTGCCGCCCGGGGCAGTGCCGCCCGGGCCCAGTGGCCCTGCGGCGCGTACGCTTGGGCCCGTTCGGCCCTGGCGCGCCCAGGGCCGGTGGGACATGATCGGATCAACGACGGACATCCACATCTCGAGGGCCGAAATGACGGAAGCGCGGGAATTCTCGGAGCAGTCGCCGATCAAGGTGTTCCTGCTCGACGACCACGAGGTGGTCAGGCGCGGCGTGCGCGACATGCTCGACGCCGAGCCGGACATCCAGGTCGTCGGCGAGGCGGGCACCATGGACCAGGCGCTGGCCCGCGGACCGGCCCTGCGCCCGGACGTCGCGGTCCTGGACGTCCGCCTGCCGGACGGGGACGGCATCACCGTCTGCCGCGAGCTGCGCACCCGCATGCCCGAGCTGGCCTGCCTGATGCTCACCTCGTTCGACGACGACGACGCCCTGCTCGACGCGATCATGGCGGGCGCCTCGGGGTACGTCCTCAAGCAGATCGGCGGCTCGGACCTGGTCTCGGCGGTCCGGACCGTCGCCTCGGGACAGTCGATGCTGGACCCGGCCACCACCGCCCGGCTGATGAGCAGCCTGCGGGGCGACGACGCGGTCGAGGAGCCCAACCAGCCGCTGTCCGGGCTGTCCCCCCGCGAGCGGGAGATCCTGGCGCTGATCGGCGAGGGACTCACCAACCGCCAGATCGGCAAGCAGCTGTACCTGTCCGAAAAGACCGTCAAGAACCACATCTCGCGGCTGCTGGCCAAGCTGGGAGTGGAGCGGCGCGTCCAGGCGGCCGTGCTGGCCACCCAGTCGCTGCCGCACGCCGCCGAGCACCAGCCGGGGCAGGAGCAGCACGGCAACCGGTCCGGTCTCGGGCGCTGACGGCGCGTACCGTCCGGCCCAGGCGGCGGGACCTCCGGCCCCTGCCCGGTGCCCCGGGCGGGCGGTCATCCTGGCAGCACGGTGCGGCGATGCACCACGGAGCAGCGATGCACCGGGCCGGGAGGAGAAACCATGCAGCCGACAGCACTGGACGCGGCGACCCTGGAGAAGCTGATCTCCGCGGCCGTGGCTGCGCCGTCCATCCACAACACCCAGCCGTGGCGCTACCGGCTCGACCCGGACACCACCACGCTGGAGGTGCAGGCGGTCGTCGAGCGGAACCTGCCGTACGCCGATCCGATGGGCCGGGCGCTGCACCTCTCGGTGGGGGCCGCGCTGTTCAACCTGCGGGTGGCGGTCGCCCACTTCGGCTGGGAGCCGGTGGTGCGGCTGCTGCCGCACCCGGCGGACCCGTGCATCCTGGCCGCCGTCCGGCTGGCCGGACCGCCCCACGGCGGCCATGAGCACCGCCCGGACCTGTACGACGTGATCTGGCGCCGGCACACCAGCCGCTTCCCGTTCACCGAGGCCAGGATCCCGCCGGAGGTCCTCACCGAGCTCCGAGAGGCCGCCGCGGTCGAGGGCGCCACCCTCCACCTGCCGGGCCCGGAGGAGACCGACCGCCTGCTGCACCTGACCGCCGAGGCCGAGCGCCGCAACTCCACCGATCCGGAACGCACCGCGGAGGCCCGCGCCTGGATCCGCGAGAGCAGCCGGGTCGGGATGCCCAGGGCGGCCCTGGGCCCGCAGGACGCCCGCGGGTATGTGCCGGTGCGCGACTTCGGCGGCCTGCACCCCGAGGAGCACCAGCCCACCGCCGTCTTCGAGCGGTACCCGACCATCGGCGTGCTGACCACCCCCTACGACCGGCCGGCCGACTGGCTGCGCGCCGGGCAGGCACTGGAGCACGTGCTGCTGATCGCCACCACCCACAACGTGCGCGCGTCGCTGCTGCACCAGGCGGTGGAGTGGACCGACCTGCGGTGGGCGCTGCGCGACACCCACCACGGCCCCAGCCATGTGCAGGTGCTGGTGCGGCTCGGCTACGGCCCCGAGGGCGCGGCCACCCCGCGTCAGCCGGTCGCCGAGGTCCTCACCGGCGACCTGCCGGGCTGACCGGAAGCCTCGCGGGACGTCTCACGGCGTCCCACGGCATCTCACGGCCCGACCGGCACCCGCCACACCAGGCGGGCGCCGCCACCCGGCGGCGGGTCCAGCGTGAAGCTGCCGCCCAGGGTCTCGGCCCGCTCCTGGAGGTTGCGCAGCCCACTGCGGCGGCCGCCCTCGGGAATGCCGACGCCGTTGTCCGCGACGATCAGGGACAGATACCCGGTGCGCACGCTGAGCAGCACGTCGGTGCCCTGGGCCCGCGCGTGCCGGGCGACGTTGGACAGCGCCTCGCCGAGCACCGCCACCACGTGGTCGGCGACGGCCGGCGGGACGTCGGTGTCGATGAGCCCCTCCAGCCGTACCGACGGGGTGAAGCCGAGCGCCGGAACGGCCTCCTCGATCGTCTGGGTCACCCGGGCGCGCAGTCCCTGGCCGCGCGGGCTGCCCTCGTGGGCCCGCAGCCCGAAGATCGTCGAGCGGATGATCTTGATGGTGGTGTCCAGGTCGTCCACCGCGCGCAGCAGGCGCTCGGACGCCTCCGGGTGCTCCACGAACCGCGCGGCGCTCTGCAACGTCATCCCCGTCGCGAACAGCCGCTGGATGGCCAGGTCGTGCAGGTCGCGGGCGATGCGGTCGCGGTCCTCCAGCAGCGCGATCTGCTCGGTCTTGCGGCGCCGCTCGGCGAGTTCCATGGCCAGCGCGGCCTGCCCGGCGAAGCCGAGCAGCGGGGCGGTCTCCGCCGGGGTGAACGGCGGCTGGTCCTCCGGGCGGGCCAGCAGCAGCACGCCGCGCACCGTCTCCCCGGTGCGCATCGGCACCGCCACGGCCGGTCCCAGGCCGTCGAACCGCGGCGGCCCCGCCGTCACCCGCGGATCCTTGGCGATGTTGCTGCTGGTCACGGTGCCGTTGGCGATCATGGCGGCCCCCGCGAAGGACCCGTCCCTCGGCAGCACCAGATCCCGGTGGATCTCCGCGTCGGTGCCCACCGCCAGCGCGACCCGCACCTGCGTGCCGCCGCCGGCCGGCAGGGCCAGCACCCCGAGATCGGCGCCGAGGATGCCCCGGGCGTGCTCGACGATCAGCTCCAGCACCTGCTGCTCGTCGAGGCCGGACAGCAGCGCCTTGGTGACCTCCGCGTTCGCCTCCAGCCAGCTCTGGCGGTACCGGGTCTCCTCGTACAGGCGGGCCTTCTCGATCGCCACGCCGGCCGCGACGGCCAGCGTGGACAGCACGGCCTCGTCCTCGCCGTCGAACTCCTTGCCGTCGCGCTTCTCGGTCATGTAGAGGTTGCCGAACACCTCGTCGCGCACCCGGATCGGCACGCCCAGGAAGGAGCGCATCGCCGGGTGGTGCTCGGGGAAGCCGTACGAGGCCGGGTGGCTGGACAGCTCGGCCAGCCGCAGCGGCTCGGGGTGCCGGATCAGCTCGCCGAGGATGCCGTGGCCGGAGGGCAGGGGGCCGATGCTGGTGATGTCCTCCTGCGAGACGCCCACCGGGATGAACTGCACCAGCTTCTGGTCCTCGCCGATGACGCCGAGGGCGCCGTACTCGGCGTCCACCAGCAGGACGGCGGCCTCCACGATCCGCCGCAGCACCTGGGAGAGGTCCAGCTCGCGCCCGACCGACAGCACCGCCTCCAGAAGGCTGTGCACCCGGTCGCGGGTGCCGCGCACCGCGCCGATGCGCACCTGCAGCTCTTCCAGCAGCTCGTCGAGCCGCAGCCGAGGCAGGCGTTCAAGATCACTCGCATGCTCCACGACCAGCGCCCCCTCCAGGCAACGCGGCACGGAACACCCATGCCATTTACTCACGGTAGTGTCTTTCCGCCGCCCGTGCATGGACGGGTCCTGTGACCCTGGGTACTCCCCCGGCGAACCGGCACCGCGCCGGGCGCCGATCTAGGCTTGACGCCAGGGGGACGTTCGGCCCTGGCGGCCCGCCCCCGGCGGTGGTCCCCTGAGAAGCAGCACCGAAAGGGCACCGCGAGGACCCCCGCGGACCGGCGCGTGAGCGCGCCCGCGGGGCCCGCGCGGATGCCGCGAGCCCCCAGGAGGTGCGTGACCGTGTCGGACAACTCCGAGCCCACCCCGACGACCCCGCGCCCACGCCCCGGCGACATCGGCCGCCGGGTCCGGATGCGGCGCAAGGAGCTGGGGCTGAGCTGCGAGCAGGTCGCCGCGCGGGCGGGCATGGCCCCGGGCTACGTCCACTACGTCGAGGAACAGCCGGCGCTGGTCGACACCGGCGGGCTGATCCGCCTGGCCGGCGCGCTGGAGACCACGGTCAGCGAGTTGCGCGGCGGGCACGTGGACATCCCGCCCGGCCAGGCCGGAGCGGCCGCGCGCCCGGCGCTGGAGGAGCTCAGCCCCGAGGAGTGCCGGGCGCGGCTGTCCACCCGGGGCATCGGCCGCGTCGCGCTGCTCACCGAGGAGGGCCCGGCGGTCTTCCCGGTGAACTACGCCGTCGACGACGAGACCATCGTCTACCGCACGACGCCCGCCTCCGCGCCGGCCAACGCGGCGGGCAAGGAGATCGCCTTCGAGGTCGACCAGGTCGACGACGCCCTCAGCCAGGGCTGGAGCGTCCTGGTCACCGGACGCGCCGAGCAACTGTCCGACCCCGACACCATCCACCGCCTGAGCTCGGCGGCCGGCCCGCAGCCGTGGGCCGGAGGCGAGCGGAAGCTGTGGATACGCATCGTCCCCACCCGTATCACCGGGCGCCTCATCCGGGCCGTGTGAGCGCGAGGGCCCGGGCGGGCGCGCCGCCCCCCAATGTGCACAGCCCGGTCCCCCGACCGGCGAAAAGAGGCCGCCATGCCGCACAGCCCGCACATCGTCAGTGACGTGATGACGCAGACCGTCGTCGCCATCGGCCGCGGTGCCTCGTTCAAGGAGATCGTCCAGACCATGCAGCAGTGGAGGGTCAGCGCCCTGCCGGTGCTGGAGGGCGAGGGCCGGGTGGTCGGCGTGGTCTCCGAGGCCGACCTGCTGCCCAAGGAGGAGTACCGCGACAACGACCCCTCCCGCATCGAGCAGGTCCACCACCTGTCCGACATCGTCAAGGCCGGCGGCACCACCGCCGACGACCTGATGACGTCCCCCGCGGTCACCGTCCCCGCCGGCGCGACGCTCGCCGAGGCCGCCCGGGCCATGGCGCACGCCCGGGTCAAGCGCCTGCCGGTGGTCGACGCCGAGGGTCACCTGACCGGGATCGTCAGCCGCAGCGACCTGCTCAACGTCTTCCTGCGCTCCGACGAGGAGATCGCGGAGGAGGTCCGCCGGGACGTGGTGGGGCTGCTGTTCCCCACCGGCTCGCCCACCATCGAGGTGACCGTCGAGGACGGCACCGTCACCCTGCGTGGAAAGGTGCCCGCGCCCTCGCTGATCGCCCTGGCCGCCCGGCTGGCCCGCGCGGTCGAGGGCGTGGTGGACGTCGACTGCCGGCTCCAGGCCGACCGGCTGGCGCCCCCGGTGGCCGGTCCGCTCTTCTGAGAGCGGTTCCGGGAACGGTGCGGGGCCGGGCGACGTACACCCGGCCCCGCACCGTCCACCGCCCCAGGCCGCCGGCGTCCACGGCGGCCCCGGCGCCCGCGCCCGTCCTACTTCTTCGGGCCGCGCACCACCACGACCGGGCAGTCCGCGTGCTGCACGCAGTGCTGGCTGACGGAGCCCAGCAGGGCCTCGGTGAAGCCGCTGTGGCCGCGGTTGCCCACCACCAGCAGCTCCGCGCCCCGGGACGCCTCCAGGAGGCTGCCCGCCGCGTTCCCCTGCACCACCCGGGTCCTGATCTCGACCGGCCGGTCGGCGCCCAGCGCCTCGTCGATCGCCTCGGTCAGGACCTTGGCGGTGTTGCCCTCGAAGGTGAACTCGTCGTCCACCGGCGGGGTCCAGCCGTACCACCCGACCGGGTACTCCCAGGCGATGACCGCCTCGACCACGCCACCGATGCCGGTGGCGTAGCGCACCGCCCACCGCAGGGCCTCCTTCGACGACTCCGAGCCGTCCACGCCCACCACGACCCGGGCCACGCCTGCTGCTTCCTCGGACATCCCTCAGCCTCCTGTTCGGTCCGGTCTCCACCCTCCCCCGGCGCGCCACCGGGCCGGCAGGGCCGACCGGCCCTGCCGTCCGGGGCGTTCGGATCCCCCTGCGGCAAGGCCCCGGCAGGGCGGGGCGGTTCAGCCGGGCCCCGGGGCCGATCGGCCCCTGCACGGCCTGCCGGGCCGGTCCCATGCTGGCTGTCGAGTGGCCGGGTACCCGTGGTGGGACCTGGCCGAAGGGGCGAGGAGGACATCATGAGCACACCGGCCGGGAACAGCGTGGTCGTCGGGATCGACCCGTCCGACGCCGCGACGCGGGCGCTGGACTGGGCCGCGGACGAGGCCGCGCGCCGGGGCGTCGAACTGCGGATCGCCCACTCCTGGGGGACGGCGCTGTTCCTCCCGGAGACCGGGGGCCGCGCGACCGTCCCGATGGGTGACGTGGCCGCCGAGAAGTTCCTCGAGGAGGCGGCGGAGCGGGTCCGCACCCGGCACTCCGGTCTGACCGTCTCGGTGGAGCTGCTGCCCGAGGAGCCCGTCACCGGACTGCTGCGGCTGAGCTGGCAGGCCGCCCTGCTCGTGGTGGGCGCGCGCGGGCTGAACCGCTTCTCGTCGCTGCTGCTGGGATCGGTCAGCCAGCGGCTGGTGACGCACGCGGCCTGCCCGGTCGTCGTGGTCCGCGGCGAGCAGCCCCCACCGGGCGCGGCACCGGCCGGTGAGATCGTGCTGGGCGCGGCCCCCGGCGAGCCGTACGCGCCGGTGGAGTTCGCCTTCGCCGAGGCGTCCTGGAGCCACGCGCCGCTGCGCGCGGTGCGCACCTGGATGTACCCGCAGACCTTCCCCGGCTACATCACCGTGCCGCCGAACGAGGAGGCCGAGCGCGACCGGGCGGAGCGCGAGGAACTGGCCACCGTGCTGCTGCGGGCCCGCACCGCCCACCCGGACGTCCAGGTCGTCGAGCAGGTGGCGCTGGACCAGCCGGAGGCGGCGCTGGTCGAGGCGTCCCGGAACGCGTCCCTGGTGGTCGTCGGCGCCCGGCGGCACCGGCCGCCCTTCGCCCTGCCGCTGGCCGCGACCGTGCAGCGGGTGCTGCACCACGCCCACTGCCCGGTGGCCGTGGTGCCCGTGTGACACGGCAGCGCCCACGGCGCCCCGCGGCCGGCCGGTCGCGGGGCGCCGTCGCGCGTGCGGCCCCTCACCCGGCCGCCGGTTCCTCCAGCAGCAGTCCGGCGGCCGACAGCAGCGCCCAGCCCGCGGACAGCGCGACCACCGCGCCCCGCCGCCAGGCGCCCGGCAGGGTCCTGCCCAGCACCAGCGCGTCCGAGAGGTCCGCGCCGATGCGCACCAGCGCGGCGCAGCGCAGCGCGGGCCCGGCCGGCGCCAGGAGCAGCGCCGTCCCGCTGACCGCGTCACGCAGCGCCAGCGGCCGCACCACGACGGCGGTCCCGTCCGGAGTGCGGCCCCCGTCGGCGGCCAGGCCGGAGGGCCGGGCCAGCAGCCCCGGCCGTGCCGCGACCGCGAATCCGTAGGCGGCCGTCACCGCGCCCACCGCGCGCAGAAGTCTCGAACGCACCTGGTCCTCCTCACCGTCCGCACCGCCCCGCCCGGGTGGTGCGCAGTCTGCCGCGGCACGGGCCGCGCCGCCCGCCGGCCGCGCCATCGGGGTGAACGGCCGCTCTACGGTTCGTAGAGTTCCTCGATCTCGGCGGCGTACGCCTTCACGACCGCGCCCCGGCGCAGCTTCAGCGACGGCGTCAGCAGCCCGTCGGCGACGGTGAACTGCGACGGCAGGATGCGGAACGCCCGGATGGACTCCGCCCGTGACACCGCGGTGTTCGCCGACGAGACGGCCCGCTGCACCTCCGCGAGCAGTTCGGGATCGGTCACCGCGGGCCGCGGGCCGGGCGTCCGGCCGCCGAGGGCACGCTGCCAGCGCTCCACGGCCTCGGGGTCCAGGGTGATCAGCGCCGCGATGTACGGCCGGTTGTCCCCGACGACGACGCACTGGGAGATCAGCGGATGGGCCCTCAGCCGCTCCTCCAGGACCAGCGGGCACACGCTCTTGCCGCCGCTGGTGATGATGACGTCCTTCTTGCGCCCGGTGATGGCCAGATAGCCGTCGCCGTCCAGGGAGCCGACGTCGCCGGTGGGGAACCAGCCGTCGTGGAGCGCCGGTTCGAGGCGGCCCCGCTCCCCCAGGTAGCCGGCGAAGACCGTGCTGCCCTTGACCCACACCTCGCCGTCCGGCGCGATGTACAGGGCGCTGCCCGGCAGCGGGCGGCCCACCGTGCCGAACCTGGTGCGGCCCACCGGCTGCGCGGTCACCGCCGCCGTGGTCTCGGTCAGCCCGTAGCCGTCGTAGATGGTGATGCCCGCGCCGGCGAAGAACAGCGCCAGCTCCCGGCTCAGCGGCGAGCCCCCGGATCCGGCGTGCCGCACCCGGCCGCCGAGCATCTGCCGCACCCGCGCGTACACCGTGCGGTCGAACCGGCGGTGCGCGGCCTTCAGGACGGGCCCCGGCCCCCATCCGGTGCCGTGGCACTGCCGTTCCTCGGCCTCGGCGTAGCGCACCGCCGCGTGCACCGCGTTCTCGAACTGCCGCTCGCGGCCCTCCTCCTGGGCCTCCAGCCGGGCGGCGCGCAGGATCCGCTCGTAGATGTGCGGCACCGCGTGCAGGTACGTCGGCCGGAAGGAGGCGAGGGCGGGCAGCAGTTCCTCGGGCCGCAGGTCCGGCTGGTGCCCGAGCAGCACGCCGCCACGCAAGGCGCTGACCTGCACCATCAGTCCGTAGACATGGGCCAGCGGCAGGAAGGCGAGCGTGGCCGGCTGCTCCCCCGGGTCGGCGAGCAGCCGGCCCCAGCCGGCGAGCAGGGTGTCGCACTCGGCCGCCAGGTTGGCATGGGTGATCAGGCAGCCCCGGGGCCGTCCGGTGGTGCCCGAGGTGTACGCGACGGCGGCCGTGGATCCCGGCAGCACGCAGAGGCGGTGACGGTCCAGCAGTTCGTCGGGGACCGGGCGGCCCGCCTCGCGCAGCCGGGTCAGGCAGGCGTCGTCCAGCTGCCAGATGTGCCGCAGGTCCGGCAGCGTGCCGCACACCGTGCCGACGGTCATGGCGTGGTCCTCGTGCTCGACCACCACGGCCGTCACCCGCGCCTCGGAGAGGATCCAGCCGACCTGCTCGGCCGACGAGGTGGGGTAGACGGGAACGAGTTCGGCGCCGACCGACCAGAGCGCGTAGCCGAACAGCGTCCACTCGTAGCGGGTCCGCGCCATGACGGCCACCCGGTCGCCGAGTCCCACTCCCTCCGCGAGCAGGCCCTTGGCCAGCGCGGCCACCTCGTCGCGGAAGGCGGCCGCGGTCATCGTCACCCAGCGTCCGCCGGACCGCCGGGCGATCTGCGGCAGGCCCGGGTCCCGCTCCGCCGTGTGGTAGACCGAATCGGCCAGGCCGCCCGACCGCATCGGCGGTACCAGAGGCGGGAGACTGAACTCGCGCACGGCGTCCCCTTCCGTGAGCCCGCGTTCCGCCCGCCGAAAGGGGGAGGAATGCGCAAACTACCGGCCACCGGCCCCGGCTGCCTAGGTTTCTCCTCCAGCCGTCCGGCGCCGCGCGGGTTCACCGCTCCCAGGTGGCCTCGCCGTCGGGCTGTTCCGCGGCCCCGCCCTCGGCCCACACCACGACCCGCATCACCCGCGGCAGCGGATCGGCACCGGCCTTGCGGTCGGCGACCTGGGCCGCCAGGTGCTGCACGGCGAGTTCGCCCGCGGTGCCCTCGAACTCCTCGGGACCGGCGGGCGTCCGGTCCTCCACGGCGGTGTGCCCGTCCTCGGCGGTGACTCTCAACTGCCATCGGTACAGCGGCATGGCGGTCTCCCAGGGCGTGGTTCCTACGGTCGCGTCGGATGGGCCCGCTGCCGGGCAGCCCGGTGATCACGGTACGTCGCCCGGGAGGGATCGGGCGCGCGCGGCACGCCAGGCCGGGCGGGAATGCGCCGTTCCGGCCCTGCCGCGGACCCTTAGGAGCGCGCACAGCGGGCATACCCTGCCGGGGGCGTGCGCCCGAGCAGGTGACCGAGCAGCACAGCGTGACGTGAGGAGAGTGCGGTGCCCACTCCGACCGGCGAACCGGGCCGCGGGTGGCCGCTGGCGGCGGCCGCGTACGTCTTCGCCGTCACCATGTGCGGTACCACCCTGCCGGCGCCGCTGTACGGCCTGTACCAGCAACAGCTGGGCTTCTCCGCCCTGATGATCACAGTGATCTTCGCGGTGTACGCCGTCGGGGTGATCGCGGCCCTGCTGCTGTTCGGGCAGGTCTCCGACGTCGTCGGGCGGCGGCCGGTGCTGCTGGGCGCGCTGGTGCTGTCGGCGGCGAGCGCCCTGTGCTTCCTGTTCGAAAGCGGGCTGACCGAGTTGTTCGCCGGGCGGGTGCTGTCCGGGCTGTCGGCGGGCCTGGTCACCGGCACCGCCACGGTGGCGGTGATCGAGGTGGCGCCGCCCCGGTGGCGGAACTCCGCCGCGCTGGTGGCCACCGCCGCCAACATGGGCGGCCTGGGCAGCGGCCCGCTGCTGGCCGGTCTGCTCGCCCGGTACGCGCCCACGCCGCTGCGCACCGTGTACGTGGTGGACCTGGCGCTGCTGGCGGTCGCCGGGGTGGCGCTGCTCGTCGTCCCGGAGACGGTGCGCACCGCCGGGGAGGACCGGCCGGCGGCGCTGCGGGTGCGGTGGCCGCGGGTGCCCGCGCAGACGCGTGCCGTCTTCGTCCCGGCGGCCATGGCGGGGTTCGCCGGCTTCGCGACCCTGGGGCTGTTCACCTCGGTGGCCCCGAGCTTCCTCAGCGAGGTGCTGGGGGTCGAGGACCGGGCGGTGGCCGGGGCGGTCGTCTTCTCGCTGTTCGCGGCCTCGACGACCGGTCAGCTGCTGATGCGGCGGGTCGGCGAGCGGCGGGCGCTGCCCTGGGGATGCGCGGTCCTGGTGGCCGGCATGTCCGCCATCGCCGCCTCGCTGGCCGCCGCCTCATTGCCGCTGCTGGTGGCCGGGGCGCTGATCGCCGGGCTGGGACAGGGCCTGTCCTTCCAGGCGGCGGTGGCGACGGTGGCCCGGCGCAGCCCCGAGGAGCGGCGCGCCGAGGTGACCTCCGCCCTGTTCGTGGCGATGTACGTGGCCATCTCGATCCCGGTGGTCGGGGTGGGGGCGCTGGCCGTCGCGGTGGGGCTGCGGACCGCGGGACTGGTCTTCGCCGGCTGCGTCGCCCTGCTGGCGGCGGCCACCACGGTGCGCCTGCAGCCCGGGCGGCGGGCGGGGCCGTCCGGGGCGTGACGGGCGCCCTCCGGCTCAGCGCACCTCCACCCCGATGATGCAGGTGTCGTCGTCGGTGTCGGCGTTGCTGTACGTCAGCAGGCGGTCGAGCCGCTGGTCCAGCACGTCCGCGGCGTCCCGCACGGTGCTGAGCAACTGGCCCAGGGAGTCCTGCAGGGAGCGGTCCTTCCGCTCGATCAGGCCGTCGGTGTACATCAGCAGCGTGTCGCCCCGCGCCAGTTCGATGCGCCCCTCCTCGTACTCGGCCTCGGCGACGGCGCCCAGCAGCAGCCCGTTCACCAGCGGCACGGTGGCGGCCTCGGAGCCGCGGACGAGCACCGGCGGCAGATGGCCCGCCCTGGCCCAGCGCAGCACCCGGGTCTGCGGGTCGTACAGCCCGCAGACGGCGGTGGCGGTGACGTGTTCGGTCAGATGGTGGGCGACGATGTTCAGCCAGGTCAGCAGCTGGGCCGGGCCGGCGCCGGTGGTGGCCAGGCCGCGCAGCGCGTTGCGCAGGACGACCATGCCGGTCGCCGCCTCGATGCCGTGGCCGGCGACGTCGCCGACGCACAGCAGGATCTGCTTGGAGGGCAGCACCACGGTGTCGTACCAGTCGCCGCCGACCAGGTGGTCCTGCTCCGCGGGCCGGTAGCGCACCGCGATGCGCAGGTCGGCGGCGTCCAGCGGGCCGCTGGCGGGCGGCATGATGGCGTGCTGCAACTGCAGGGCCAGGCGGTTGCGTTCGGCGACCCGCTGCTCGCTGTGGGCGAGCTGGTCGCGGGTGGCGGCCAGCGCGACCTCCGTCCAGTGCTGGGCGGAGATGTCCTGGTAGGCGCCGCGCACCGCGTGCAGGTACCCGCCGGCGTCCAGGACCGGCTCGGCGATGACGCGGATGTGCCGGATGATGCCGTCGGGGCGCTGCAGGCGGAACGCCGTCGAGGCCGGCCGGTGGTGGTGCAGCACCGCCCGCAGGAAACGGCCGATGGCGGCGGCGTCGTCCGGATGGGCGTGGGCGGCGACGGCCTCCAGCGGGACCGGCGGCTCGGTGGGCGCCAGCCCGTACAGCTCGAACATCTGGTCGTTCCAGGCGATCTCGCCGGTGACGATGTCCTCCTCGAAGCCGCCGACCCGGCCGAGGCGTTGCGCGTGCTGCAGCAGGCTCGCCAGCCGGGCCGCCTCGTCCTGGACGCGCCAGATCAGCAGCACCCCGTCGCCGTGCCGGCTGATGCTCAGGTCGGTGACGGCCGTCAGCGGCACCTGGCCGACCAGGGCGGTGAGGGGCATCCGCTCGGCGCGGAACGGCTCGCCGGTGGCGTGGACGTGCTCGACCTTCTCGAACAGCCCTCCCTCGCCGCCCGCCACGGGGTAGGCCTCCAGCAGCAGCGCTCCGGCCACCGCGCTGCGCGGACGTCCCACCGGGTCGGCGAAGGTGGGGTTGACGTGGTGGATCCTGAAGTCGGTGAGCCGTCCCTCGGCGTCCAGGTGCGGGCGGAGCACCAGCGCCGGGTCGCCCAGCCCGTCGGCGAGGTCCACCAGCTCCGAGACGCCCGAGTACGGGTCCGGCAGGTCCCGGACGCCCGGTGCCGCGGTGGGCCGGCTGCCCATGGTGTGGGCGCACAGCTCGGCCAGCGCCTCGATCTGCCGCTGGATGGGCGGCGGTTGCGGCGGCAGCGGGTCGGGCCAGCAGATCTCCAGGACGCCGACGATGCGTCCGCCGGTGCCCGCGGGCGCCACCACCCGGCCGCCGTGCGGAAGCTGCCAGCGGCCGATGGACGGCAGGTCCACCTCGGCCGGGGACGGGAACCACATGGTCCGCCGTTCGATCAGCGCCCGCCGGGCCGGAGTCGCCACACCGGGCGGCACATAGTGCCAGCGCGCCGCCTCCTCCGCGCCGAAGCCCGCCCAGCCGGCGAGGGCCAGCGAGGCGTCCGGGCCCGCGGCCCACACGGCCACCGCGGTGGCGCCGAGCGGGGCCAGCGCGTGTTCCAGCAGCGACTCGGCGACCGCCTGGGTGTCGTCCGCGGCCAGCGCGCCGCTCTCGGCGGACCGCAGCCGCACCGCGGCGGACGGCCCCGGCGCCGCCGAGACGGCCGGCGGCGCGCCGTCCGCGCCGGCCTGGGCGAGGAACTCGCCCGCGGCCTCGGTCATCCGGTCGTGGGCGGCCTGGTTGATGATGTCGGCGGCCAGTTCCAGCTGCGGCTGGCCGGCCCGCTCGGCGAGCGCCGCGAGCTGGCGGGCGGCCTCCACCGGACCGCACTGCAGCCGCTCGATCAGGATGCCCTTGGCCAGCTCCAGCAGGGCGCGCCCGTCGGCCGCCGCGTGGGCCTCGCGCACCTCGCGGCGCAGCCGTTCCACCGTCGCGGCCAGCCGGCCGATGACCGTGCCCGCGTCGGGGATGATCTCCGGTGGGTCCGCGGGCTCCGCCTCGCCGGGCGTGCGCCGCGCGGCCTGCCCGGTGGGCGGGCCGGCCGCGGGGGCGGCCGGGCCGCGCTGCTGAGGGGTGTGCACTCGCTTGCTCCTTGACGCGGGTCTGCGGCCGTGGGCGCGGTCGCGGGGACGGTTGCCCGGCGGGACGGGCGCGGACCGGTGACCGGCCGCGCTCCGCCCTATCCCTCGAGCCGGCGGCGCACGCGGGCGATCAGGTCGTCCGCGTCGACGGGCTTGGTGACGTAGTCGCTGGCCCCCGCGGCCAGGCTCTTCTCGCGGTCTCCGGGCATCGCCTTGGCCGTCACCGCGATGATGGGCAGCCGGGCGTGCTCGGGCATCGCGCGGATCGCGGCGGTGGCCGTGTAGCCGTCCATCTCCGGCATCATCACGTCCATCAGGACCAGGTCGGTCTCGGGGTGCTCGGCGAGGGTCTCCATGCCCTTGCGACCGTTCTCCGCCTGGAGGACCCGCATGCCGTGCAGTTCGAGGATGCCGGTGAGCGCGTAGACGTTGCGGGCGTCGTCGTCGACGACCAGCACGGTGCGCCCGGCCAGCCCCTGGTCGATGCCCTGCGCCGGCAGCTCGCCGGTGGCCTCGGTCCGCACCAGCGGCAGGACGTCGCCGGGCGTGCGGGCGGTCAGGTGCAGCGCGATGCGCTCACGCAACTCGTCGAGGCTGGAGAGCAGTTCCAGCGGCCGGGTGGCGGCGTGGGACTGCAGCGCGGACTCCCGCTGCGGGTCGAGGCGGCGGTTGTTGTGGGCCAGGACGGGCACGGTGCGCAGCGCGGAGTCGCCGTCCATGGCTTCCAGGAAACGCAGCGCCTCGCCACCGGACAGGTCGACCTCCAGCACGACGCAGTGGCACGGCTGCGCGGCGAGCACGGCGGCCGCCTCCTGGGCGCCCACCGCGGTGACGATCTCCACCGGGCCGCGCGGGTCGTCCGGGTCGCGGTTGTCGGCGAGGTCGGCCACGGCGCTCTCGGCGACCAGCGACAGCAGGCCGCGCTGGTTGCCCTCTATGACCAGCAGCCGGCGGGACCGCTGGGGACGCGGTGCCGCGCTCTGCCGCGGCTCGGTGCCCGCCGCGGCGCCCTGCTCGGCACGGTCCGGTCCGGCCGGGGCGTCCTCGGAGTGCTGCCCGGCCGGCAGTTCGGCGAAGTCGGGCCGGGCGACGGGCAGGTAGAGGGTGAAGGTGCTGCCCTCGCCGAAGGTGCTGCGGGCGGTGATGGCGCCGCCGAGCAGGTAGGCGATCTCCCGGCTGATCGACAGGCCGAGGCCGGTGCCGCCGTACTTGCGGCTGGTGGTGCCGTCGGCCTGCTGGAAGGCGCCGAAGATGGTCTCCAGGTGCTGCTCGGCGATCCCGATGCCGGAGTCCGTGACGCGGAACGCGATGGCCGGGCCGTGCCGGCGGACGGCGGCGGGCAGTTCGTCGGGCGAGGCCTGGTCGATGCGCAGTTCGACCCCGCCCTCCTCGGTGAACTTCACCGCGTTGGACAGCAGGTTGCGCAGGATCTGGCGCAGCCGGGAGTCGTCGGTGACCAGGTCGTCCGGCACCTGCGGATCGGTGCTCACCCGGAAGCGCAGGCCCTTCTGCGCGGTCAGCGGGCGGAAGGTGGCCTCGACGTACTCCAGCAGGCGGCGCAGCTGGACGGGTTCGGGGCTGATGTCCATCTTCCCCGCCTCGACCTTGGACAGGTCCAGGATGTCGTTGATCAGCTGGAGCAGGTCCGATCCGGCGGAGTGGATGATGCCCGCGTACTCGACCTGCTTCGGCGTCAGGTTGCGCGTGGGGTTCTGGGCGAGCAACTGGGCCAGGATCAGCAGGCTGTTGAGCGGGGTGCGCAGCTCGTGGCTCATGTTGGCCAGGAACTCCGACTTGTACGTCGAGGCGAGGGACAGCTGCTGCGCGCGGTCCTCCAGCTCCTGGCGGGCCTGCTCGATCTGGAGGTTCTTCGCCTCGATGTCGCGGTTCTGGGTGGCCAGCAGCGCCGCCTTCTCCTCCAGTTCGGCGTTGGAGCGCTGCAACTCCTCCTGGCGGGCCTGGAGTTCCTCGGAGCGGGCCTGCAGCTCCCCCGCGAGCCGCTGGGACTCGCCGAGCAGTTCGTCGGTGCGGGCGTTGGCGACGATGGTGTTGACGTTGACGCCGATGGTCTCCATCAGCTGTTCGAGGAAGTCCCGGTGGACGGGGGTGAAGTGGTGGACGGAGGCCAGTTCGATGGCGCCGAGCACCTGTTCCTCGACCACGATGGGCAGTACGACCAGGCTGGCCGGGTCGGTGCGGCCCAGGCCGGACGAGATGGTGACGTAGCCGGCCGGCACGTCGTCGACCTCGATGGTGCGGCGGCTGCGCGCCGCCTGGCCGACCAGTGACTGACCGACGCGGAACTGCTCGGCGGGGCCCTCGCCGCCGGTGCCGTCCGGGTGCCCGTAGGCGCTGATCATGCGCAGCCGGGTGTCCTCGCCGCTGTCCTCGGCGAGGTAGAAGGCGCCGTACTGGGCGCCGACCAGCGGGGTGAGCTCGTCCATGATCAGCTCGGCGACGACGGCCAGGTCGCGGCGGCCCTGCATCAGCCCCGAGATGCGGGCGAGGTTGGTCTTGAGCCAGTCCTGCTCCTGGTTGGCCCGGGTGGTCTGGCGCAGGGACTCCACCATGGAGTTGATGTTGTCCTTCAGTTCGGCGACCTCGCCGGAGGCGTCCACCGTGATGGAGCGCGTCAGGTCGCCCTCGGCGACGGCGCTGGTCACCTCGGCGATCGCGCGGACCTGCCGGGTGAGGTTGCCGGCCAGTTCGTTGACGTTCTCGGTCAGCCGC
>JBEHXI010000169.1:0-16892 GCA_048498775.1 Actinomycetota bacterium | reverse complement strand
CCCGTCAGCGCTCCCTCAGTGCTTTCCCCAGCGCTCCCTCAGGGCTCCCCCAGCGCTCCCTCAGCGCCTTCCTCAGTGCGCCGCCGGCGTCCCCGGCCGCGCCCAGGTCGCGCTCACCACGCCCACCGCCATGCCGCCCAGCAGATAGACGTACGGCCCCACGCCCGCGGCGAACAGGAAGTCGCCCTCGGGCCGGGAGATGCTCGCGTACATCACGGTGAGGAACCAGGTGGCGGTGGGAATCCCCGCGCCGAGCCGGTCCCGGGTCAGGACCGCACCGCCGTGGAAGAGGGCCGCGCTGCCCAGCAGCGCCAGGATCAGCCCGCCGGGGAACCAGCCGTCCTGCACCAGCGATCCGGCCACGCCGACGACGACTCCGAGCAGGCCGAGAGCCACATAGGAGACATAGGTCGTCACTCGCGACATCTCACACCCCCAGTCCGGCGAAGAGGTCGTCCACGCGGTCCGCCGGGCGGTCCGCCGACGCGGTGCCGCGGGCCAGCCGGTAGTACTCGGTGGCGAACAGCGGCTGCCCCAGGTCGTTGGAGAGCGCGAAGAACGGCCCGTCGACGGCGATCTGGGTGGCGTGCGCGCGCATCGCGGCCGCCTTGCACTCCGCGTACGCGGTGCCGTCGACCGCTGCGTCGACCTCGCCGTCCGGCACCACGCCGGGGACGTCGCCGGGAGTGGCCATGCCCTCGAACGGGATGTCCTGGCCGGCCGCCCGCAGCCGGGCGAAGCCCTCCGCGACGACCGAGTGGGGCAGGCAGTTCCAGTAGATCCTGGCGATCGTGTGGGGGCGTCCGCGGTCCGGCGCGAAGCCGGGGTCGGCGGCCAGGTGGGCGGCGCGCATGGCGACGCGGTGCGCCTGGATGTGGTCGGGGTGCCCGTACCCGCCCTGCGGGTCGTAGGTGACCAGGACCTGCGGGCGCACCTCGCGGATCACCTCGACCAGATGGCCGGCGGCCTCGTCGAGGTCGGCCTGCCAGAAGCAGCCGGGGTGCTCGTTGCTCGGGACGCCCATCATGCCGGAGTCGCGGTACCGGCCCTGGCCGCCGAGGAAGCGGTGGTCCGTGACGCCCAGTTCCTTCATGGCGGCCGCGAGTTCGCCGACGCGGTACTGCCCGAGGGTGTCCTCGCGGTCGGCCGCGAGGTGCGCCAGCTCGGGCGGGATGACCTCGCCCTCCTCACCGAGGGTGCAGGTCACCAGCGTGACGTGCGCGCCCTCGGCCGCGTACCTGGCCATGGTCGCGCCGTTGTTGATGGACTCGTCGTCGGGGTGGGCGTGAACGAGCAGCAGGCGGCGTGCGGGAGCCGGCGGCGCTTCTCCCGGCGTCGGCGACGGGAGGTCGGCGGGCACATCGGTCATAGGGTGCAGCGTATTACCCGCGGCCGACACCGCGGGTACCGGCCGCCCCGCCCGCACCGGCGGGCGCCGCCGTCAGAACTTGAAGCTGCCGATCATGCCCGCCACGTTCGTCGTGAGCTGGTGGATCGTCGGGGCCATCGACGAGCTCGCGAGGTAGAACCCGAGCAGCATGCAGATCAACGCGTGCCCCGTCTTCAACCCCGACCTGCGGACGAGGATGACCACGATGATCAGCAGCAGCAGCACCGCCGAAATCGAGAGTGCCACAGCGGCTCACCTCCAGGTAGCGCGGTCGGGACATTGCCAACTGGTTATTACCCTGCCTCGGCAACTGATCATAACTATGAGTGAGACCGCACAGGTCGGTGCACAGGAGCACATGGGGGCGCACGCTTGTGCGTACCGGGCGGGGAAGCGTCATCACCACCGCGATGTTCCGGGGCCGGGCCGGGGCCGGGGCTGGGCCTGGGCCGGGCCCGGATCAGGGCCGCATCAGGGCCGGATCAGGGGGCCGGACGCACGCCGGACCCGCGAGCCGACCGGTATGCCCACGGACGGGGCGTACCGCGCCTACGCTCGCTTCATGAGTGATCACCTCTCCTTTCCGCGGCAGTACGCCAGAACCCAGCGCTTCTCGCTGGGCGCGCCCCGTGCCTTCACCGCCTCGCCGGACGGTGAACGCGTCGTCTTCGTCCGCTCCTCCTCCGGGACCGACCGCGCCGGGGCGCTGTGGGTCTGGGACGCCGCCACCGGCACCGAGCGGATCGCCGCCGATCCGGCGGCGCTGCTGGGCGGAGCGGCCGAGGAGTTGACGCCCGAGGAGCGGGCCCGCCGGGAACGCGCCCGGGAGGGATCGGCGGGCATCGTGGGCTACGCGGTGGACAGCGCGGTCGAGCTGGCCGCGTTCGCCCTGTCCGGGCGGCTGTTCGCCGCCGAGCTGCGGGCCGGGACCGCCCGTGAACTGCCCGCCGCCGGGCCGGTGATCGACCCCCGCCCGGCGCCGGACGGGCGCCGCGTCGCGTATGTGGCCGGCGGGGCGCTGCGCGTGGTGGAGGCCGACGGCACCGGGGACCGCGCGCTGGCGGAGCCGGCGGGCGAGGACGAGACCTGGGGACTGGCCGAGTTCATCGCGGCCGAGGAGATGTCGCGCACCCGCGGCTTCTGGTGGTCCCCGGACGGCGACCGGCTGCTGGCCGCCCGGGTCGACTCCGCGCCGGTGCGCCGCTGGTGGATCTCCGACCCCGCGCACCCGGACCGGGAGCCGGCCCGCACCGCGTATCCGGCGGCCGGGACGCCCAACGCCGAGGTGTCGCTGGCCTTCGTCGGCCTGGACGGCTCGCGCACCGAGGTGGTGTGGGACCGCGAGCGCTACCCGTATCTGGCCCGCGTCCACTGGTCGTCCGCCGGTCCCCCGCTGCTGCTGGTGCAGGCGCGCGACCAGCGCTCCCAGCGGTATCTGTCCGTCGACCCGGCCACCGGGCGGACGGCGACGGTGCACGCCGAGGAGGACCCGGTGTGGCTGGATCTTTTCGATGGCGTTCCGCAGTGGGCGCCGGGCGGGAAGCTGGTGCGGATCCGCGACGAGGGCGGCGCGCGGGTGCTGATGGTCGGCGACCGCCCGCTGACCGGGCCGCGCTGGCATGTGCGGGCGGTGCTGGACGTGGGCGCCGACGAGGTGCTGGTCGCGGCGTCGGCGGGCCCGCAGGCCGAGGAGGCGCTGATCGGCGAGGTGCATGTGCTGCGGGTCGGCGAGCGCGGGGTGGCCGCGGTCTCGCAGACCCCGGGGGTGCACTCGGCGGTCCGCGGGGGGCCGCTGACCGTCCTGGTCTCCCGCTCCCTCGAGGAACCGGGGGCGTCGGCGCGGGTGCTGCGCGACGGCGAGCCGGTGGGGCCGATCGCCTCGCACGCCCAGACGCCGGTGATCACGGCGCGTCCGGTGCTCGCCGAGGCGGGCGAGCGGCGGATCCCGGCGGCGGTGCTGCTGCCGACCGGCTACCGGGAGGGCGACGGCCCGCTGCCGGTCCTGATGGACCCCTACGGCGGCCCGCACGGGCAGCGCGTGGTGGCCGCGATGGGCGGCCACCTGGCGTCGCAGTGGTTCGCCGACCAGGGGTTCGCGGTGGTCGTGGCGGACGGGCGGGGCACCCCGGGCCGCTCCCCGGCCTGGGAGAAGGCGGTCGCCGGGAACCTCGCGGGCGTCACGCTGGACGACCAGGTGGAGGCGCTGCACGCGCTGGCCGGGCGGTTCCCGCTGGACCTCGGCCGGGTCGGCATCCGGGGCTGGTCCTACGGCGGTTATCTGGCGGCGCTGGCGGTGCTGCGGCGGCCGGACGTCTTCCACGCGGCCGTGGCCGGCGCGCCGGTCACCGACTGGCGGCTGTACGACACCCACTACACCGAGCGGTACCTGGGCCACCCGGACGAGGCTCCGGAGGTGTACGAGGCCAACTCGCTGACCGTGGACGGGCGGTTGCCGGGCGCCGCGGAGGCGGTGCGGCCGCTGATGGTCATCCACGGGCTCGCGGACGACAACGTGGTGGCCGCACATACCCTGCGGCTGTCCTCGGCGCTGCTGGCCGCGGGCCGTCCGCACGAGGTGCTGCCACTGTCCGGCGTGACACATATGACGCCGCAGGAGCAGGTGGCTGAAAACCTGCTGTTGCTGCAGGTGGCGTTCCTCAAGCGGTCGCTGGGTGTCGCCTGATTACCGGGACTCCCCGGAAATAACCGGCCCGGGGAACTCGGCAATCCCGCGCGTATACCGGCGGACTTTCGGGTAGCCAATTGTGATGCCCCTGGAGCGGGATATTCCGTTCCGTCCGGGAGCCCACCCGGGGGCACCGCAAATACGGCCAGATCCTATCAGAACAACCCGGGTGCTCCGGCCCCCACTCCGGGCGGATGGCCCGCAAGGGCGGTCAACACGGATAACCCGCACCGACGCCTCACCGAGGCCCGTACCGGACGCGGAGGGGACAAGAGCACCATACCAACCCCCGCTCGGACGGCCGACATGTGTCACCACTACCAGTGGTGTACCCGGGCATCACCCGAAATGAACGATGTAATGCGGGCACTCCGGACAAGGGTGATCGACCGGGGCACAGCCACTCAACCCCGGTCGATCCACGGCACCCGCACGGCCGTACACAGAGCAGAGTGGCGCGTCCGTATATCGGTGTTGCGACGCTCAAGTTACCGCGACGTAACGGCGCTTGATCACCGTATGGGCGATTTGCCGGAGGTAGCGGGAGCCTGTCAAGCACGTATGTGCAGCAATCCGTAAAACCTTCGCTCAAGAAGCCGGAGAAGCACACATTGTGGTCCCGGAACCTCTTGACTAGGCGATGAATAGATTGCGAAAGTCCGCACAACCCGCGGCATTCAGAGAGCCGCCGAACCGACGGTGCGGATGGAAACCCAATGACCACTCCTACTCAGGCAGCTACCGAGCCGGACCCGGTTCCTGAGGACGCCCCGGTGACCGCGGGTCCACAGGCCGCTCCGGAGCTGGTCGGGCGTTCGCCCCGGCAACTCGCCTGGATGCGGTTCAAGCGCGACAAGACGGGCATCATCTGCGCCTTCGTCGTCGCCTTCTTCATCCTGATCGCACTGTTCGCCCCGGTCATCACCGCCATCACCGGCAAGGACCCGTACAAGCTGTACGGGCAGGACGACAACCTGCTCAACTCCTACGGCCTGCCCCTCAAGCCGAACGGCGGCATCGACGCCCAGCACTGGTTCGGCATCGAACCGAACCTGGGCCGCGACGTGTTCGCGCTGCTGCTCTACGGCATACGCACCTCGCTCGGCATCGCCCTGTGCGTGACGATCGTGTCCGTCATCTTCGGCGTGGCCGTCGGCCTGTTCCAGGGCTACATGGGCGGCCGGACGGACTACTTCATCGGCCGGTTCTCCGACCTGATGATGTCCTTCCCCCAGCAGCTGTTCTTCATCGCCTTCACCCCCGTCATCGTCGCGATCTTCGTGGCGCCGAGCGAGCAGGAGCCCACCTACCTGCGCTTCGTCGCCCTGGTGCTGGTCCAGTTCGTCCTCGGCTGGATGAGCCTCGGCCGGCTGGTGCGGGCCCAGGTCCTCTCGCTGCGGGAACGCGAGTACATCGAGGCGGCCCGGCTGACCGGCGCCTCCGCGGGCCGGATCATCCGCAAGGAACTCCTGCCCAACATCTGGAGCACCGTCCTGGTGCAGGCGACGCTGCTGCTCCCGGTCAACGTCACCGCCGAGGCGGGCCTGTCCTTCCTCGGCGTGGGCATGCGGCCGCCGACCCCCGACTGGGGGCTGATGTTCCAGGACGCGGCGCAGTACTACCAGTCCGACATCACGTACATGTTCTTCCCCGGCATCGCGATGGTCATCTTCGTCGTCGCCTTCAACCTGCTCGGGGACTCGGTCCGGGACGCTCTCGATCCCAAGACCATCCGTTGATGAGTGTCCAGGTCGTCACGCCGGCCATCGGCAGGTCGACACCAGGGGTAGTTGAGACAGGCAGGAATCCATGAGATTGGGTAAGACGCATTACGCGGCGATCCTCGCGGTGGGGGCGCTCAGTCTGAGCGCCTGCAGCTCCGGCGGCGGTGGCGGCGGCGCCAACGGCGGGAACGGGGCGACCGCCTCGATCCAGACCGTGACGGTCGGCACGGCGGCCGACTCCCAGGGCCCCGCACCGGCCGTGGACGGCGCCAAGAGCGGCGGCACGCTGATCGACCTCGAGCCGAGCGGCATCAACCACCTGGACCCGGCCCAGGCGTACGTCAACCAGGAGCAGGTCATCGGCCAGCTCTTCAGCCGCACGCTGACCGGTTACAAAATCGACCCCAAGACCGGCAAGACGACGCTGGTCGGCGACCTGGCCACGGACACCGGCACGTCCTCGGACGGCGGCAAGACCTGGACCTTCCACCTCAAGGACAACCTGAAGTGGCAGGACGGCACGCCGATCACCAGCCAGCAGGTCAAGTACGGCTTCGAGCGTCTGTACGCCGACTACGAGACGGCGGGCCCGCAGTACGTCCAGGCCTGGATGTCCGGCCAGAACTTCCGCAAGGTCTACCCCGGCCCGTACGGCGGCAAGACGCTGCCGGACTCGGTGCTCGCCACGCCTGACGACAAGACGGTCGTCTTCCACTTCCAGTCGCCGCACGCCGACGCCCCCTACGCGATGGCGCTGCCCGACGCCGGGCCGATCCTGCAGGCCAAGGACACCAAGACCGGTTACGACCAGGCGCCGTTCTCCGACGGCCCCTACATGATCAAGAGCAACCAGCCGGGCAAGGAACTGGTCCTCACCCGCAACAAGTACTGGGACCCGAAGTCGGACCCGATCCGCAACGCGTACCCGGACGAGTGGGACATCCAGCTCGGTGTCGCGCAGCCGGGCCTGACCCAGCGCGTGGTGGCCGCGGCCGGCAACGACAAGAACGCCGTCTCCCTGGTGCAGTCCGCCGACCCGACCCAGGTGGGCGCGATCCTCAACAACGCCAGCCTGAAGGCCCGGACGATCAGCCAGTACCAGCCGTTCGTCGACGTCTTCAACATCAACATGACGCGGGTCAAGGACGAGCGGGTCCGCCAGGCGATCACCTACGCGTTCCCGATGAAGCAGGTCCAGACCGCGCTCGGCGGCTCCGCCGAGGGTGACCTGGGCACCAACCTCATCGGCCCGACGGTCACCGGCTTCAAGGCCTACGACCCGTTCGGCAAGCTGACCAACCCCAACGGCGACCCGGCGAAGGCCAAGCAGCTGCTGCAGCAGGCGGGCGTGAAGAACCTCACCCTCACCTACGCCTTCTCCAACACCCAGCGGTGGCAGAACGTCGCGGTGACCCTGCAGCGGGCCTTCGCCAAGGCCGGCATCAACCTGCAGACCAAGGCCATCGACGCGACCTCGTACTACTCGCTGGTCGGCAAGCTGGACAACCCGTACGACATCTACCGCACCGGCTGGGGCGCCGACTGGCCGTCGGCCTCGACCGTCATCCCGCCGACGATGGACGGCCGTCTGCTCGCCGATGACGACCCGGACTACTCGCACCTGAACGACACCCACGTCAACAGCGAGATCGACCGGATCAACCAGATCACGGACCTGAAGCAGCAGGCCGCCGAGTGGGAGAAGCTCGACGAGTACATCGTGAAGAACGACACCCCCTCGGTGCCGTACCTGTACGACAAGTACTTCCAGGTCTACGGCTCCAACGTGGGCGGCGTCGGCTACAACTCGCCGCTGGGCACGCTGAACCCGAACACCATGTACGTCAAGTAGTCCGCCGGACTACCGCGGTCCGCGGCCGGTCCCGCCCGATCCAGGGCGGGGCCGGCCGTAGGCCGGACATCCCCTCTCCGCTCCCGACCAGTGCCGCCGAGACGCCGACGGCGCCCCTTACGGAAGAGCCCGATCCATGCTCCGTTTTCTCGTACGCCGGGTGCTCGGCGCAGGCGTGATCCTGATCCTCATCAGCGCCATCACCTACCTGCTGTTCTTCGCCCTGCCCAGCGACCCCGCGCTGCTGTCGTGCGGCAAGAACTGCTCGCCGCAGAACATCGCGCTGATCCACAAGAACCTGGGCCTCGACAAGCCGATCCCGGTGCAGTACTGGGAGTACATGAAGGGCCTGTTCGTCGGCCGGCACCTGCCACTCGGCGACTGCGCCGCCCCGTGCTTCGGGCTGTCGTTCACCAACAACCTGCCGATCTGGGACATCCTCAAGGACCGCTACCCCACCACGCTGTCGCTGGCCATCGGCGGTGCCGCGATCTTCCTGACCGTCGGCGTCGGCCTCGGCCTGATCTCCGCCTGGAAGCAGGGCAAGTCGTTCGACAAGATCGCCAGCTCCATCTCCCTGATGGGCCAGTCGGTGCAGATCTACTTCATCGGCCCGCTCGCCATCTACCTCTTCGCCGACCAGCTCGGCTGGGTCAGCCCCGGCGCGGACCCGGACTGGACGCACGACCCGGCCGGCTCGTTCGGCGGGCTGGTCCTGCCCGCCCTGGTGATGTCGGTCATCTTCTGGTCGAACTACAGCCGCCAGACCCGCTCGCTGATGGTCGAGCAGCTCTCCGAGGAGCACGTGCGCACCGCCCGCGCCAAGGGCATGGGCTCGAAGTACGTGTTCTTCCGCTACGCGCTGCGCGGCGCGATGGGCCCGATCGTCACCATCTTCGGCATCGACCTGGGCTCGGTCTTCGGTGGCGCGATCATCACCGAGCAGACCTTCGGACTGCACGGTCTCGGCAAGCTCGCGGTCGACGCGGTCACCCAGACCGACCTGCCGCTGGAGATGGGTGTCATGCTGTTGGGCGCGACGTCCATCGTCTTCTTCAACGTCCTCATCGACGCGTCCTACGCGTTCATCGACCCGCGGGTCCGGCTGGCATGACAACCGCGTGCAGCCCCGAGAATTCCCACGCACCGCACCCGAGGAGATCCCTCACGTGACCACCCTCACCAAGCCCGAGGCGCGCCGGCCGGACCCCCAGGGCGCGGGCCCGTTCCTGTCGGTGCGTGACCTGTATGTGCAGTTCGCCACCGAGGACGGCATCGTCAAGGCGGTCGACGGACTCTCCTTCGACCTGGAGCGCGGCAGGACGCTGGGCATCGTCGGCGAGTCCGGCTCCGGCAAGTCGGTGACCAACCTGGCCATCCTGGGGCTGCACAACCCGCGCAACACCACCATCACCGGCGAGATCGTCCTGGACGGCCAGGAGCTGACCGGCGCCTCACAGCGGACGCTGGAGAAGCTGCGCGGCAACAAGATGTCGATGATCTTCCAGGACTCGCTGACCGCGCTGTCGCCGTACTACACGGTCGGCCGGCAGATCGCCGAGCCGTTCCGCAAGCACACCGGCGCCAGCAAGAAGGAGGCCCGCGAGCGGGCCATCGAGATGCTGCGCAAGGTCGGCATCCCGCAGCCGCAGACCCGGGTCGACGACTTCCCGCACCAGTTCTCCGGCGGTATGCGCCAGCGCGCGATGATCGCCCTGGCCCTGGTGTGCGACCCGGAGCTGCTGATCGCGGACGAGCCGACCACGGCCCTGGACGTGACCGTGCAGGCGCAGATCCTGGACCTGCTCAAGGACCTCCAGCAGGAGACCGGCACCTCGATCATCTTCATCACCCACGACCTGGGCGTCGTCGCGAACGTCTGCGACGACGTGCTGGTGATGTACGCGGGCCGCTGCGTGGAGCGCGGCACCGTGCGGGACATCCTCAAGGAGCCGGAGCACCCCTACGCCTGGGGTCTGCTCAGCTCCATCCCGCGGCTGTCGGCGTCCGTGGACGTGCCGCTGCAGCCGATCAAGGGCACCCCGCCGAGCCTGCTGAACCCGCCGTCCGGCTGCCCGTTCCACCCGCGCTGCGCCTACCGCGACGAGGTGGGCGGCACCCGCTGCCAGGACGAGCGCCCGCTGCTCGTGCTGGAGAGCGGCCGCGGATCGGCCTGCCACCTGCCGATCGAGAAGAAGAAGTCCATCTTCGCCGAGCAGATCCAGCCGCTGCTGGGCCACGAAGGCTGATCAGGAGTCGAGGACACCATGAGCGACAACCAGACGACCCTGACCAAGCCCGAGGCACCGGGGCAGCACACCGGTGAGGCCCTGCTGGAGGTCTCCGGGCTGACCAAGCACTTCCCGGTGATGGACGGCTTCCTGTTCAAGCGGCAGGTCGGCGCGGTCCAGGCGGTCGACGGAGTGAGCTTCACCGTGCACGGCGGCGAGGCGCTCGGCCTGGTCGGCGAGTCCGGCTGCGGGAAGTCCACGACCGGCCGGCTGGTGACCCGGCTGCTGGAGCCCACCGCCGGTTCGATCTCGTACCGCGGCCAGGACATCACCCACGCCAACCGCAGGCAGCTGGCGCCGGTCCGGTCCGAGATCCAGATGATCTTCCAGGACCCGTACGCGTCGCTGAACCCGCGGCAGACCGTCGGCTCCATCATCTCCGGCCCGATGGAGATCAACCGCATCAACCCGTCCGGCGGGCGGGAGAAGCGGGTCCGCGAGCTGCTGGAGATCGTGGGGCTCAACCCGGAGCACTTCAACCGCTTCCCGCACGAGTTCTCCGGCGGCCAGCGGCAGCGCATCGGGGTGGCCCGGGCGCTGGCGCTCCAGCCGAAGCTGATCGTGGCCGACGAGCCGGTCTCGGCGCTGGACGTCTCCATCCAGGCGCAGGTGGTCAACCTGCTCCAGGACCTCCAGCGGGAGATGGGCATCGCGTTCCTGTTCATCGCCCACGACCTGGCGATCGTGCGGCACTTCTCGCAGCGGGTCGCGGTGATGTACCTGGGGAAGATCGTCGAGATCGGCGACCGGGACGATATCTACGGCCGCCCCCGGCACCCGTACACCCACGCGCTGCTGTCCGCGGCGCCGGAGGCGGACCCGGACGACACCGACCGTGAGCGCATCCGGCTGGCCGGTGACGTGCCCTCGCCGATCAACCCGCCCTCCGGCTGCCGGTTCCGCACCCGCTGCTGGAAGGCGCAGGACAAGTGCGCGACCGAGGAACCGCCGCTGGTGCAGATCAAGGGCAACCGCGACGGCCACCTGACGGCGTGCCACTTCCCGGAGGAGCCGTCGATCACCGCGCGCGACGAGGACGTCATCCTCGACCCGGCGCTGGCCGCCATCGAGGAGGGCCAGACCGCCGAGGAGAGCGGGGACCAGGACGCCGGCTGACGCCGGTCGCTCAGACCCGAGGTGGGGCCGCACTCCGGTGCGGCCCCATCGGCGTTCAGCGGTCCCGTTCAGCCGTCCCGTTCGGCGGCGAAGTGGCAGGCGCTGGGGTGTTCGGCCGGGACGCCGAGGCCGCGGAACGCCTCCGGGACGGCCAGCGGCGGGACCTCCACCGCGCACCGCTCCCGGGCCTTCCAGCAGCGGGTGCGGAACGGGCACCCGGAGGGCGGGTCGGCCGGGGAGGGCACCTCGCCGCGCAGGGTGATCCGGCGCCGGCCCTCGCGCGCCTCCGGGTCGGGCACCGGGACCGCGGACAGCAGCGCCTGGGTGTACGGGTGGGTGGGGTGCTCGTAGATCTCGTCCCGGTCGCCGGTCTCGACGACGCGGCCCAGGTACATCACCGCCACCCGGTCGCAGATGTGCCGCACCACCGACAGGTCGTGCGCGATGAAGACGTAGGCCAGGCCGAACTCCCGCTGCAGGCCCCGCATCAGGTTCACCACCTGGGCCTGCACCGAGACGTCGAGGGCGGAGACCGGCTCGTCGGCGACGATGACCTCGGGGCGCAGCGCGAGGCCACGGGCGATGCCGATGCGCTGCCGCTGGCCGCCGGAGAACTGGTGCGGGTAGCGGCCGGCGTGCTCCGGGCTCAGCCCGACGACCTCCAGCAACTCCTGGACGCGGCGCCGCCGTTCGCGGCGCGGCACCACCTCGGGGTGGATGGCGAACGGCTCCCCGACGATGTCGGCGACCGTCATGCGCGGGTTCAGCGAGGTGTACGGGTCCTGGAAGACCATCTGCACGCTGCGGCGCACCGCCTTCAGCTCCCGGCCGGACAGCGCGGTGATGTCCCGGCCGCGGTAGGCGATCCGGCCGGCGGTCGGGCGTTCCAGGCGCACCAGCAGCCGGGCCACGGTCGACTTGCCGCAGCCGGACTCGCCGACGATGCCCAGCGTCTCGCCGGCGCGCAGGTCGAAGGAGACGCCGTCCACCGCCCGGACGGCGCCGACCTGCCGGGTGAACAGCACCCCCTGGGTGAGGGGGAAGTGCTTGGCCAGGTCCCGGACGGCCAGCAGGGGCTCCGGCGGCACAGCGGGCTCAGCGGGCACCGTCCAGGGTCTCCTTCCAGAAGTGGCAGGCGCTGCCCCGGCCGCCGCCCGCGTCGTACAGCGGCGGGACCTCGACGGCGCACACCGGCCGGGCGACCGGGCAGCGCGGGTGGAACGCGCAGCCGGACGGGATGCGCAGCAGACTCGGCGGCATGCCGCGGATCGCGGTGAGGTCGCGCTCCTCGCGGTCCAGCCGGGGCACCGACTCCAGCAGGGCCCTGGTGTACGGGTGGGCGGGGCGCCGGTAGATGTCGTCGCGGTCGCCCACCTCGACGATTCGGCCCGCGTACATCACCGCGATCCGGTCGGCGACGCCGGCGACCACGCCCAGGTCGTGGGTGATCAGGACCAGTCCCATCCCCAGGTCCCGCCGCAACTCGCCCAGCAGGTCCATCACCTGGGCCTGGACGGTGACGTCCAGGGCGGTCGTCGGCTCGTCGGCGATGACGAGGTCGGGTTCCAGGGCGATGGCCATCGCGATCATGACGCGCTGGCGCATGCCGCCGGAGAACTGGTGCGGGTACTGCCCGGCGCGCTCCCGGGCCGCCGGGATGCGGACCCGCTCCATCAGCTCGACCGCCGCGGCCCGGGCGTCCCGGCGGGACATGCCGCGGTGCACCCGGAACATCTCGCCGAGCTGGTCGCCCACGCTGAGCACCGGGTTGAGGGCGGACAACGCGTCCTGGAAGATCATCGCCATCCGGGCGCCGCGCAGCCTGCGGCGCTCCTCGCGCGGCAGGGTGAGCACGTCCCGGCCCTGGAAGAGGACCCGGCCGGCGGTGATCCGGCCCGGCGGGCTGTCCAGGATGCCCATCACGGCCTGCGCGGTGACGGACTTGCCCGAGCCGGACTCGCCGAGCACGGCCAGGGTCTCACCCGCCCGGACCCGGTAGCTGACGCCGTTGACGGCGCGGGCCACCCCGTCGCGGGTGCGGAACTCCACGTGCAGGCCGTCCACTTCGAGCAGCGCGGTCACCTCGGGGCCTCCTCAGCGCAGCTTGGGGTCGAGGGCGTCGCGGACCGCGTCGCCGAGCATGATGAACGCCAGGACGGTCACGCTGAGGGCCCCCGCGGGCCACAGCAGCATGTGGGGGGCGTTGCGGATCTGGGTGGACGCCTGGGAGATGTCGATGCCCCAGGAGACCGTCGGGGGCTTGAGGCCCACCCCCAGGAACGACAGGGTGGCCTCCAGGGCGATGTAGGTGCCCAGCGCGATGGTGGACACCACGATCACCGGGGCGACGGCGTTGGGCGCGATGTGCCGCAGCAGGATCCGTCCGCTGCCCGCGCCGAGCGCCCGCGCCGCCTGCACGTAGTCGTTCTGCTTGGCGGTGAGGACCGCGCCGCGGGCGATGCGGGCGATCTGCGGCCAGCCCAGCAGCACGATGAAGCCGATCA
Organism: Actinomycetota bacterium; assembly: GCA_048498775.1. Classification (GTDB taxonomy): domain Bacteria; phylum Actinomycetota; class Actinomycetes; order Streptomycetales; family Streptomycetaceae; genus JBEHXI01. The sequence continues at coordinate 3,329 of JBEHXI010000169.1, read as the reverse complement.
CCGGCCAGACCGTGGTGCCCGCGACCACCGAGAGGAAGACCAGGCCGCCCAGGATCAGCGGGATGCCGAAGAAGACGTCGCTGACCCGGGAGAGCAGCGCGTCGCCCCAGCCGCCGTAGAACCCGGCGAGCCCGCCGAGCAGCGAGCCCAGCAGCGCGGAGCCCGCCGTCGCGCAGACCCCGACGGTGACCGAGGCCCGCGCCCCGTAGACGGTGCGGGTGTACACGTCGCAGCCCTGCAGGTCGAAGCCGAAGGGGTGGCCGGGCGCCGGGCCGTCCTGGGAGCGGGCGATGTCGCAGGCCAGCGGGTTGCCGGTGGCGATGAGCTGCGGCCAGATCGCGATCAGCACCAGGAAGACGATCAGTGCGGCGGAGAGGACGAAGACCGGGTTGCGGCGCAGGTCGTGCCAGGCGTCCGACCACAGGCTGCGCGGGCGGGCCGCCGCGGCGGGCGGCGCGCCGGGCGGGAGCGGGCCCGGGGCGGCGCCCTCCAGGGTGGCGGCGTCGCCGGCGGCCAGGTCCATCGCGCCGCCCGCGCCGGTGGGGGCGATGGCCTCCCCGGGGCCGGGCGGCAGGTCGGGTCCCTCACGCATACCGGATCCTCGGGTCCAGGACCGCGTAGAGCAGGTCGACGAGCAGGTTGGCGACCAGGAAGACCAGCACCAGGACGGTGACGAAGCCGACCACCGTCGGGGAGTTCTGGCGCAGGATGCCCTGGTAGAGCTGGTAGCCGACACCGTGGATGTTGAAGATCCGCTCGGTGACGACGGCACCGCCCATCAGCGCGCCGACGTCCGCGCCGATGAAGGTGACCACCGGGATCAGCGAGGTGCGCAGCAGGTGGCGCCCGATCACCCGGCGGCGCGGCAGCCCCTTGGCGACGGCGGTGCGCACATGGTCGGCGCGCAGGTTCTCGGCGATGGAGGTGCGCGTCAGCCGGGTGACGTACGCCAGCGAGACCAGCGCCAGCACCAGCCCCGGCAGGAGGAGTTCGTCCAGCGGCGCGGCGGGCGAGACGGACGGGTTGACCAGGCCCCAGCGCACCCCGGCCAGGTACTGCAGCAGGTAGCCGCTGACGAAGGTGGGGACGGAGACCACCACCAGCGTCAGCATCAGCACCCCGGTGTCGGTGGCGCGGCCGCGCCGCAGTCCGGCGAGGACGCCGAGCGCGACCCCGGCCAGCGCCTCGATGACGACGGCGACCAGCGTCAGCCGCGCGGTGACCGGGAAGGCGTTCGCCATCAGGGTCAGCACCGGCTGCCCGTCGAAGGCGGTGCCGAAGTCGCCGGTGAGGATCTGGCCCATGTAGTGCAGGTACTGCTGCCACAGCGGGTGGTCGAGGTAGAGGTCCCGGCGGATCTGCGCGGCGACGGCCGGATCGGGGGCGCGGTCGCCGAACAGGGCGGCCACCGGGTCGCCGAGCGCGTAGACCATGAAGAAGATCAGGAAGGTGCTGCCGAGGAAGACCGGGACCATCTGGAGCACCCGGCGGGCCACATACCGTCCCATGGCCGCTCAGCCGACCGTGATGGCGTTGTAGACGGGCACGCTGAACTGGTTGAGCGTCACATGGGAGAGGTGCGCGGCGTATCCGGCGTTGCCGTTCTGGTACCACAGCGGGATGGCGGGCATCCGGCGGGCCAGGACGCGTTCGGCGTCCTGGAAGGCGGCGACCGCGGCGGCCTGGGTGGGGGCGGCGTTGGCCCGGTCGACGTCCCGGTCGAAGCCGGGGTCGCTGAAGTGGGCGTCGTTGGAGGAGCCGCCGGTGTAGTACAGCGGCTGGAGGAAGTCCTGGATGAGCGGGTAGTCCATCTGCCAGCCGGCCCGGAACGGCTCGGTCATCATCCGGCCGGTGACCTGGTTGCGGTAGTCGGCGAAGGTGCCGACCGGGTTGCCGACGCAGGCCCGGTCGTCGCGCAGGCTGCGGTTGATGCTGTTGCACACCGCGTCGATCCACTCCTTGTGCGAGCCGCTGTCGGCGTTGTAGAAGATCCGGATCCGGCCGCCGGGCAGACCGCCGCCGGCCCTGATCAGCTGCCGGGCGCGGGCCGGGTCGTAGGTGCAGGCCTCGCCGCACAGGCCCGGCCGGTAGCCGCCGCGGGCGCCGAGGACGGGTGAGGTCCAGTCGGTGGCCGGGGTGCGGGTGTTCTGGAAGATCGTCCGGGTGATGGACGCCCGGTCGACGGCCATCGACAGGCCGCGGCGCACCGCGTCGGCGCCCGCCGTGCTCCAGCGCCGGTCGTACAGCGGGAAGGAGATGGTCTGGATGATGCCGGCGGGCCGGTCGATGTAGCGGGAGCCCAGGTCCTTGCGGATGTTCTTCAGCTGGGTGAGCGGGATGTCGTCGACCAGGTCGAGGTTGCCGGCCTGCAGGTCGGTGTAGGCGGTGTTGGAGTCGGTGTAGACCCGCAGGTCCACCCCGCGGTTGCGGGCCCGGTCGGCGCCGCGGTAGCCGTCCCAGCGGCGCAGCCGCAGCACCGAGCCCTTGGTGTAGGACTCGATCAGGTACGGGCCGTCGCCGACGGGCCTGCGCAGCCAGCGGGCGTGGTCGGTGAAGAACAGCCGGGGCAGCGGGTAGAACGCCGTGTACCCGAGGGTGTCCGGCCAGGTGGAGAACGGCTGCGTCAGGCGGACGGTGAAGGTGTGGTCGTCGATCACCCGCAGCCCGGACAGGGTGCGGGCGGTGGGCTTCCCGGAGTCGGGATGGACGCGGTCGTAGCCGGCGATGTACGAGAAGAACGCGGAGTTGATCTGCCGGTTGGTGATCAGGGCGCCGTAGTTCCAGGCGTCGACGAAGGAGCGCGCGGTCACCGGCTCCCCGTTGGAGAACCGCCAGCCGGGGCCCAGGGTGATGGTGAAGGTCCGCTGGTCGGTGGTGGTGATGGAGCGGGCGATCCAGTTCTGCGGCGCGCCGGTGGCCGGGTCGTAGCGCTTCAGGCCCCGGAAGACCATGTCGAGGACCTTGCCGCCCTGCACCTCGTTGGTGTCGGCGGGCTCCAGGGGGTTCTGCGGGTCGCCCCAGGAGGCGCGGATCACCCCGGGGGCGGCGCTCGCGTCGCCGCCGCCGCATCCGGACGCCAGCAGCGCCAGGGCGGCCGCGCAGGCCGCGCAGGCCGTCCGGGTCGCGCGGGTGGCGCGCGCGGATCCGCGCATCCGGTCCTCCTCGGGGCCTGGCCAGCACACCGAAGTCCGGATTAACCGGGTGGGCGCCGCACGTCACGCCCGCGGCGCGGCCGGGCGCCCGGATGCCGGAGCGGAATCCGCCGGATGGTCGCGGGGTTTCCCCGGGAAATGGCCCCGGCCCGCCGGAACCAGGGGTTCCGGCGGGCC
>JBEHXI010000168.1:0-16910 GCA_048498775.1 Actinomycetota bacterium | reverse complement strand
TGCGTCGAGGTCGCCACCACACCCACCACCATCCACATCCGCGACTCCAAGAACCCCTGCGGACCCCACCTCACCTTCACCCACGACCAGTGGACCGCCTTCATAACCTTCGCCACCCGGCGCTGAGCGGCACGCCGGGGGCCCCGGGCCCCCGGCAACGGCTCCGCTCGCAGGGGCCCGCACCGGGACGTAGCCTGAGGTGAGCAGGCCGGATCCCTGTCCGGGGAGGGCTGATCGCGGTGGACACCATGAGAGCCGCCCGCTTCGAGCGGGCCGATCGCCGGCTGACCGTGGTGGACGACATGCCGGTGCCCGAGCCGGGGCCGGCCGAGGTGCTGGTGCGTGTCGAGGCGTGCGGGATCTGTCTGTCGGACGTGCACGTGATCGACGGCACGCTGCCCTGCCCGCTGGAGCGCGTGACCCCCGGCCATGAGCCGGCGGGCACCATCGCCCGGGTCGGCTCGGACGTGCCGTACTGGCGGCCGGGGCAGCGGGTGGTCATCGCGCCCGGGAGGCCGTGCGGCTCGTGCCCGCACTGCGGGGACGACCTGGGGTGCCTGGCGCCCCAGGTGATGGGGCAGAACTGGGACGGTGCCTGGGCGGAGTACGTCGTCACCCCCTACGCGGCCCTGGTGGAGGTGCCCGGCGGGGTGCCGATCGAGCAGGCGGCGATCTGCGCGGACGCGGTGGCCACGCCGTTCTCGGGGCTGATCGACCGCGGCGGGCTGCGTCCGGGGGAGACGGTCGGCGTGTGGGGGGTCGGCGGCCTCGGGGTGCACGCCGTACAGATCGCCCGCCTGGCCGGGGCGAGCCTGATCGTCGCCGTGGACACGCTCGACGCCGCCGGGCAGCGGGCCAGGGAGCTGGGAGCGGATCACGCACTGAACCCGCGCACCGCCGACGTCCGCGCGGAGGTGATGCGCCTGACCGATGGCGAGGGGCTGGACCTGGCGGCCGAGCTGTCGGGGGCGGGTCCCGCGCTCGACCAGGCGGTCTCCTGCCTGGGCCGCTATGGGCGGGCGGTGATGATCGGCATGTCGCCTGAGCCGATCCACCTCAGCGAGAACACGATCATGTTCGGCTACCAGAACCACGCCGTCCTCGGCCACGACGGTTACACCCGGCGCCATCTCACCCATCTGATGCGGCTGCTGGCCGCCGGTCGTCTCGACCTGTCCCGCTCGGTCTCCGACGTGCTGCCGCTGGAGGATGTCGGCCTGGGGGTCGAGCGGCTGCGGACCAAGGAGGGCAGTCCGGTCCGCATCGTCGTCACGCCGTAGCCCCCGCGTTGAACCGGTGAAACCGACGGGGCGTCAGAAAGCCCGCCCGCCTTCAGGAGTCGATGCCACACGGGGCTCCCGGAAGGTGACGGAAGTGACCGGTTTCACCCGCCGAAATCGGGCCGCCCGCGCTCTACACATCACCGGGGCGATGGCGCCGGTTCCGGTGGCCGCGGCGGCACGATCGGCGGTGCCACCCCGCTCTCACCGTCGAAACGGCGGCGACCGTGAGGCAATGATGACGAACAGGTGTCGGAACGTAGCAGTCTGTGAAATCATCCGGGCGCGCGCAGTTAGCCTCTCCCCCACAGCAAGTCCTGTCCCCCGTCCAGAAACTGCTGGAGAGAACGATGAACACCAACGACTCCGCCGTCCGCAAGGCCGAAACGGCCTGGTTCAAGAGCAGCTACAGCGGCAGCGGTGGTGGTGCCTGCATTGAGGTTGCCAATGGCACCGACACGATCCTGGTCCGCGACTCCAAGGACGCCGCGGGTCCGGTCCTGACGTTCAGCCCGGAGGAGTGGACCGCGTTCGTGCGGTTCGCCGCCCGGGACTGACGTCTCAGCGGACAGCACCCCGCAGGCCCCGGTCAGCCCCCCGGTGACCGGGGCCTGTCTTATGTGACGGGCCGTCAGGAAGCGGCAGCCACCACGCCCGCACCCGCAGCGGCGGATGGGTCAGCCAGCCCAGCAGGGCGCGGCGGATCCGCCGGGCCGGCCGGCGGTTGTCCGGCTCGGCCCACAGGGCACGGGTGTCCGCGCGCCAGGCGGCCGCGGCGGCGGCGCCCGCCCAGTGGGCCGCCGCGGTGTCGCAGGCCAGCTCGGCGCACCAGCGCCTGCCGACGCTCAGCAGCAGCGCGCCCGCGACGCCCACCACCGCCGCCGGCACGCACCGGGAGACCATCGCGCCGTCGAGCAGCCCGATGGCCAGCACCAGGCAGAGCCGCCCGGTGAACGCGTCGTTCCGCAGCAGGTGGGCGAGTTCGTGGGCGAGCACGAACCTCCCGGCCTCCCGGCGCGCGGCATGCCGCTCGGCCAGGACGATCCAGGCGCGGTCCCCGATCCGGTGGCAGCGGCTGCGCACCCGGCCGCCCTCGATCCGCACCCGCGCGCCCCGCACGCCACGGGCGGCCAGCAGCCGCGTGGCCTCCGGCGGAAGGGGGCCGCCGCGGCGGGTGGCGGTGGACAGGGCGCGCAGCAGCCGGCGGGCCCGCCGCCCGGCCGAGCACGCCAGGACGGCGAGGAGCAGCGGCGGGACGAGGGCGAGGAAGAAGGCCACCGCGGCCGTGCCGCCGGCGCCCCGGGCGAGCCGGGCCGTCACCGCCCCGGTCAGCGCGTACCAGGCGAGCATCCCGGCCGTCACGCGGACGGTGTCGGGCCGTCCGGGTATCCGCGCGGGCCGTCCCGGCGGCGCCCCGGCGCGTGCCCCGGCCGGCACCCGGGTGTCCGTGTCCACCATCGCTGCTCCCCTCCTCCCGTCCGCCGTGTTCCACGGGAAGGGGCCTTTCACTCCGGGGAGTTCAGCCGGCCGGCTCGGCCTCCGCGGGACGGGCCGGGTGCGGCAGCGTCAGGTGCTCCGGGGCCGGCGCCGCGGTGTGCCGGACGGCCTGGCAGAGCAGCAGGCACACGTCGTCCTCGCCGCCGGCGTCCGGCAGCATGTGGTCGAGCAGCGCCTCGGCCGCGGCCGCCGGGTTCTCGGCGACGGCCGGCTCCAGGGTGGCCAGCGCCTCGCAGAGCCGGTCGATGCCCGGGTCGAGGCCGAGCGGGCGGCGCTCGACGAGCCCGTCGGTGTAGAGCAGCAGGGCCGCGCCCGGGTCGAGCGTCACCGTGTGGTCGGCGACGCTCTGGTTGAGCGGGATGCCGAGCATCGCGGCGGGCTTGGTGTCCAGCACCCGCACCCGGCCGTCCGCCTCGCGCAGCACCGGCGGCGGGTGACCGGCCGCGGCCCAGGTGACCGTGGGCTCGCCGGGGCGGAACCGGGCGATCACGGCGGTGGCGTACAGGTCCGGCTGGAGGTGGTGCAGCAGCTGGTGGAGCCGGGTGAGCAGGCGGCCCGGCGAGTCCCCGTCGATGGCGAACGCCCGCACGGCGTGCCGCAGTTGGCTCATCATCACGGCGGCGTGCAGTCCGTGCCCGGTGACGTCGCCGATCACGGTGACCAGGCTGCCGTCGGGCTGGGTGAACGCGTCGTACCAGTCACCGCCGATGTTCATGCCGCGGGTGGCGGGCAGATAGCGGGCGGCCAGGCGCAGCCCGGGCGCCTGCGGCAGGTCGGGCAGCAGGGCCCGTTGCAGCGTCTCGGCGATGTCGCGTTCCTGCTCGTAGCGCAGGGCGTTGTCGATGGCGATGGCGGCCCGGCGGGCGAGCTCCATGAGCATCACCGTGTCGTCGGGGTCGAAGCGGTCGCCGGGCGGGGTGAGGGCGAGCACGCCCAGCGTGGTGCGGCGGGCGATGAGCGGGATGGCGAGCAGCGGCCGGTCCGGGGAGATCCGGGACGCCGGCAGGTCGTCGACGCCGGGCAGCTCGCCGGGGTGGCCGGCGGCGTGCTGGGGGCGGCCGGTGCGGGCCGCGACGGCCGCCGGGTGGCTGAGATAGGCCTCGCCGACGGGGACGGGCGCGGTGCCCAGGCCGTCCCCCGAGGTGAGGCGGTCGGAGTCCACCAGCCAGACGTGGGCGGTGGCGGCGTAGTCCGGGACCACCACCTTCGTCAGGTGGTGCAGGACCTCGGCGTGGTCCAGCGAGGCGGTCAGCGTGGCACTGGCGTTGACCAGGAACGTCAGGCGCCGCCGGGCGCTCTCGGCGGCGCCGCGGGCGGCCTGCTCGGCGGCCAGCAGGGCGCGCTGGGCCTCACCGGCCGCGTCGAGTTCGGCGTGCAGGGCCAGGACGCCCTGGTTGGTGTGGTGCAGCTCCTCGCGGTGGAAGCGGATCAGCTCCTGCTGCTCGTGCAGCAGGTCCAGGGCGGTGGCCAGGTCCTCGTCGGCGTCCAGCAACGCCTCGGCGAGGTCCGTGGCGTCCCGCGGCTGCCGGGCGGCCTCGGCGAGTGCCCGCCCGGCCGCGGTGAACGCCTCGTCGCCTGCGGGCAGTTCGGTGGTGACCTCCCAGCGCCGCCCGGGCCCGGCGGCCGGGGCGGCGCCCTCGGTGCGCAGCCGCAGCCGGGCCGGGGCGGAGTCCTCGGCGGGCAGCAGGGCCGCCTCCAGCCGTCCGCTTCCGCCGCCGGTCAGCAGCTGCCTCAGCTGGCGGGTCAGCCGGGTCGTCAGGTGCAGCCGCTCCCGGACGGGCAGCCCGGCCCGCGCGGCGACGCCGGCCACGGCCGCGCGGGCCCGGGCGGCGTCGGCGGCGCCGGTGATGTCCCAGCTGAGGGATGCGTCGTTCATGGTGGTGACCTAGCGGGTGGCGGTCAGGACCGCCACGGCGGTGTCGTCGCGGACGGGACGGGCCGGGCTGCTGGCATCCCGGAGGACGGTCGCGGCCACGATCGCCGGGTCGTGCCGGTCCAGGCCCGGGTCGCCGGGTGGCTGCCAGCGGCTGGGCAGTCCGTCGCTGTGCATGACGAGCAGTCCGTCACTCCTCCAGGGGCGGCGCTGGTGGATGAGGGTGGCCGGTCGCACAGCGCCGACGATACCCGGGCGGGACAGCAGGTGGTGCCACTCCCCGTCACCGCGCAGCCGGGCGCCGATGTTGCCGATGCCGGCGTAGTCCAACTGCCCGGCCTCGATGTCGAGCTGGGCGATGGCGACGGCGGCCCCGCGGGTGCGGCGCAGCGCGTCGCTCATCAGTCCGAGCAGCGTGCCGGGCGGCAGCCCGGGATGGCGGTGCAACTGGTCGACGGCGGCGTCGCTCGCGCGGGCGGCCTCCGGCCCGTGCCCGAGGCCGTCGGCGACCATCAGCGTCATCCGGCTGCCGGTGACCGCGCAGGCCCAGGCGTCGCCGGAGTGCTCGGCCGCGGACAGCGAGACGTGCAGCCCGCCGGCCCTGGCCGGGAGCCCCTCCGGCTCCGGCGCGACACCGGGGGCGCGGGACGTGGTGATCCGGGCCAGGGCGAGGGTGCCGCGGCCGGGCGTGCTGTACAGGTCGAACTGGTCCGCTATCCGGCGGCAGGTGCCCAGGCCGGCGCCCAGGGAACCGGTGGTGGAGTAGCCGTCGCCCAGGGCGGCGGCGATGTCGCGGATGCCGGGGCCGTGGTCGACGGTGAGGATCTGCACGCTCGGCAGGACGCCGGGCGCACAGTACCGGCCGGCCGACCGCGGGTTGACCGTCTCGACGAGGACCTGCCCGCCGCCGGCGTGCTTGAGGAGGTTGGTGGCCAGCTCGGTGGCCACCAGGGAGGCCGCGTGGGTGCGCTTGTCGTCCAGCCCGGCGTAGGCGGACGCGGCCTCGGCCGCGACTCGCACGTCCCTGACCCGGGTGGAGTCGTGCACCGGCACGTCCCAGACCCGGGTCACCGAGCGGACCCCTGGCGCTGCGGATCGGTGGCCCAGGAGACCACGGTGATGGTGGTGCCCTCGCCGGGACGGCTGTCGATGGTGAACTCGTCGACGAGGCGGCGGGCACCGCCCAGTCCGAGGCCCAGGCCGCCGCCGGTGGTGAAGCCGTCGCTGAGGGCCTGGTCCACGTCCGGGATGCCGGGGCCGTGGTCGGTGAACGTCAGCCGCAGCCCCGCCGTCGCGCCGTGCCTGACCGGGGCCATGTCCATCTCCCCGCCACCGCCGTGGACCAGGGTGTTGCGCGCCAGCTCACTGGCCGCGGTGACCAGCTTGGTCTGCTGGACCAGGCCGAAGCCGAGCTCGTCCGACACCTGGCGCACCTGCTGGCGCGCCCAGGCCAGGTCCAGGTCCGAGCGGATCGGCAGCGTCACCGTGGCGTCCGGCGTCGAGGTCATGAGGCACCCTGCCGGGGGACGGGTGCGGCGGGCGGGCGGTCCTGGCCGGGGGCGGCGCCCAGCATCCGCAGCGCCTCCTGGGTGTTGAGGGCGGTACGCAGTCCGGACAGGGTCAGGCCGAGTTCGACGAGGGTGATCGCCACGGCGGGGCGCATCCCCGCCACGACGGTGCGGGCGGCGAGCAGGCTGGAGGCGGCGGCGATCTCGGCGAGCACCCGGCCGAGGAAGGAGTCGACGATCTCCACGCCGGAGATGTCGATGACCACGCCGCGGGCGGCGGTGGCCGTGATGGTGTCGGCGATGTCCTGCTGGAGCCGCACCGCCGCCTTGTCCTGCAACTCGCCCTGGATCGTGACGAGCAGGACGTCGCCGAGCGTCAGGACGGGCACCTGTGCCACGACCCCGCGCTCCCGCCCGCCACTCACCACTGGTCCGCCACGTGGGTGGGGGCGGGCACCTCGACTCCGGTGCGGCGCAGGGCCATCGCCAGGGCGTCGGCCAGCGAGGCGCGGGTCACCACACTGCTCAGGTCGATGCCGAGCTGGACGATGATCTGCGCGATCGCCGGGCGGATGCCGGACACGATGCACTCCGCGCCCATCAGCCGGGCGGAGGCGACCGTCTTCATCAGGTGCTGGGCGACCAGGGAGTCCACCGTCGGCACGCCGGTGATGTCCAGGATCGCCACCCGCGCCTGGTGGGCGACGATCGACTCCAGGAGGTTCTCCATGACGACCTGGCTGCGGGCGCTGTCCAGCGTGCCGATGAGCGGCACGGCGACGATGCCGTCCCACAGCTTGATGACCGGGGTGGCGGCCTCCATCAGCTGCTGGCGCTGGCGGGCGATCAGGTCGCGGCCGTCGATGAGGGCGGTCTCCATCACCACCACGCGCAGGGTGCCGAGCAGCTCCGAGAGGAAGAGAAGAACGGAATGCCGCATTTCGGAGGGTTCGTCGCGGAGTTCCGCCTCGACCATCTCCATGACGGCGGACTTGAGGTCCACGACCTCGGCGGCGATCCGCCCCGCGGAGGCACCGGCCCGGGTGCGGGTCGCCGACATCCGGCCGAGCTGGTCGCGGATCGCCGCGAAGCCGGGCGCCTCGATGTCGTCGGGCCGCGCCGAGGCGGCGACGGCCGACAGGGCGTCGATCACCGCGCGGCAGGCCTCCACCGCCTCGTCGCGGGAAACGGTGAAGACCGTGCGGAACAGCGAGAGGTCCGCCCATCGCTGCGCCACCTGCTCACGGCGGCGCAGCAGTAGGTCGGACACCACCTGGGGCGGTGACCACTGGCGTTCCGTGTCCGGCTGCGACACTGGGAAGTCCCTTCTCGCTTCGTCCTGGGGCACCACGGGCGCCGGGCCGTCTCCATGCGGACAGCAGCACTACCGATGGCAATTATTGCCATAGGGCAAATGTTAGCGTTTCCAGTCCCCTTGTCGACAGGCGCGGCGGCCGGTGGTCCGTGGAACGGATGCCCCGTTACCGGCCGTACCAGTCCAGGCAGACCACCAGGGCGTCATCCTCCGGTGTCGGGTCACCTCGGTGACCGCTCAACTCCCGCAGCACCGCCCGCGGCACCTCGGCGGGAGGCAGCAGCCGGGTCGCGGTGATCGCCCGCGCCAGAGCCCGCTCGCCGTAGCGCTCCCCCTCCGGGGACGCCACCGCGTAGACGCCGTCGCTGACGAACACCAGGCGATCTCCCGGCTCGACGCTGAACTCGTGTGCCACGTAATCGGTCTCCTCAAACATGCCCAGCGGCAGCTGCTCCTCGAAGGGCACCCGCTCCACCGCGCCCCCGCGCAGCCGCAGCAGCTGCGGCGATCCGGCGTCCACCACCGCCACCCGCCCGGACGCCAGATCGAACCGCAGCAGCACCACCGACAGATAGGACTGCCCCTGGTACTGGGCGTAGACGGCCTGGTCGGCCAGCGCCGCCTGGTCCGCCAGCCCTATCCCGGCGCGCCGGGCGTTGCGCAGCGCGTTGATGGCCAGGCTGGTGAGCAGCGCCGCGTCGATGCCCTGGCCCATGCCGTTGGTCACGGTCAGGGTGAGGTGGTCGGCGTCGGCGCTCCAGTCGAAGTTGTCCCCGCAGATCGCGTACGCCGGCTCCAGCTGCGCGCCGAGCGCGAACTCCTCGCGCGCGCACGCCCGGCCGGGCAGCAGCTGCCACTGCATCTCGGCCGCCAGCGTGAGCCGGTCACGGCGCCTGGCCTGCAGGTACAGGTCGGTGTCCCGCTCGGCGACGACCACCTCGTGCCCCAGGACGTCGGCGATCTGGGCGAGTTCGCCGACGACGCCCTCCGGGCGGACCGCTCCCGGCAGCCCCACCGTCAGCACCCCGAGGCGGTCACCGCGCACCGAGACCGGCAGGTGCGCCAGGGTCCGCTCGCCGCGCCGCTCGACGAACGGCTCCTGCGCACCGAAGGCCCGGCCCGGGGCGCTGCCGTGGACCGGCACCGGCTCCCCGGTGCAGGGCAGGGCGGTGACCGGCTGGAGCACCGTCAGCCCGTAGTCGGCCATCAGCAGCTCGACCGAGGCGGCCCCGTACTGCTCGGTGAGTGCCGCGCGGAGCGCGTCGAGCAGTCTGTGCGGCGCCGCGGTCCGCAGCGCGCGCTCCACTGTCACATATCGCTTCACGATGTCTGTCACATCCTCCGTGCGCCGTCCGGCGAAACGGCGCTCACCGCCCTCGGCCCGTCGCGGGGAGGGCGGCAACTCATCCGTTGTCCATCCGAAGCCACCCGAGCCGTCACGAAACCTTCCAGGAGGCTTCATCACGGACGGGCGGCGGGGACGCCGTCGCCGGCGGGCGTCCGCCACGGGCTGACAGGAACCGGCACCGGCTGCGAGAGTGAGGCGATGCCCTCTTCCAGCGCCGCCCGCGAACCGCGCTCCGGCGCTGCCCGCGGGCCGGACGACGTCGCGCGCCTGGCGTCCGTCGCCGCGGAGTTGCTGGAAGTGCTGTGGGGCCGCGCCTCGACCGCGCCGGTGTCGGCGTCGCAACTGAGAGTGCTGTACATCCTGGAGCACAACGAGGGCATCAACCTGCGCACGCTCGCCGAGGCCCTCGGCTCGGCGCCGCCGTCCGTCAGCCGGCTGTGCGACCGCCTCCAGGCGGTCGGCTTCGTCGAACGGGCCCCCCACTCCGGCAGCCGCCGCGAGCTCGCCCTGCGGCTCAGCCGCGTCGGCCGGGAGTTCCTGCGGGACCTGCGCGCCAGGCGTGAGAACGAACTCGGCGCGGTTCTGGACCGCATGCCCGAGGGCGGGCGGACGGCACTGGTCGACGGACTCGACGCCTTTCGCGCCGCCACCGGCGAACAACTCGGCCTCCGCCCCGATGACCCGGCCGGGAACACCGGTGACACCGGTCCGCGGGACACCCCGCACACCGCCTGAGGCGCCCGCCTCCCGCGGCCGGGAATTCCCCGGCCGCCCGGTGAACCGGACGCGCCCGGCGTCCGTTGGGGAATGCGAAGGGCGTTTCACGGACATGTTCCGGTGTTTCTCCCGTGGGGATCCTGCCGGGTCGGCCGCCCGGCTGTTCGAGTACGGAACGCGACGCGCCGATGGCCCGGCGGGAACTCCCGTCGGGCCACCGAGGGCTCGGTCCCGCCGGTGTCGTCTACCAGCGGTACCAGCGGCCTCTCCGGCCGCCACTGTCCGCGGAGCGCACCAGGAAGCCGAGCAGCCAGATCACCAGCACGGCTATGGCGAACCACCACAGGATCTTCAATGCGAAACCGGCACCGAAGAGAATCAGCGCCAGCAGGAGAACCAGAAGAAGGGGAACCATAGTTATCAACCTCCGGCGAGCCGTCTTCCCCACCATCGCGGTTTGATGCCCCGAAGTCGCCCGCCGGACGGGGTGTTTGTCGCGGCGACGGCCGGGGCAGACGGGTCCGAATGCCGTCCGGTACCCGGGGAGGCGCCCGGCGCAGTCCCCGGAGATCCGGAGGCCCGGAGCGCCCGGAGAAAGGAGCGGTAAAGCGGGGAACGGGGAGAACGCCCGTGAATTCCGTGGATTCTGGCGACAGAAGGGGGAATTCTGGAAAGTGATATTCCGATGACCTGAGGATGACCGTCCGACGACGATGGCCCGAGGACGGCGGCCGGGGCGTGCGGACGCCGGGCTCCCGAGGCGCTCGCACGCACCGGCCGGCACCCCCGCACGCCTGCGAGTGAGGTGGTTCACATACCCCGTCCCGCATGGACCGCCGGAACCGAGGTAGACGCATCTGCGGCCACCGGCTGCCCGCACGCTCCCGGACGGCCGGTTCGCCCGGTTGGCGTAATCCGGGCACCGCGGAGAAAATTCCTCCGCAAACAGGTGAGTGTGAGTGGAACCGGGGTAGACGGCCGACGTCGTCATACAGGTCTGTCGGGAGGGACGATCATGAGTGGATCGACGGTAGTGGCTGTGTCCGGAACGCAGACCGAGATGCCGTCCACGCAGCTGCCGTCGATCGAGGACGCCGGCAAGGTGGCGCCCAGGGACGCGCGCGAGCTGTCGAGGTTGTTCTTCGATCGGTTGCAGGAGCTGGAGGAGGGCACCCCGGAGTACCAGTACGCCCGGAACACCCTCATCGAGCTGAACCTCTCCCTCGTGAAGTACGCCGCGGGCCGGTTCCGCAACCGCGCCGAGCCGTACGAGGACATCGTCCAGGTGGGCACGATCGGGCTGATCAAGGCGATCGACCGCTTCGACCTGTCGCGTGAGGTGGAGTTCGCCACCTTCGCGGTCCCCTACATCGTCGGTGAGATCAAGCGCTTCTTCCGCGACACCAGCTGGGCCGTCCACGTGCCGCGCCGCCTCCAGGAGCTGCGGCTGGAACTGGCCAAGGCCACCGACGTCCTGGCGGCCCGCCTCGACCGCGCCCCCACCACCCAGGAGCTCGCCGACTTCCTCCAGCTGACCCCGGAGGAGGTCACCGAGGGCCTGGTGGCCAGCCGCGGCTATGTCGCCGGCTCGCTCGACGCCCCGGCCGACGAGGACGACAGCAACAGCGAGGGCGCGCTCGCCGACCGGCTCGGCGACATCGACCCGGCGCTGGAGATCGTCGAGAACCTGCACGTCCTCAAGCCGCTCCTGGCCGACCTGGACGAGCGGGACCGCCGCATCCTCCAGATGCGCTTCGGCGGGGAGATGACCCAGTCGCAGATCGGCGCCGAGCTCGGCATCTCCCAGATGCACGTCTCGCGCCTGCTCAGCCGCACACTCGCCAGGTTGCGCGCCCAGTTGCTCACCCAGGAGTGACCGCGACCCCCGGCCCCCACCGCGGGCAGCCGCAGAGGGGACCCGCCGCCGGACCCGGTGGCCGGCAGGCGGTCCCCGGCTGACGGCTGCCCCGCTCCGCGTCCCCGCCGCCCGCCGCGGGGACGCCCTCCCGCGCGGATGTCCTCGGCGGATCTCCCCGGCGGATCCCGGCGACGGGCCGGGTGCACGCCCTCAGGATCTCCTCACCGGATTTCCCCGGCGGATCCCACCCGGACAGGCCCGCATGATCCGCGGCGATGCGGCAAGGCGTTCGATGAGCCGCCGTATGCCTGAGTGACCGCGGAGCAGCCCATGCCGAAAGTGCCGCCTGAGCAGCCGGTGAAGGCTGGGCAGGATGAGCAGGCCAAGGAGTCCGACACACCGGAGGTGTCTCGTATGCCGGTCGAGGTGCACGAGATGACGCTGTCCGCGGACGGTTCCGGTGCGGCACGGGCCCGCGATCTGACCCGCTGGGTGCTGGAGTCCCGGCCGGCCGGGCGGACCACGGCGCGCCGGGACAGCGATGTGGTCCTCGCGGTCTCGGAGTTGGTCGGCAACGCCTTCAACCACACGTCGGGACCGGTGCGCGTCCGGCTGCGGGTGAGCGAGAGCGGGCTGCTCGCCGAGGTCCACGACAGCACCGACCGCCCCGCCCGGCTCCGGCGCCCCCACACCGACGGCAGCGGCGGCTACGGCCTGCACATCGTCGACACCCTCGCCGACCGCTGGGGCAGCGAGCCCACCGGCGCCGGGAAGGCCGTCTGGGCGCTGTTCGGCTGGCAGCCGGCCTGACCCCTGCGGCGGCCCTCGCGGCGGCGCACCGGGCCCACCGGGCACACCGGCCCCGTCCGCCCGCTCAGGCTCGGGCTCAGGCCGACCGGGCGCCGGAACCCGCCGCCCGCTCCTCCCGCCGCGGGTGCAGCTCCTCGTAGGCGGTGTCGCAGAAGGACTCCAGCCCGGCGAGCAGCGCCGCGCGCTGTTTCGCGGGCATCCGCCCGATGACCGCCCGCAGTTCGCGTTCGCGGCGGGCCCGCAGGTCCCGCAGGAAGGTACGGCCCCGGGCACTGAGCCGCAGTTGCAGCTCCCGGCGGCTGTTGGTACTGGGCGCGCGCTCCACGAAACCGACCGCCTGCAACCGGTCGCACAGCCGGCTGACCGAGGGCGGCGTCGAGCCCAGCGCCTCGGTCAGCGTCCGCAGGTTGATGCCCTCGTTGTGCTCCAGGATGTACAGGACGCGCAGTTGCGAGGTGGACACCGGCGCGGTGGACGCACGCCCCCACAGGACCTCCAGCAGCTCGGCCGCGACGGAGGCGGCCCGTGCCGCCTCGTCGGGCCGGCGATACGGAAGGGAAGCGCTCACGGCTCCACTGTGGCACGTGGGGGACGCCTCGTCACGGCGCGTCGCGCCGAGCGGGCGGCGTACGGGCCGCCGTGTGCGCGGTGTGGAAGGCCAGCAGGCCGCTCAGCAGCTCCGTGCGCCGCGGGGCCGGCATCGTGCCGAGGACCGCGGCCAGGTCCCGCCGGCGGCGGTCGGCCACCTCGTCGAGCAGCCGGCTGCCCCGCGAGGTCAGCCTGAGCAGCACCTCCCGCCGGTTGTGCGGCGGGACGTCCCTGGCCAGCAGGCCTGCGGCCTCCAGCCGGTCGCACAGGCGGCTCGCCGCGGGCAGCGTCATCCCGAGCTCGTCGGCCAGGCCGGTGAGATTGATCTGCGCTGTCCGGTCCACGACGTGCAGGGCGCGCAACTGGTGCGCCGACACCCGGGGGGTGACCGCCGCGGGCGCCTGCACCCAGACCGCGACCAGCGCGTGGACGGCCTCGGACATCCGCCTGGCGAGATCGTCCGGGCCGTGCGGATCCACACCGTGGAGACCTCCCATCCCTCGGCTCAGCCCCCACGGTGACGGGCCGTCGGGCTGGCTATCGGAACGCGTCCGCCCGGTCCGTGCGTACGGACCGGGGACCTTCGGTGTTGCACAGTCGTCCTCTTCCGTTTTCACCCCCGGGGCGCCGGATTCCGGCCCGGGGCACAACTGGACCCATTCCTTCTGGTACGCGCCCTACCCTGAGACGGCCCGCATAACCGACCGTCCGGCAAGCGGTTTCACGACCCCCCGCAGTTGGTGGCCGGGTTGACGACATCCCTGGTCACGTGGGGACCGGACGGCGGGAAAGCGCACTCCGCGCGGCGCCGCGGGCGGCACCGTCCACGCGGAATCCCCGTTTCGCACAGGGGAATTCACCAAAGCCACCGAAGAGACGGAAATCACCGCCTCCGCACCGCGCGCCCGCGCGGTGCGGAGTTCCTATCGCGCCAGGCGGCCGAGGAGCGCGGAGGCGGCGGTGATGCCCAGCGCCGCGGCCAGCACCAGCACACCGACGTCGGCCCCCAGGTGCGCCGGGGTGCCCAGCAGCAGCCCGCGCAGGGCGTCCACCTCGTAGCTGAGCGGGTTGAACCGGCTGACCGCCTGGAGCCAGCCGGGCATCACGGCGACCGGGTAGAGCGCGTTGGAGCCGAAGAACAGCGGCATGGTGATGGCCTGGCCGATGCCCATCAGGCGGTCGCGGGTCAGCACGATCCCGGCGATCGTCATCGACAGGCAGGAGAAGAACGCCGAGCCGAGCACGACCACCCCCGCGACGCCCAGCAGCCGCAGCGGGTTCCAGGTCAGCGCCACGCCCAGCAGGGCCGCGATGACCACCACGACGACCGCCTGGATGACCGCCTTGACCCCGGCGGCGAACGCCTTGCCGGTGACCAGGGCGGCCCGTGGCGTCGGGGTGACCAGCAGCTTGGTGAGGATGCCGGAGTCCCGCTCCCAGATGATCATGATGCCGTAGAAGATGGCGATGAACATCGCGGACTGGGCGATGATCCCCGGCGCGAGGTAGTCGATGTACGGGATCCCGCCGGTGGGGATCGCGCGGATCCGGGTGAACGTCTCCCCGAAGATCACCAGCCAGAGCGCCGGCTGGACCGCGCGGGTGTACAGCTCGGTGCGGTCGTGCCGCAGCTTCTGCAGCTCGACCGCGCACATGGCCAGCACCCGGGCGGGCCCGACCTGCCAGGGCGGACGGGCCCGGGGCGGGGTGAGGAGCAGGCCGGCGGGGCGCCGCTCGTCCCCGGCGGCGCCGGGGGTGGCGGGCTCAGCCGACACGGGAGGCCGTGCGCCGGGTGCGGCGGACATCGCGGAAGTCTCCTCCCTGCTCGTCGGGGCCCCCGCCGAGGCCGCTGCCGGCGACATGCCGGAAGACGTCCTCCAGCGTGGGCTGGGGCGGGTCCTGCTCCCCGGAGGCGCGGTGGTGCTCGCGCAGCGCCTCCTTGAGCTCGCCGGGGGTGCCGAGCGCGCGGATCCGGCCGCGGTGCATCAGGGCCACCCGGTCGCAGTACTGGTCGGCCTCGTCCATGTAGTGGGTGGTGACCAGCACGGTCATGCCGGTGGCGGCCCGGACCTCGCCGATGCGCTCCCACACGCTGGTGCGGGCGATCGGGTCCAGGCCGATGGTCGGCTCGTCCAGGATGAGCAGCCGCGGGGCGCTGACCAGTGCCTGTGCCAGCTCCAGGCGCCGGACCATCCCGCCGGAGTACGTCCCGGCCAGCCGGTCCGCGGCGTCGGCCAGGCCCACCGTCTCCAGCGCCTCGGCGACCCGGGCGGCCCGCTCGCGGCGGGGGACGTCGAAGACCCGGGCGAACAGCGCGACGTTCTCCCGCCCGGTCAGCCCGGAGTCGGCGGACAGCTGCTGAGGGACATAGCCGAGCAGCCTGCGGACCGCCATCTTCTGGCGGGCCGCGTCCCGGCCGAAGACCCGCACCACGCCCGGTGGGACGGGCAGCAGCGTGGTGATGGTGCGGATCGCGGTGGTCTTGCCCGCGCCGTTGGGGCCGAGCAGACCGAAGACCTCGCCGGCCGCGACCGACAGGTCCAGGCCGTCGACGGCCTTGGTGGCGCCGAACGCGTACTCCAGGCCGGTGCAGCTGACGGCCTCCACGGCCGTCTCCACGGTCTCCGCGGCCGCCTCCGCGGCCGCGCCCACGGCCGTCTCCGCGCCGGCCGTCCGGTCCTCGGTCATGCTCCCTCCACGTCCTCGTGCAGACCGGCGGCGAGCTTGCGCAGCGCGGGGAGCGCGGCGGCGAGCGCGGCCCGGTCCGGGTCGTCGAGCAGGGCCAGCTGGTCGCGCATCAGCGCGGTGCGGCGGGCGTCCCAGGCCTCCAGCCGGGCCTTGGCGGCGGGCGTGGGCAGCAGCAGGGCGGCGCGCCGGTCCTCGGGGGAGATCTCGCGGCGCAGCAGTCCGGCCGCGGTGAGCTGCTTGACGAGGGTGGAGACGGAGTTGCCCGCCAGGTACAGCTCCCGGGCGGCGTCCGACACGCGGATGCCCGGACTGGCGACGACCAGCCGCAGCAGCTCCACCTGGGCGCCGCGCAGCCGCGGGCCGCTCATGCCGCGCCGCAGCCGGCGCCGGGTGAGCCGCTGGATGCCGGCCAGGAGGCGGGCCAGATCCTCGGACAGGCCCCCTGCGTCCCGTATCGTCACATCGTCATTTTATCTCTGCGAACGAGGTAACTGTCGAGACCACCCACTCGGAGCATCCCGTTCCGCCGCCTTCCGTACCGCCGGGCGAGGACCATGGAACGGCGCCGGGCCTCCGGACCGCGCCCCAGCTGAGCATATGTCGGCTTCCTTGGGTCTTTGTCACGAATTTATGGGCTCCGTGTCACAAAGGACCTACACCGCCGGTCCACCGGCGGCCGGCGCGGCTCCCCGCGCCAGGGTGGTCGGGCAACAGTCCCCCGCAGGGAGGTGCGAGACATGTCCGACCGCAGCCTGTGGTCCTACGCGCAGATCGCCGCACACATCTCGGTGCGCACCGACACGGTGCGCTCCTATCGCAAACACGGCCTGCTGCCGCCACCGGATGTCGTGGAGGGCGGCAAACCGTTCTGGTACGCCGACACCATCCGGTTGTGGAGCTCGCGGCGGCCGGGGAACCGGTCACGCCGTGAGGGGTAGCCGGGGACCGGACGGGTCACCGGGCCGTGTCCCGGGTGCCACCCCCCACGGCACTCGGGACACGGCCCCGGCGCTCCCGGCCCACATACCCCACAGGGGTATATTGGAACGGCACGACGACGACGGCACCACTCACCGGAGGCCCCGATGACCGCGAACAACTCCTCCTGCTGCTCCACCGGCGCGTCCCAGCCCGAGCCCGCCGCGGCCGGCGACGCCGCCACCGTGGTCTACACCGTCTCCGGTATGACCTGCGGGCACTGCGAGAAGGCGGTCGGCGAGGAGCTGTCCGCGCTGCCGGGCGTCACCGCCGTGCAGGCCGACGCCAAGAGCGGCCGGGTCAGCGTGACCTCTTCCGCGCCGCTGGACGACGAGGCCGTGCGCTCCGCCGTGGACGAGGCCGGCTACGAACTGGTCGGCCGGGCCTGACACCCGGGCGACGGCGACCGGAGCACGGCCCGTGGGCCGGGACCGCGAGGGCGGTCCCGGC